>CAYZVJ010000157.1:2359-4537 GCA_964481765.1 uncultured Rikenellaceae bacterium | reverse complement strand
TGCGGGGGATTGTTCGGACAGATTGGGACGTTTGAACAATCGCTTAAGATTGGTAAGATATTAGACCTGGTTGAGAATTACTACGTCGATACAGTGAACCAGGAGCAACTGGTAGAAGAGGTTATCGTCAGTATGTTACATAACCTCGATCCTCATTCGGTATACATACCCAGTGATGAGGTAAAGGAGATGAATGAGCCGCTTCAGGGGAATTTTGAAGGAATAGGAATCCAGTTTAATATATTGTTCGATACGATTCTTGTTATTGCACCTGTATCCGGCGGACCTTCCGAAAAGGTGGGAATAAGAGCAGGCGACCGAATTGTGGAGATTGAGAATGAAAATGTTGCCGGAGTGGGGATGTCAACCAGCAAAGTACAGGATAAGCTGATGGGGGAGAAAGGCACCAAAGTTTCTATACGTATCAGACGAAAGGGTGTTCCGGAACTGCTCGGTTTTACCATTACCAGGGATAAAATACCGATCAACAGCCTCGATGCTGCATTCATGGTGGATGAAAATATCGGCTATATCAAGCTGAACCGTTTCTCGCTGACTACAATGAATGAGTTCAATGACGCACTTGAAAAACTCAGGAAAGAAAATATTCAGGATCTGATACTGGATTTAAGAAACAATGGCGGGGGATATATGGAACCAGCAGTTCAGCTTGCCGACCATTTTCTGTCAGACAGAAAACTGATTGTTTATATGCAGGGTGAAAACATTCCCAGGAGGGACTACAGAGCCACATCAGCAGGGGAGTTTAATGACGGACGGGTTGTCGTACTGATCGATGAAGGTTCGGCTTCAGCGAGTGAAATTGTTGCCGGAGCTATACAGGATTGGGACCGGGGAATCCTTGTCGGAAGAAGATCATTTGGCAAAGGCCTGGTCCAACGCCCTTTTATGCTGACCGATGGCTCCATGATCCGCCTGACCATTGCACGCTATTATACGCCTACCGGACGGTTGATACAAAAACCATATGATGATGGTTTTGAAGAATACGCAAAAGACCTTTCAAAACGATACGAGAATGGTGAATTTGGCAGTATCGAAAACATTGAGTTCCCGGATTCGCTAAAATTCAGGACACTGGTGAAACAGAGGACAGTATATGGCGGGGGAGGTATTATGCCGGATTTCTTCGTACCGCTCGATACATCAGGTTATTCCAACTATTATACAAAAATATCAGGACAGGGAATAATCAATAGTTATACCCTTGATTTTGTTGACAGAAACAGGGATAAGCTGACACGAAAATACACCACGTTTGAAGATTTTAATGCTTCCTTTACGGTGAGCGACGATATGATCAACAATCTGGTTCAGCTGGCGAAGAATGAGGGTATTGAACCAGATTCAAAAGGGATCAGTGTCTCCGGAGATAAAATGAAACTCGTAATTAAAGGATTGATTGCCAGGGATATATGGGATATGAGCGAATTTTATGAAGTAATCAATAAAGAGGACTCAGGATTCCTGAAAGCGATTCAAATACTGCAACACTCCGATCAATACCTGAGCAAGCTGGAAAAGGACTAACCCGGAAAACAGACAGGTAAGAAGCAATCTCATGAGCCCTATTATTCAATGGCTGTCCAACCAATACATTGAGATATTAGGAGCGATATCGGGACTGCTTTATCTCTATTTCGCCATACGACAGAAAATATGGCTCTGGCCCCTTGGGCTGATCACATCAGCGCTTTACATATATGTCTTTTATGGTGAACGGCTATATGCTGATATGGGGATGAACATCTATTATGTTGTGATCAGTATATACGGGTGGTATTATTGGCTGCACGGTAGTGGTAGCCAGGAAACAAATACATTACGCATCTCAAGGTTAACGCAAAAGCTGGGTGTGATTTTATTGATCATTACAGCATGCATCTACGTTGTGCTGGTGTATATGCTGAAGAAGTTACCGGAATTGCTTAATGTTGAGGTTTCTGAGCTGCTCTATTGGGATGCTTTTACCACTGCGGCGAGTATTGTTGCCACCTGGATGCTTGCACGGAAGATTATTCAGCACTGGTTGATCTGGATTGTAGTTGATGCGGTATCGCTCGGACTCTATGTATACAAGGGGATGTACCCGACAGTTGTACTGTTTCTGGTATATACCCTGATGGCTTTCAAAGGGTATATTGAATGGAAAAAGGA
>CAYZVJ010000157.1:0-2259 GCA_964481765.1 uncultured Rikenellaceae bacterium | reverse complement strand
TGTTTCTGGTATATACCCTGATGGCTTTCAAAGGGTATATTGAATGGAAAAAGGAGATACAGACAACGGAAAAAGAGGGCTTAAAAAGGTAGTAATTACCGGGCCGGAATCTACCGGAAAGACTACGCTTGCAGAGCAGCTCGCCCGGTCTTTCGGAACGGCCTGGGTTCCTGAATATGCCAGGGGATTTGTCAGGAACCTGGGAAGAGAATATGGATACCAGGACCTCCTGCACATAGGCAGAAGACAGATTGAGGAATTAACCAATCAGTATGAAGGTGCTGACCAATTTGTTTTCTTCGATACAGGATTGATCATCACCAGAGTATGGTTCCTTGAGAGGTATCAGACCTGTCCGGATTTTATCGATCGTGCCATTCGGGAGATCACGGTAGATCTTTACCTGTTATGCCGTACCGATATTGAGTGGATAAATGATCCGGTCAGGGAGCATAGCGGGTTGGACCGGGAGCGGCTATTCAGCCGCTACGAGGATGAGTTGAGCCATTATGGTGCATCCTACCGAATGATTGAAGGCAGGGGAGAGAACCGGTTACATAATGCCATTCAGGCATTACAGGATACTTTGGGTTTTATAAAAGGTAATTTGCCAGCAAGATGATGAGTAAGCGTTCTACATTTGAGATGATCGCAAAGACCCTCCCCGGACTTGAAGAGGTGCTCATGAAGGAATTATCGGGATTGGGTGCAGATACGATTGTGCCCTTGAAGCGTGGTGTCCGTTTTTCCGGGGATACGGAACTGTTGTACCGGGCTAATTATCATCTTCGTACAGCCCTGAAGGTGTTAAAACCGATTCATGTTTGCACTGTCAGGAATGAACGTGAACTGTACCAAAAAACAAGGGCTATTGAATGGAATAAATACCTTTCGCCGGAACATTCGTTGCGTATTGATGCAGTGGTTTTTTCTTCCACCTTCCGGCATTCCGGCTTCGTTGCACTCACGGTAAAAGATGCAATTGTTGATTCTTTCAGGGACCGAACCGGAAAACGCCCAGATGTTGATAGCCGGATGCCTGATCTGCTTATCAATGTTCACATCAGTAACCAGACATTTACCCTTTCCCTTGATAGCAGCGGGGCATCACTGCATAAGAGGGGATATCGTTCTGATACACATAAAGCACCACTGAATGAAGTGCTTGCAGCCGGAATGCTGCAACTTGCAGGCTGGAGACCAGAATCAAACCTGATGGACCCAATGTGCGGCTCAGGAACCATCGTCATCGAAGCCGGCTTGATAGCCAATGGAATACCACCCGGCTCTTTCAGGAAAAGGTTCGCTTTTCAGCAATGGCTCGATTATGATCCTGAACTGTTTGAAAAAGTGAAAAAGCAATCCTTGAATAAACCAGATATCAACGGAGAGATCAGAGGCTCAGACCGGTCAGGAACATGTGTATCCATGGCATTAAAAAACGCTGACTATGCCGGGCTTAACGGAAAAATTGAGATCCGTCAGGCTCCGTTTGAAAAACTCACACCCCCATGGAACGAAGGGATTATAATCATGAATCCCCCGTACGGCGAACGAATGCAAACCAGCGAAATCAACCGGTTATACCAGAATGTGGGAGATGTACTGAAACGTAACTATGCAGGGTATTATACCTGGATATTGAGTTCCAATAAAGAAGCACTGAAACACATTGGCCTTCATCCTTCAAAAAAAATGACACTCTATAATGGACCACTTGAAGTAAAATTCCAGAAATATGTACTTTACCAAGGTTCAAAAAAACAAAAAACAGAGTCATCCTAACAAAACAATCAGTAAAATAGAGTTGAGGGAAAGAATATTCTGAAAATTATATTACTTTTATGAATCACTTATTGAAACAACAATTTCTATCTGTGTTTTCAAAAGATATATTTTTTTTTATATTTGTTGATTATAATCACCGATTTAGTCAGAATGTTAAGGACTAAGGAAAAGATTGGCCTTTGATGAGCTTTAATGTACATGATTATTTTGATGAACTTAGTAGTGGTAATGTAGTATTATCCTTTAAGGGGAGCGTTACCTCGGATATGATCAATAATGTGTTGGACAGTGTTGAGTCAAAGTTGACAGAAGAAGATGAAGATCCCAAGATAAGAAAAAAAATGTATAATATTCTGGTGGAAAGCCTGCAGAACCTTTACCACCACATTGACGACCTGCCGGGTGAATTCCGGAATGAGGTTGATAATAAATTTGGGATCCTTGTCATTGTCAAGGAAAATTCAGGCTATA
>CAYZVJ010000156.1:1987-4541 GCA_964481765.1 uncultured Rikenellaceae bacterium | reverse complement strand
ATTTTATATATAAAAAGTTTCTGTTTGTTGAAAATCAGCGTAAATTCGCAGGCGGTTTATAAAAATTTATACGAATGAAATATGATTTAATTGTAATAGGCAGTGGGCCGGGAGGATATGTTGCTGCCATACGTGCTGCTCAACTGGGAATGAAGGTTGGGGTTGTTGAGCGTACGGAATTGGGAGGAATATGCCTCAACTGGGGATGTATTCCAGCAAAATCACTGCTTAAAAGTGCCCAGATATTCCAATATGTAAAACACGCAGAGGAATTTGGGGTCGCCCTGAATGGAGAAGCCACCCCCGATTTTGGAAAAATGATTGCCCGTAGCCGTGAAGTGGCTGAAGGAATGAGCAAGGGCATACAGTTTTTGTTTAAGAAGAATAAGATTGATCACATCAAAGGATCAGGCAAACTGGCCGGAAGCGGGAAGGTTGAGGTCGATGGAGGAAACGGAAAGAAAGAGGAATATACATCGGATCATATCATCCTTGCTACCGGCGCCCGTTCGAAAGAATTACCGAACCTGAAAATTGACGGCAAAAAAGTTATTGGTTACAGGGAGGCAATGACCCTGAAAAAATTGCCCGGAACAATGATGGTTGTTGGATCAGGAGCCATTGGCAGTGAGTTTGCCTGGTTCTACCAATCCCTGGGATGCCAGGTTACGCTGGTTGAATTCCTCCCGAATATTGTCCCACTGGAGGATCAGGAAGTCTCAAAACAACTCGAGCGGTCGTTTAAGAAAATGGGCATGAAAGTCATGATCAATTCAACCGTTGAATCGGTTGAGGTAGCCAATGATCTCTGCAAGGTCAGGATAAAAACAGACAAAGGCGAAGAAGAGAAAGAAGCTGAAGTGGTACTGTCGGCAGTCGGGATCACTCCAAATATCGAAGGAATCGGGATCGATGAACTGGGTATTGAGATTGAAGAGGGGAAGATCAGAGTGGATGAATACTACAGGACAACCGCTCAGGGAGTTTATGCTATTGGAGATATCGTTCACGGTCCTGCACTTGCCCACGTTGCTTCTGCTGAAGGGATCATTTGTGTTGAGAAAATTGCAGGGGGAACGCCACAACCAATGGATTATAACAATATCCCGGCATGCACTTACACGACTCCTGAAGTGGCTTCCGTTGGTATGACCGAGGAAGCAGCAAAAAAAGCCGGGTATGAGATAAAAGTGGGGAAGTTCCCCTTTACAGCTTCCGGAAAAGCCAGTGCTGCAGGACAAAAAGAAGGATTTGTAAAACTTGTGCTTGATGCTAAATATGGTGAGCTCCTGGGGGCTCATATGATCGGAGCCAATGTGACAGAAATGATCGCAGAAATTGTGGTTGCCAGAAAATTGGAAACCACAGGACATGAAATAATCAAATCCGTTCATCCTCACCCAACCATGTCAGAAGCAATCATGGAAGCAGCTGCAGCTGCCTTTGGCGAAGTAATCCATTTATAAAACCGTTCAGAGATATGAAAATTAACAAAAGTGGAGCCCGGTTCTCGGCAATTGTTGGTATTGGTGAAAAGATAAAAAAACTGAGTGAAGAAACCGGCGAGGAATACCTCTACCTGAACCGCGGAGTAAATTCCGTGTGCAACATTAACCTGAAAGAGGTCATTGAAGAGATCGATTTCAACAGTCCTGCATTGCAGGTTTATCCACAAAATTCAGGGATGGACGAATTGAAACTTGCCATCAATAAGGAGTTTTTTGGAAATCAAGCATCCATCGATCACCTGACAGTCACTGCCGGAAGCATGGGAGGATTGGATTTAATTTTCCAGATCCTTGGCGTAGAGAAGATCTGGCTTCCTGTATTTTATTGGGGCGCATACGGACAAATTTCCACCATCCGGAAAGTGAAAAATGAAATGTACGATAGTTTCGATGACCTGAAGGCAGATATCACTTCTCTCCGGAATGCTGCCGTGGTGATTTGTGATCCGAATAATCCCCTGGGAAATAAGTACGAAGATGAACAGATCCTGGCCCTGATACGAGCATTGAATGACGCTGGTGTGATTGTCATCTTCGATAGTCCCTACAGGAGGGTCTTTTCTGATAATGACGATACCATGTTTCAGGATCTGATGAACCTTCCCAATGTGATCATTATTGAAAGTTTCAGTAAATCAGTAGGCTTGAGCGGACAACGACTGGGTTTTGTCCATTCGGTTAACAGAGAGTTCAACGATGAGTTCCGACTGAGAATCCTCTATTCCTGCAATGGGGTGAATGCATTCGCACAGCTTCTGGTCCACCAGCTCTTAACATCAGAGAAGGGAAAGAAAGCAGTACGGGAATTCAAGGAGAATACAACCACGGATATCAGAAAAAACATCAATTTCCTGAAGGAGAAAAAATTACTTGCCGGGGAGTTTTATCAAAACTCGGAACCCACGGGCATTTTTGTTATTATCAATAAATCAGAAGAAGAACTGTTTCAACACCACATTGGAAGCGTCTCGCTTAGCTTCTTTACCCGAACCCGCAAGGAAGAAGCTTCCCGATATGCCAGAATATGCGTATCCGTTCCCCATAAC
>CAYZVJ010000156.1:0-1887 GCA_964481765.1 uncultured Rikenellaceae bacterium | reverse complement strand
CCCATAAAAATAAGGGCATCGGATGTGTTCTCTTTAATCAGGAACAGGAACGGCCTGTTGGCTTCAAACAGGTTTGATGGTTCGATGCTGGTCAGGCTGATCGTTACCGATGTTACAGCAGCAGCTTCCGTACCCTCCTCATTCACTTCGACGAATGTTTTGTGTTTTACCTCGGAGATAAATAGCGCGTAAAAGGGATTGATCTTTGAGAAATCTGCCTCTCCGGGTGAAAAAGCTACTGCCATTCCCAGTGTGCTGAGTATTTCATTGAGACTCTTCTCATATTCGAATCTGAATGTTGGCAAATGGATCTTTAACCCCTCGCGAAGATAAAATCCATTGAACCAGGAGTCCAGGTTTTCTGCAGTCATCTGATCAATCACATCGCCTGTTGTTTTATCGCTGCAGGGAACCATCACGATCATGCTGTAATCTCCCTTACCATAAGGTAGTTCAATTGCTTCGAAGAAGTCGTTCATGTAATACATCATATCCGCCTCCATGATCATGAATGGCACTTCTTCCGTCGTTCCGTTTGCCAGGTAAAAGGGCAGATCGGATGTCAGTTCGGGATCAAATTGGTATGTCCAGATTCCTTTGAAATAGATGGCGTTAATCAGGAACATTACATCCAGCGGATCGATCTCATCGAGGATCTTTGTTATTTTATCGTTGGTGTTTTCAGCCACCCAGTCATTGATTATTTCAAGACTGGCTGGATCTGCAAAGTCCAGGGGCATAACCTCCGCATCATAATAGGTTTGATTTACATCAAGGAAATCGGGCTCGACAAAAAAATCATCCCTGTACCAGATTGAATTGGCAATCTCGAGAGTAACCTTTGGATCCAGGCTGATCATGGCACGGATCAGGTTTTTATATGAGTTGTTGATCTCATCAACGGTAAGACCGCTGAGATGCAGGGTTTCTTCCATTGCCTCCCTGGTTGTGCCATCAGCACCATTGTATGTCATGGCAAGGGCAAGAGAAACACTCAGTGGAGAGACCATGATGTTTTTTGTGTCCTCTTCCGAACCAACCACTTCACGAAAAAGCTCCAGTCCGAAGGCATTATCCGCCTGAATCAACATTCTCGATTTCGGGGTGAGATCAAGAGGGGTGGGTCCAGGATTATCGCTGGCTTCCTCACAGGATTGCATTACGGGTAGAAAAAGCAGAACCAGGATAAACAGCTTAATCAGAGGTTTCATGGCGTAACGGTTTATGTGGTTTTTTTCTTCGGTTATCCAAATTACAATGCAAAATGTATGCCGTTTTCTTCATGAATAAATCAACGCAACCATTTATCCTTTTTATCCATCTTACGTGTACAGGTTACCCTAAAATATTTCTGGTAAGCTTTTTGTTCCACCGGTTATTATTGGTAATTTTAACCAAACTAATATATTCGGGGGAATTGGGAGACGGTTTATCAGATATAATCAAGGGGTGTCTTGAAGGCAATTCAATAGCACAAGAACGACTTTATCAGCGGTTTGCGGGGAAGATGTTTGCTGTTTGCCTTCAGTATTCCGGCGATTATGAAGAGGCCAAGGATGTTTTGCAGGAAGGGTTTATCAGGGTATTTTTGAACCTGCATCAGTTTCAGAAAATTGGTTCTTTCGAAGGCTGGATACGAAGGATCATGATTAATACCGCCCTGGAAAAATACCGTGATAAATACCATTTGAATCGGGTTGAAAACCAGGAGGAGAATTTAGAGGTTGGAGTTGATGATGAAATATTTGAAGAACTGTCAGCTCAGGATTTGTTGAGGATGATCCGAAAGCTCTCACCGAAATATCGTATGGTATTCAATTTGTATGCGATTGAGGGTTATTCACATAAGGAAATCAGTGCTTTGTTAAATATTTCGGAAGGGACATC
>CAYZVJ010000155.1:0-4711 GCA_964481765.1 uncultured Rikenellaceae bacterium | reverse complement strand
GATAGAGATCATCATAATTATCCCGTTCGACATTGGTTCTTAAATCGTATGCCCGCCGGTCTCCACTGGTGAATTTATAGTCATTTGGATTGCTGCTGAAGAAATCCAAATCGGCAGGCCAGAGGCATTTATACAAATTACCCCCCATGTTTCCAAACCGGGAAAAAACAAATTGGTCATCGATATGTTCCACATTGATATAGAGTCCATAATAATCCCCGTTAATGCATAGTTCCACATGGTTAGACCGGGGAGCGGGAATGTTAAATTCCCTTAGAATATCCCAGCACAGTTTTGCACGGATTACCGAGGGGTCGTTGTTCTCGCCGTTAATATTCATTTTTTCAAGTCCCTTGTATTGTTGTCCCTGAATAAATGTATTGAAAGATACCTTGAATGATTTTTTGGGAGAATATCTTGATGTGTTCCCCCGTAGTCTGAATCCGACCTGGTATACCGTATCAGCAACAGGTCCTGCCTGAAAGATAAAGGTTGCAGGATACTCGTGGTAACTGGTTACATCATCGAAAATAGCAGATAGAGAATCGGGATCAATCAGGATATCGATCCTTGGTATCAGGGCATCGGTAAAAACCGGTTCATCGGGTGGGAAATCAGGTTGAGAGAAAACGACTCTGCCTGCAATAAGGAATGCAATATGTAAAGTGCTCTTTTTTATCAATCTTTTGAACATCCGGGTATTCAGTTATTTTCTCTGCTTTAAAAACCATTGGTAGAGCTCTTCATTATTGTAGGTCACAGTCCATGAATCATGTGTGGCTTCCGGATAAACCGTAAATCTTACAATCCCGTTAATTTTCTTCAAAGCATTTACCATTTCTTCTGATCTTTCTACAGGTACCACAGGGTCTTTCGCTCCATGAAAAACCCAGACTGGAATGTGCTTAATCTTTTCCACCTGCGATGGATCACCACCACCACAAATTGGAGCCAGGGCGGCAAACGTTTCCGGATATTTCATGGATAAGTCCCAGGTCCCAAATCCTCCCATACTTAATCCTGTCAGGTAAATCCTGTTTTTATCTGTACGGTAAGTAAGCAGGATGTCATCCAGTAATTCCTTCAGGCTTCCCGGTGACCACCTCTGGTTTACAGGACATTGTGGTGACACAACAAGAAAGGGCAGGTCTTTCGTTTCAACGATTTTCGGGGGGCCATGCATCTTTACAAGATCAAGGCTATCTCCTCTCTCCCCAGCACCATGCAGAAAGAATAATACGGGCCAGGATTTCTTCTCGTCCGTATCATACCCATTGGGAAGATAAAGAAGGTACTTAACCTGGATACCAGGATCTGTGCTGCTAACAAATAGTTGATGAGTCTGCCTGTGAATTGGTTTCATGTTCGTCTGAGGGTAAAGAGAAAAAATCCCGGTTGATAAAAAAATTGCTATAAACAACAAACGGTGTGGTTTCATTTTCTGAATCAATCGTTATCATAAAATTCAAAGCCGGGTCAACTTTTGAAAAGTTTGTTCGTCCCGGCTTTGATAAACAAATCGGTAAAGCCTAGATGTTCCTGTTCACTGCATTGAGGTCTTCAAATGCCTCTTTTAGCCTGCTAATAAAGCTTTGCTCTCCGCTTCGTAACCAGGCACGGGGATCGTAATATTTCTTATTGGGTTTATCTTCTCCTTCCGGGTTACCGATCTGTCCCTGCAAATAATCTTTCTTCTCCTTGTAGTAGTTGCGAATACCGTCCCAAAACGCCCATTGCATATCCGTGTCGATGTTCATTTTTATCGCTCCGTACCCGATTGCTTCCTTGATCAGGTGTTTTTCGGATCCTGAACCTCCATGAAACACAAAATTCACGGGATTGGGACCCGTTCCAAACTTCTTCTGAATGTATTCCTGTGAGTTCTTCAGGATGATTGGTTTCAGTTCCACGTTCCCAGGCTTATAAACTCCATGTACATTACCGAATGCTGCAGCAATGGTAAAATTATCACTGATTTTTTTTAATTCTTCATATGCGTAGGCAACCTCTTCCGGCTGGGTGTACAATCGTGCGCTATCAACGCCTGAATGATCCACTCCATCCTCTTCCCCTCCGGTAACACCCAATTCAATTTCCAGGGTCATTCCGAGTTTACTCATCCGTTCCAGGTACTTTTTGCTAATTTCAATATTCTCCTTTATTGGTTCTTCGGAAAGGTCCAGCATGTGCGAACTGTACAGGGGTTTACCATGTTGTTTGAAGTACTTTTCTCCGGCATCAAGCAACCCGTCAATCCAGGGAAGCAGTTTTTTTGCAGCGTGGTCTGTATGTAATACAACCGGAACACCATAGTATTCAGCGAGTGTATGAACATGTTGTGCTCCGGAAATCCCACCGACAATGGCAGCCTGCTGGTTCTCATTGGAGATCCCCTTTCCTCCGAAAAAGACAGCACCTCCATTGGAAAACTGGATAATGACCGGAGAATTCACCTCCCTGGCCGTTTCCAGTACTGCGTTCACAGAGTTCGTACCGATCACATTTACAGCAGGAATGGCAAAATTATTTTTATTGGCATAACCAAATAAATCGTTAACCTCTTTACCGGATAAAACACCGGATTTGAATTTTCTGTTATCATTAACCATCATGGTAATTTTTTTAATTATCGTATAGTTGATTTCTCTCGTTGTAAGGGGTCATAAAGATAATACAAAAAGGGGGTATTCCCGAGTGGCTGTTACTTTTTTCTCTGTACAACCAGCTCGTTCCCTCCGTCAAGCATGTATTTCTGGTCGTAAAGAATCAAAGGGATGGTTGTTTTTGATCTGTTCCTGATTTCAATTGCCTTATGATTGACTTTCACATTCAGCAAATTGCCTTTGAAACGCACATTAAATGAATAAAATTCCCATTGATCAGGGATAAGGGGATTAAACCGTATCGTTCCATCCGCTATTCTCATTCCTCCAAATCCTTCCACGACAGCCATCCATGTTCCACCCATGCTGGTAATGTGTAGCCCCTCAGCCACATCTTTGTTGTAATCATCCAGGTCCAGCCGGGCAGTTCGCAGGTAGAGGTTATAGGCTACGTCAATATCGCCAATCCTCGCAGCCAATATAGTATGTATGCACGCTGACAGGGAAGATTCATGCACCGTTCGTGGTTCGTAAAAATTGAAATTCCGTCGGATGGTCTCCGTGTCATAACGGTCTTCGAAGAAATAGATACCCTGTAAAACATCGGCCTGTTTAATACAGGGGGATCGAAGAATCCTGTCCCATGACCAGTGTTGATTGATGGGAAGCTGGTTTGGATCTATCTCCCGTGCAAGGAACTGTTCCTTGTCCAGGTATCCATCCTGCTGAAGGAAGACTTGACCTTCCTCATAGAATGGATAGTACATGTTATCCACGATATCTCTCCACTTACTCGTCTCCTTCTCAACAACGAAACTCAACTTTGCAGCAATTTCAAGGAATCGTTGCGGATTATTTTTTCTGAGTAAAGCGATCTGTTCCATGGTATAATCAAGGGTCCAGGAAGCGATGGTATTGGTATACCAGTTGTTGTTGACGTTGTTTTCATATTCGTTTGGACCCGTGACTCCAAGGATTACATATTTCTGTTTGGGTTCAGAGAAGTTGACCCGCTGGCACCAGAATCGGGAAAGAGCAATCAGTACTTCCAAACCATAATCCTCGATGTATTTCTGATCACCGGTATGTCTCACATAATTATAGATTGCATATGCAATGGCACCATTGCGGTGGATCTCTTCAAAGGTGATTTCCCACTCATTATGACACTCCTCTCCATTCATGGTTACCATTGGATATAAGGCTGCTCCATTTTTAAATCCCAGTTTTTGAGCATTCTCAATCGCTTTTCCAAGGTGCTTATAGCGGTATAACAATAGTTTTTTACCCACGTCGGGATTTGTCGTGCAGAGGTAGAATGGAAAAACAAATGCTTCGGTATCCCAGTAGGTACTGCCACCGTATTTTTCACCGGTAAATCCTTTCGGCCCGATATTCAATCTTTCGTCTTCCCCGGTATAGGTTTGATTCAGATGGAAAATATTAAAACGTATTCCCTGTTGAGCAGCTACATCACCTCCAATCCGGATATCGCTATCGTCCCACTTCATGATCCATGTCTTTGTATGTTCGGCGAGCAGGTTTTCAAAACCGATCGTGAATGCAATTTTCAGTACCTGTTCGGCTTCATGCATCAACTCACCCGTTCTATAATCAAGGGAAGTGAGATTTACTCCATACTTAAAGATTGTCAGTATTTCTTCCTGTTGTAACTGAATAGAGCAGGAGTTTTCCAGGTATTTTTCGCGTTCATTTCTGGTTATGTCATAACGGATGGGTTTACCGTTTTTCAGAAGGTTGAATTTCATCCCTGTGCACACGTTGAAATCGAGTTTTTTAGTCTTGCCAAGAATGTATCCTTCGCCATTCCCTGTTTCCCTGTTTACCTCCTCCCAGAATTGTTCACCATAGTTTGTATCTTCATTCCGTACATCCAGATCGATATAGGGTGTGATTGTTATCTTACCGGTGAAATTGACCGGTTTAACCGAATATTGTATGGCACCGATCTCCGGCATGACAATGCTAAGGAACCGGATGGATTCAACCGTTACCTTCTCTCCTCCGGGTAGTTCTGCTGTAAACGAACGTTCCAGGTAACCTTTCTTCATATTCAACGTTCTCCGGAATGAAAGGATTCTGCATTT
>CAYZVJ010000154.1:0-4791 GCA_964481765.1 uncultured Rikenellaceae bacterium | reverse complement strand
ATCCCTTCCACCTTATCTTTTGCTGCCTGAATAATCTTATCTCCTTGTTCCTCGGCCGCCTTAATGAGTTTATCGGCTTTTTCCCTGGCTTCATTTCGCAGTTTATCTGCTGCCCGTTGTGCGGCTAATTCTGCAATGCGACCTTTTCCTTTGGCTTCATTTTCCAGTTTCTTTGCACCGGCATCTGCTTCCTCTATCACTTTCGCCGCTGTTTCTTTCGCAGCCTCGATAAGATCCGCGGCTTCTTTTTCTGCCTGTTGAATGATCCGCTGAGCCTCTTCATCGATCTTTTCAATAACCTCCTCTTTCTTTTCTTCAACCTCCTGTTTCACGACCTCTTTCAATTGCTCTTTTACCTGTTCCATTGCACTTCCACCCGATTCTTTCATGCCCATGCTGATTTTCGGGTCGGTAAACGTACCACCAACATTTACATCCACATTGACAAACTCACCCGGTTGAACGTTCAATCCCACCGCCCTGGCTTCAGCAGCCAGGTCATCGATTACCTGGTTTGCTGCAGACCCAAACGCCGATCGTGGAATTTTCATCTTAACCAGGTAGTTCATGGTTTGATCTAATCCCTGGTCACCGCCAATCACCATGTCGATATTCCCAATGCTGGCTTTAAAGGGATCAACAAATACCCTCCCGTCCCTTATGTTAAAACTGATGTTCAGATTTTTAAATGTGTTTGAACGCTTCTCACTCAGTTTTAATGCACTGGTTATCAGGTCAAATGTTTTCGAGCTGACAACCTGCACCGAATCGGATGCAAGTTTCCCATATCCATTGATGGTTTCCATCACAGGCAGCATATCTGATGCAAGCAGGCTGCTGAATTCCAGGTCTACCGACATATCACCATTGAGGTTTTTTGCAACCGGTACCAGTGACTGCACGGTATTAAAGGTGTTGAATGCAGAGGGTATTCCGATAGAAGAGATACTGAGGTCCAGATGAGCTTCCGGTTTGGCCATATCCTGTGTGTTATACTCACCGTTTAAAGCCATCGTTCCTTCCAGCAGGTTCATTGTCAATCCTTCCATCACAGCTTTTCCATCCTTTATGAATATAATTCCACGGATGTTCGACAACTCAATGTTATCATATTTGACCATGTCCAGGGAAGAAGTCAGCCTGAAATCGATATTATCGGGTATTTCTATAACAGACAGTGATGATGTATCTTCCTCTACCACTACCTTTTCTTCACTTTCCGGTATAAGCTCGTTCAAATCCAGCAACGATGATGTAAACTCAAGGTTGCCTGAAACGGTTTCATCCTTAAAGATAAAGGGTATAAAATTCTCCAGTCGTCCGTTCAGCTGAATATCACTCTGACCTATCCGGACATCAAAAGAGGAGAGATTGACAAACCGGGGTGAAAAATCAAGAACCACATCATTTATCAACAGATCTTTTGGCAGGTCAGGACTGGTATATTCAAACCCCGAAAGAGCCAGCCGTCCATCCGCTTTAAAATATTCATATTGTTCATTTTCGATCATTGACATCCTGCCGCCCAGTTCAAGGTTCATATCCACCAATCCTTTCAGGCTGATATCCTCCAGGGGAATGATATCCAAGAAACTGGCAAGGTTAAATCTTCCGGTGACCCTGCCCTCTACTTCAGGATCGCTGACCGGGGTTTTAAGATGGATTTCAGCATCGACAGGATTTTCAGCAATACTCAGGTGAAACCGGTTCAGGTCAACGGTTGACCCGTCCAGATCATTTCCATCCAATGAAAGAACCATGTCGATCGCAACATCTTCAACTGATTTGGGCAGATCAGGGTATTTGAACATGGCATCGGAAACATTCAGTCCAAGTCCTATATCAGGAAGTGTACTGTCCGAAGCACTGTAGATGCCCCTGGCATACCCATTCAGTGCCAGTTGTCCCGATGTTTCCAGATCCTGAAAATCGTTCATATAGATAGCAGGGATAAGCGAAAGCAGTGTTTTAAAGCTTGTCTCCCGGGTTTGAAAAGTCAAATCCGTTTCAATATCCTCACCCGGCATATTCAGGGTACCGTCAAAGCCAAACACAAATTCATTCAGGGCAATCTCATTCTCACGGAAGGTGAAATTCATATTTTTAAGGTCAGCCCCAATGTCAATGTTTACCCTTAACACGACATCTTTCAGATACCGGATGCCTCCCAGGAGGAAATTAAGCGATTCGGTTCGTGAATCGATGTTTAAATCGGTATAATCCTGTGTCATATCTCCCCGTAAAACGAAATTGAAACCATCCAGGGATGCCTCCATATCCGATTTGGAATCCCGATAGCTGATCGATCCGTTTCTGATCTCCAGCTTTTTCAGTTGAATGTGAAAAGAGGGTGTCTCTCCGGTAGTTGTATCGGCTACTTCTTCAACACCGCTCTCTTCGGCAATATCCCAGTTTGCCGACCCATCTTCAAGAACAAGAGCCATAACGCGGGGTTCATCGAGTAAAATTGAACGCACCTCAATTCCTTCATCCCCAAACAGACTGAAAAGATTCACCGAGAGGCCGAATGAGGTAAATGCGACCAGGGTATCCCCGTCGAACTCTTCAAGTCCGACTACGGAAAGGTCCGTCATACCGACATACAAACGTGGAAAAGAACGGACAAGGTTCAGCTTGAAATCCGTAAACTCAACTGTTGCATTCACATTTTTATTGATCTCATTTTTAGCAAGCTCCATCAACTGGGGTTTAAAAATGATGGGCAGCACAATAATCAATACCAGCAGTATGATGACAATAATAAGTAGTGTTTTCAGAAATACTTTTATGAACTTTTTCATGATGATAGAATTGTGATGAAACGGAGGTATAAAGGTAAACATCTTTACTGAAATGTGATCCGGAAAAGGGAGTATTTGATAGCTCGAATAATGCAACAGGGTGACGCAAAACGATCAATCATGCAGACCCGATTTATCATGAGAAGAAATGGCCTGTTATGCAGAAAGGAATTTCTTTATTCCATCAAGCAATTCTCTGGCATTCACCGGTTTTGAATAATATCCGTCAAATCCCATCAGCAGGTATTTCTCCTTTTCACCAGCCATGGCGTATGCTGTAATCGCAATGATGGGTAGGTTTTTGTTCTCCTGTTTCATTGTGCGGAGGGCTTCAATCCCATCCAAAACCGGCAGCTTGATATCCATCAGTACCAGGTCAACCTGTTCCTTATGAAAAAGGTCAATCGCTTCTCTTCCATTTTTCACCCATTTGAGCTTTGCCCGTGTTGGGGATAGAACCCCTTTCATGTAGGCATAATTCGATGGATCATCTTCAACGATCAGAACAATATATTTATTCCAGTTGTATTTTCTTATTGTCTTAACCTGAATCTCCCTCTGAACCTTTTCCTTCTGTTTTTTCAGGGGGATGGTAAAGATAAATTCACTGCCAACATCTTTTTCAGATTTGAGACTGATGGATCCCCCCAGCAATTCAGCCAGGTTTTTAGATATTGCCAATCCAAGTCCCGTTCCGCTATACAGCCTCCCTTTGTGTTCCTTTACTTTCCAGAACCGTTCAAATATCAGTTTTGCTTCTTCTTCCGACATACCAATGCCTGTATCCCTGACAAAGAAAACCAACTGGTTTTTCTGTTCCCTGAAACCGAATGCAACCGCACCTTCATCCGTATACTTGAATGCATTGCTCAGCAGGTTTGCCAGGATCTGTTTCAGCCGAAATCTGTCCGTATAATAGAGAAAATACTCGGCATATATGGGAAGGTCAAGATTTAGTTTCATATCGCTTTTATTCATTTTCTCACGTTCACCTGAAAAGGTGTCGTACAGTTCCTGCATCATTTCAAACAGGTTGAAATAGGATTTCTCAAGTTTCAGTTCACCGGCTTCAATTTTTGAGATGTCAATGATGTCGTTGATCAGGTTCAACAGTGACTCACCACCGGAATGAATGTAACCCAGGTATTTTGTCCTGGTTTCCCTATCGATGCTTTCATCCTCGAGCAACTGGCTGAATCCCAGGATACTGTTCATTGGGGTTCGGATCTCATGCGACATGTTCGCGAGAAATGCAGATTTCAATTGGTCGGAAATCTCAGCTTTGCGTTTCTCCTCAAGCAGGTTTAACCTGGCATAGGAGACAACAAAATAGATAATCAAAATGGTGGGTAACAGAACCGAGTAATGGTCAATGGCTCGGATGGAGGGATCATCATATGGAACAACAAGATGCGGGAACCATTTTTCAATAAAATAGAGTACCAGCAAATTAAGGATCAGCAGACTCACCATGATAATCCTTGCACTACCGGTATGAACAAAGATGAAAAAGGCAAGGATGGCAAAATAGATATAGGTCATGGGGCCGTTGGATCCGGCATTTGCCAGCCAGAGTAAACTGATAAGTATCAGTCCGGCAAGCGACAGGATATAGAGTGGGAGGTAAAATTTCTGTTTGATACGGGAAAAATAATAGAGACCAAACAGCAAGACCGCGGTAACGGCTGTTAACAGTTGAAGGTAGAGTCCCAGGTGAAGGGCTATGTTGAAAACCATTGATGAGAATGCCGTAAGCCCTCCCAGGATTAATGAACCATTCAGGAACCGGTGTTCCAGGGAGAATTTTTCTGATGCTCCGAATAGCATTTCGGCAAAAGCTCCTATGTTAAATGGTTTACGAGTCGGTATTCTCATGAACGTAAAAATTGAAAAAATCTGCTGGTCCTTATTCATGTGCAATTTAGCCATTTCTATTCACATAGATCAATTTTTTCCTATCTTTGCGGGGACACTGGACCCGTAGCTTAAT
>CAYZVJ010000153.1:1873-4794 GCA_964481765.1 uncultured Rikenellaceae bacterium | reverse complement strand
GGAGAAAAATTTATCCGGATGGAGATGGGGGTCCCGGGATTGGAACCCGTTGAAATTGGTATAGAGGCTCAAATCGAGGCCCTGAAAAGAGGAGTGTCAAACCGGTATCCCATGATTGAAGGGATCCCGGAACTGAAAGAGGAGATGTCAAGGTTCATTAAACTTTTTCTTAACCTGGATGTGAAACCGGATGGGTGCATCCCAACCGTGGGTTCGATGATGGGGAGCATGGCCATGTACCTGGTTGCCAACCGAAGCGACAGGACAAAAGAGGGGACACTCTTTATTGATCCGGGATTTCCCGTACAAAAACAACAGGTGAGAATTCTTGGACATGATTACCGCTCCTTTGATGTGTATAACTACCGCGGAGATAAACTCCATGATAAACTGGAATCCTACCTGGAATCAGGCAAAGTCTCTTCCATACTCTATTCCAATCCCAATAACCCCTCCTGGATATGTTTCACTGAAAAGGAGTTAAAGACCATTGGAGAATTAGCCACCCAATACGATGTGATTGTGGTCGAGGATCTTGCCTATTTTGGTATGGACTTCCGGGTGGATTATTCGGTGCCGGGTCAGCCTCCCTATCAACCAACAGTAGGCCACTATACCGATCATTTCATGATCCTGTTTTCCAGTTCCAAAATATTTAGCTATGCAGGTCAACGGGTGGGTATGATGATTATCTCGGATGCCCTGTTTGATCGCCAATATACCGATCTCAAAAGATATTATACATCGGATACCTTTGGCTATTCCATGATCTTTGGTGCGTTGTATGCCCTCTCGGCAGGTGTATCACACTCTGCCCAGTTCGGCCTGACTGCAATTCTAAAAGCTGCAAATGACGGAACCTATAATTTCGTTGAAGGAGTAAAAGAGTATGGTGAAAAGGCAAAAATCATGAAGAAACTTTTTCTCGATAACGGCTTCAATATTGTTTATGACAGGGATGAGGATAAACCGCTTGCCGATGGATTTTATTTCACCGTTTCGTATCCAGGCATGACTGGCCCGGATCTGCTGGAAGAACTTTTGTATTACGGAATAAGTGCAATATCCCTTGATATCACGGGAAGTGACAGGCACGAAGGTTTGCGGGCTTGTGTCTCGCTGGTTCAACGGTCACAGTTTGGAGAACTTGAATCCAGGCTGAAACGGTTTAATGAGGATCATTACTGAACCTCTTTCTGAAATCCAGAGAATCCTCAATGTTTTAGAACAGAGTTAGAGGTGATATTAATCAGTATACGATATAGCCGATTTTTTTATCTTTGATCAGGATTGGCGTAAACTTGAAAAAAAAGGAAACATGGCTAAAGTAAAAGGTGCAATTGTCGTTGATATTGAAAAATGCAAAGGGTGTGAAGTGTGTGTCGGATCCTGTCCGACAGATGTTATTGCTATGACAACCGATGTGAATGGAAAAGGATACCATTACGCCTATATGAAAGATCCTGAAGCCTGCACCGGTTGCATGAATTGTGGCATTGTTTGCCCGGATGGCGTGATTACCGTGTACCGGAAAAAAGTGGAAGTTACTACAGCTTAGGAACCAAATATTATTTTGATCCGATGGAAGAATTTCAATTGATGAAAGGAAATGAAGCAGTTGCTGAAGCTGCTATCAGAGCAGGGACAGATGGCTATTTTGGCTACCCCATTACACCCCAGTCGGAAGTGATGGAGTACCTTATGGCTGTTAAACCCTATGAACGGACAGGAATGGTTGTCCTGCAGGCTGAAAGTGAAGTGGCAGCCATCAATATGCTATATGGAGGTGCTGCGTGTGGAAAAAAGGTGATGACCACTTCATCCAGCCCCGGGATCAGCCTGATGCAGGAGGGCATTTCATACATTGCCGGTTCTGAACTACCCTGTCTGGTGGTGAATGTCGTTCGCGGAGGCCCCGGATTAGGCACGATCCAACCATCCCAGTCCGATTATTTCCAGGCTACCAAAGGGGGAGGACACGGTGATTACCGCTTGATCACCCTTGCTCCATCATCCGTCCAGGAAATGGCTGATTTCGTTACCATTGCCTTTGACCTTGCTTTTAAATACAGGAACCCGGTTATGATCCTGTCCGATGGAGCCATCGGTCAAATGATGGAAAAGGTGAAATTCAGGGAACAGAAACCACGGGCAACCGAATTTCCGGAATGGGCTACCACAGGGAAAACCCCAGACCGGGAACGGAATATCATTACCTCTCTCGATCTCGACCCCGCCAGGCATGAACGGCATAACATTAAACTACAAGCAAAATATAAAAAAGTGGAAGAGAATGAGGTCCTCTATGAGAAGATATCCTGCGACGATGCCGAATACCTGTTTGTTGCTTATGGTACCAGTTCCAGGATATGCCAGAAGTCAATGCAACTGGCCAGAGCGGAGGGCATTAAAGTAGGACTGTTCAGACCCATTACCCTCTGGCCCTATCCAAAAAAAGAACTCGGAGCCATGTCAGACCAGATTAAAGGGATCCTGTCGGTTGAAATGAGTAGCGGACAAATGGTGGAAGATGTTCTGCTGTCTGTTGACCAGAAGGTTAAAGTGGATCACTATGGACGGATGGGAGGAATCATTCCGACACCCGAAGAGATCGTTGAAGCATTGAAAAATAAAATTATTGGAGGGTAAACCATGCCAGATACAATAGAAAAAAATGAGATCATTGCTAAGGAGAACCTGGTGTATGAACGTACTTCCATTCTTACTGACAATGTGCTGCATTATTGTCCCGGTTGCGGACACAGCACAACACACCGGATCCTGGCGGAAGTGATCGAGGAGCTCGGTATCCAGTCAGATACCATCGGAATAGCCCCGGTCGGTTGCTCCGTGCTGATGTATAACTACATGGATATCGATATGCAGGAGGCAGCGCACGGCAGGGCTCCTGCCCTGGCAAC
>CAYZVJ010000153.1:0-1773 GCA_964481765.1 uncultured Rikenellaceae bacterium | reverse complement strand
GGAGGAACTGCCAATGTTACTGTAATTGTCAGCGATGAACGGATCAGTTCACCCATACTCAATTCGTTTGATACAGCAATTCTCCTTAACCAGCAATCACTCGATAAATTTGAACCGACTGTCAAACCGGGAGGTTTGCTGTTGTATGATGGAAACGGAATATCACGCCATCCGGAGCGAAAAGATATCAACATCTACCGGATAGATGCTGCGGAAGAGGCTGCCAAAATGGAAACCACCAAAACATTTAACATGATTGTACTGGGTGGCTACCTGAAAATCAAACCCATTATCAAGCACGAGAACGTGATAAAAGGATTGAAGAAATCACTGCCGGAAAGATATCATCACCTGATTCCCATTAATGAACAGGCAATTGCCCGGGGGATGGAAATTATCCAGGAAGTGTCAACCCTGTAGCTCTTTTTGATTACCAGCACATTATAATTCTCTTGAGGACACTATTCGTCAGACGACTGCCGTTCGTCTGACGAATTTTTTAACGGGTCTACTCGAACCGTCTGACCCATTCCGGGTCTCCGCCCGGATGACGCAGTCGGACGGGTGACGGATAGGGTTTCCGTTTTTTTCTATCGGTCAGACGGACTTAAGCCGTCAGACCGTGCGGATCAAAGTGATGATTTTTCTGCATTCCGAATAACCCCATGATGTGTAGAAAAGCCAGACCTATCGATTATACCGATCAGCCTCTGTTAACCCGGGGACTATGTAGGTCGACCCTGCCTGCGGCAGGCAGGTCTCCCGAGTCGACTTTTGAGCTTAAAAGCCGTAGAATTTGTCTCCCCTGCCTGTCCGGGCGATAAAACAATCCTGGCGAAATTGATTTGTTTTTGATGAATTGTTGGTTTAATTTTAGGAACAGGAATAAACCATAAATAACATTATTATCATGAAAAAATACATCAAGAAAGGCCTCTGGACCTTTCTGATTGTTGTTATCATCGTGGCTGCATTCTATGCCGCACCAAGACTTCCTATACTAACCGGTTATGCATCCAAGAACCTGGCATCCGGGATTTTCGTTTCGGGCAGGACACAGGAGCAGGTGGAAAGCCAGGAGTTGAATTTTTTCCCGGTCAACCTTGCCAGAAACAGAGTTGACTTTGATAACCAGACTGTTACCAGTTCGCTTCTTGGTTTGGCTAAAAGAAAAGCCGTCTACCGCGAAGGACTTGGATGTGTGAGTGTGATCGGTTATACCACGGATGAATTGAAAAGTGTAAAGAGTCCGGACATCAACCGGTTCCCCGGCGATCAGGACACCATTCCCTGGCCCATGGGCAATGTGCTGTCCGAAACACTTCCGGCAGGAGTAGACTATACCCGCCTGAATGAAATTGTGGATACGGCTCTTGATAAAGCAGGGGAGGAGCGGGTGAAAACTTTTGCGCTGATGGTTGTTTACAGGGATACGGTTATTGCGGAAAAATATGCCCCGGGAGTGGATGAAAATACTCCATTGCTGGGATGGTCCATGACCAAAAGCATATCCAATGCCCTGGCAGGTATTCTTTACCGAAAAGGTCTTTTTGATCCGGTCCAGCCTGTGGGTATACCGGAATGGAGTGACGATGAACGGGAAAACATCCTTCTCGATCACATATTACATATGAATACCGGACTGGAATGGGTTGAGAACTATTTTAACCTTTCTCACGTTACGCGGATGCTCTATATGGAGAAAGATATGTATCATTTTGCCATCCAGTCTGAACTGAAAGATCCACCCGGTGATGTTTGGTTTTATTCATC
>CAYZVJ010000152.1:0-4802 GCA_964481765.1 uncultured Rikenellaceae bacterium | reverse complement strand
CAATAAATCCTTTATCATCAGCCACTCCAAAGGATTGTACCACATCGCCAAGAACTCTCTGGTTGATGGTTTGGAACAGTTTATTCACCAGCTTTGCCGAATCGGGATCGTAATAACTGATAGAGCCGTTATTACTCAGAAAACTCCCTTCATTAACAATATAGAGTCCATGGAGAAATCCTGTGTCTGTTGGTTTGTTCTCCTCCTCTGAGCAGGCAGCCAGAACGGCAATGAACAAAAACAAAATGCAAAATTGAAACGTGATTTTCATGATGGTTATCAGTTATAAGTTAATAAGTTATAAGTTATAGGATATTGGATAATGGAATGGTGTGCCATAGGCACGCCTTTGGCAAATGTTGAACGTTTCCTTTTTCCACTCATCTCTCACCTCTCATCGCCTCACTTACTTTTATCTTTTCCCACAGGGATGCCTATGGCATTACTTTAATCTTTTATCTTGTTTCAAATTCAAAGCCACATTCACATAAAACCCTCTTCCGGGCATGGGATATGCACGGATGACCTGGTAATTGACATTAAACAGGTTGGTTATCCTGGCCTGAAGGGTAACAATATCCTTTGGCCCAAAATGCATTCCCAGCAAAAGGTTATTCAGGTCATATGGATCAATCTTTTCTAATGGATCGTTTTCCCCGGTGGTATACCGGGCACCTGTAAATTGATTGGATAACACAAAATATACTCCTCTGAACTGGACTTTCAGGGATCCATTCACTGCATGAACCGGAACGTATTTTAACTGGTTACCGTTCTGGCTTAAGCCATCCGATGAATCTTCGGTTGTTGAGTGTGTACAGGCATATCCGGCTGTAAACTTGCAGGAAAATTCTCCCCAATTTTTATCCAGGATCAACGAGGTTTCGACACCCCGTGTCCACACCTTTTTGTAGTTTACCGGGCTCCAGATGCCGTTTACCTCTGAAGGCACCCATTGAATCCAGTTGTTAATGTGTGAGGTATAGGCATCGGCATCAATGCGAAAATTCCCTGTTCCGTCATCCGATTTCCAGATCAGCCATTCAGCCCCCAGGTTGAGACCCCATCCCTTTTCAGGTTTCAGATCCCTTTTCCCTCCGGGTTGCCAGTATTTTTCATTAAACCCGGGTGTTCTGTATTTATTGGACAGGTTTGCCCTTCCGGTAACCCGCTTTGAATGCGAGGATACTTTTATGCCGGCAGAATAGAGTAAGCCGGGATCCTTATAGGGTGTGAAAACTTTCCGTAACGTAAGGTTCGTTATCCAATTGCCCAGCTGAGCCTTGATGCCACCGAAAATATCTCCCTGCATTTCACCCTGATCGGATCGGTAGTTGCTGGTATGAACAGTAAGGTAACTGAATGTGCCGCCTATATCAAACGACACAAAATAATTCAGGTATACTTTCAGGTTTACATCATTCAGTAACCGGTGGCTCTCTATTTTTGAATCAATGATATAATTCTCGTCCTCTGCATCAAGCTTATCTGTATATCTCAAAAAGTCCATCAGGTAAGCGGACTTGATAATGAGGTTTGATCTTGCTGTCCGTTTGTTCCATTGAATGTATCCTTTCAGCAGGCTGTCTTTTTGTACCTGGTTTGAAACGCCATACGACCCCATGATCTCAGGGATCTCCTTCTCTTTCTCAAGATACCAGATTCCCAATCCAAGCGTGTTATTTCCCGGAAGCTTCACCTGCAGGTCCTGCAGAACACTGTACGATACCAGCTTATTGTGATCCAGTTGCACTTTCGGATTCCCTGATTTCTGGTTATCTGTAAACCAAAAATCATCGTCAGACCGGTTAAAGAATCCGGAAATGCTGTACTGGATCCGGTCATTTCCAACAGCACATTCCAATCCATACCTCCGGTAGCCGAAGCTTCCTGTTCCTGTACTCAATCCCACGCTCAGCCTGTTGGTCCAGTTCGTCCTGTTTTCCAGCATGATTGATCCCCCGATTGAGCTACTGCCATAGAGTGATCCTGAGGCACCATATACAAGGCTGATTTTATCGAAGATCCCAACCGGTATCAGGGAGAGGTCCACCCCTCCCGTTGTGAGTGAATTGACAGGAAATCCATGCCAGGTAACGAGTGTATGATTGGATCCAGTGCCCCGGAAAGAGATTGAAGTGAGCGAATTGAACCCTCCATAGCTCGACACGCTCAGGGTAGAATGCTGCGCAAGAAACTCACCGAGGTTCATTGTAAAGTTCCTTGCCAGTTCAAGTGAGTCGATCGATATACATTTGGTATCTTCCGAATAGAAGGTAACCCTGGGATTTGTAATCGTAACCGGTGCAATAAGCAACGTGTCGGGATCACCTGCAAAAACTGATAATTGCAGGGAAACCAGGGGGAAAAGGGCTAATTGTAAGATGAGCTTTTTCAATGAGATACCCAATCTGTTTAATCCCGAACATATGTTAAATAATGGCAGGTCTTCTGACTTATTCCGATCTTTGAATACCTTCCCCCCCACCTTTTTCTATAACCGTGGTGATCCTGGTGGAAAGTGGTCTCGAGTTTTCAAAGATCCTGGTCCGCATTCTGGCGCCTGAGCTTTAGCGCAAGCGCCCAACTGGCTATGTGAAATTGTGGTACCAGCTAATACAAAGCATTATTTCACATGGCTGGCGGACCGGAACTTACAGCAGCGGGTACTGTTCAGGTCTTTCACCTGATTCCCTTTTAACAGGAATTCCGAAAGTTCTTCCTGTTACCATTGCTTGAACAAATATACTGTTTTTTAATTGCTCTTTTGGGATTCTCAATTTTTATTTTTCCATTTCCCCTTGAAAATTGATTGACTTTTCCGTATTTTGTTTTACGTAGAACAATGTCAACCTTGCAACCATTCGCTTTGCCATGGATAAGGGATCTGCTGAAGAAAGAATTAAACGACTAAGAGAAGAAATTGAGAAACATAATTACAATTATTATGTTTTAGCTCAACCTGAAATCAGTGATTTTGAATTTGATCTAATGATGAATGACCTGATTGAACTGGAGAAACAGTTTCCCCAATTTCATGACAGCAACTCCCCGTCTCAGCGTGTCGGCAGTGATATAAACATTGAGTTCGAGCAGGTAGAACACAACTACCCCATGCTCTCGCTGGGAAACACATATTCCCGTGATGAGTTAAAGGAGTTCGATCTGCGGATCAGAAAAATGATCGGTGACCGTTTCGAATATGCCTGTGAGTTGAAGTACGACGGGACTGCAATTGGATTAACCTACCGTAACGGTGTTTTTACTCAGGCAGTAACCCGCGGGGATGGTATTCGTGGCGACATTGTATCAGCAAACGCAAAGACCATCAAAAGCATTCCTCTCCGGTTGAGGGGCACGGATTATCCGGAAGAGTTTGAGATCCGGGGTGAGGTTTTTATATCCAGCGAAGGATTCAAAAAATTAAACCGGGAGAGGGAAGATCGTGGAGAAAACCTCTTTGCCAATCCACGGAATGCAGCATCCGGAACACTGAAAATGCAAAATTCCTCCCTGGTGGCACGCCGGCCGCTGGATTGCTATTTATACTTTCTTCTGGGTACCAACCTGCCCTCTGACAGCCATTTCGAGAATTTACAAAAAGCAAGCAGATGGGGGTTCAAGGTCTCTGCATTCATGGAACGGTGCGATAACCTCGAACGGGTTTTTGACTTTATTGACCGGTGGGATAAAGAAAGAAAGTCGCTTCCCTTTGCTATTGACGGGGTTGTAATTAAAGTGGATTCTTTGCACCAGCAAAAGCAGCTCGGATTCACAGCCAAATCTCCAAGGTGGGCTATCTCTTATAAGTTTAAGGCAGACCAGGTCGAAACCGACCTGATCAGTATCGATTACCAGGTCGGTCGAACCGGTGCAATCACACCCGTAGCGAACCTGAAGCCGGTCCTGCTGGCGGGAACAACGGTCAAAAGAGCATCGTTGCACAATGAAGACCAGATCCGGCTGATGGACCTTCATATCGGAGACAGGGTATTTGTTGAAAAAGGTGGTGAGATCATTCCTAAGATCGTAGGCGTTAACAAAGAGATGAGGAGCACAGGTAGCCTGCCTGTTGAGTTTCCTGAAATATGCCCGGAATGCGGTACACCGCTTGTACGTTATGAAGGAGAGGCAAACCATTACTGCCCGAATGAAATCGGTTGCCCTCCCCAGATAAAGGGAAGGATAGAACATTTTATCAGCCGGCGTGCAATGGATATCGATGGACTGGGCGAGGAAACAATTAACCTGCTCTTTAACCAAGGGTATGTACACGATGTGAGTGACCTGTATCGTCTTGAAAAAGAACAACTCATCCCCCTGGAAAGATTGGGTGAGAAATCGGCCGATCGAATATTGAAGAGCATTCGCGAGTCACAGAAAATTCCATTTCCCCGGGTAATCTTTGCATTGGGCATTCGCTATGTCGGAGAAACAGTAGCCCAGACAATCGCCAAACGGTTCGTTACTATCGATGCTCTGAAAAATGCCGGATTGGAAGAACTGACATCCGTCCCTGAAATCGGTGAACGAATCGCAAACAGCATCATTCAATACTTCTCCGATACCAAAAACCTGGAAATAATAAACAACCTGCAAAAAGCAGGCTTGCAGTTCGAGATCAACGAGGCTGAACTCAAAAACAGGTCGAATAAACTATCCGGCAAGATATTTGTGATCTCCGGAACGTTCCAGGAACACAGCCGTGATGAATTGAAATCGATGATTGAACAACACGGGGGAAAATACACGGGATCAATTTCAGGAAATACAGACTTTCTCCTGGCAGGTGAAAATATGGG
>CAYZVJ010000151.1:0-4863 GCA_964481765.1 uncultured Rikenellaceae bacterium | reverse complement strand
CTGTGGAATTTTTTCAATATCGGGTACCAGGGGACGTGCCCATAACCTGTACCAGGTAAAGCCAAAGGTGGAATAGAGGGGTGTGACATTCGGGAATGCCAGGATAGCCTCTTCGGTAAGCTTCCATGCTTTAAGCAGCACATTAGCATCCCCACCTTCGGTCCATTTCAACGCTGTTTTCTCAAGGAACGCATCAACATCCATATTCGGATCATACTGAAATGAATGGATTACCTCCTGGTTGATATCATGGGGCACCAATTCAGGTGGTACGATTCCTCCGGTACAGGCGAGAAGGTCAACTCCGTTCTCATGCAATGTTCTTAGTCTCTTGCAGGTAAGGGATGGATAGGGGATACCGATCAGCGGGTCAAACATGGAGTGTGGTCCGGCTGAAAAATAAAAATGGGCAGCGCTTTCCCTTTTCACAAGCTCCTCTGACAATTCTTTTTCCCGTTGATCAAAATCCATCTGGTACACTGTACCTGCATTAATCTGGTTCGAATCCCTGTACTTCGGATGTCTGTAGGGCATTTCCCATCCCCTTGCCAGAAGTGAGGAAGTTTCAATTTCCAGTCCTTCAGTCAGCCCTTCCCAGATAGTTTCATGCTCTCCGTAAAACGATTCCATTCGGGTAATAACCCTGAAACCGGGATTAACCTTTCGGGCTTCGTCTCTGAGCACCCGGAAGAAGCGTAATGCATTCTCTCCGGCTAATTGTGAAATCTCTGCATCATCTTTCCATTCCCGGATAAGGTATGCACCCCCGTTCCGACCGACATACAGCGATTTTGTATGTTCAAACCCTGCACCGCTATCGTTGGTCCAGATGGTGATAAATCCCAATGCTGGAACTTCCTGCATCAGGTTCCGGATCAATTCGGCATAATGTTGTCGAACGAGCGGATGGGTTATGGTCATGTTATACCTGGGTTTAAAGCTTCTGAAGGGATGATCGACTCTTGCTCCCCGAAGCATCGGATATTCATGAAAGAACTGCTCGGGTACCGATCTGGGTTCAAAACAGAGCAACCCGGGTACCAAACCATACTCAACTGCCTGTTTTGCATTTTGCTTCAAGAACGTAAGATTAGCTGAAAGGTAATCGTTGGGATACAATCCTTTATTCAAGCGGCTGGAGACAAATTGATCCAGGGCAGGGCAATAGGTATAGAACATGGGGTAAGCCTCTCCCTTCGGTCCGCTTTCCAATCCCGCCGGAAATGCCAGTCCATTCACTTCGATGTGTGTAAAACCCAACCGGGCAAGTTCGGCAACATAGCTTGCCCGGTTTAATCTATATTGTATCCTTCCCTGCTGGGTAAGAAAATAATCGTAAGAAACTCTTTGCCAGGTAAATGATGGGGTAATCCATTTTCCACAATTAATCGCATCAATACTCCATTCATCCATATGGTGGATCAAATGGTTAACAAAGGAAAAGAGATACCGGGTATGAGAACTTACGCAGTAGCCTGTTCCATTTTTCCGAAGCAGAATATAGACAAACACATCCTTCGGTTTCAGGGGTTTCTTTATCCCAAACTCTTTTAGCCGGGACGAAGTTGCTACCGCTACCACAAATGCCTTCTCATCGGGCAGCACTTTCTTTACCGGTTCAATTACCGTCTCTGAAGAAGAGATGAATGCGTTAAGGAGGTCAATCGATCGTTCAACCACCGGGGGAGAAGTATCGGGATAACTAATTTTTTTAATATTCTTTAACGCGTCGCTTATCTTCATACATTTAATTTTATGCAGTACTAAATTTTTCGATCTCCGAAAGGATCTTTTCCACATCTGAATCATCATTATAGAGATGGAAGGAGACCCTGATCCCTCCCAGGTTGGCTTCATTCACCACCCGCACGCGGATCCTCTTCCCGGACAGATAGGACGCTATCTCTCCGTTATCATGTGATTTGCTTTTAAAGGTGATCATTGATGAGCGGTATTTCTCCTCTTCGGGGGAGAGGATTGTTATTCCTGAAAGAGTTTCCAATCCATGATAGAATGCCTCAGCCATTTTCCTGTTTCGTTCGATAATCCGTTGGAGCCCTATGGTCAGGATAAACTCAGCTCCTTCCTGAAGGCCATGAAAGAGTGATTCATTCTGTGTGCCGTATTCAAACCGCTGAGCAGTAGGATGATATGTTAACATTCCGGATTCAGTATCATACCCGTCATCCGAATATGCTCCAACGGTTACCGGTTGGATGTCTTCCAGTTTATCGTTGTTTACAAACAGGACACCCGTACGTTTAGGACCAAGCATCCATTTGTGTCCGCTAAAAGTATAACAGTCAACACCAACATCTTTGAGGTCAACCGGTATTTGGCCAACTGCCTGCGCCCCATCGACAGCAAACAGGATCCCCTTCGATTTTGCCAGGTCTGCAATCTCTTTGACAGGAAAAACCTGTCCTGTTGTGCATGTAACATGGCTGATGAAAATAAGCCTGGTCTTGCGTGTTATCAGATTACTTATCCGCTGAACATTTCCAGAACCGTTTTTCATGTCAGGATGAAAAGTTCGTAATACAACTCCCCTGGTTTTTACCTGGTTAAGCAATGGGATATGGAGTGCAGGATGTTCGTGGGTGGAGGTTATCACTTCATCGCCAGGTTTTAATTGCAATCCGTTAATAACGATATTGATCCCCTCGGTTGCCGTGCTGGTAAAAGCCAGCTCCTCTGTAACACATTCATCCCCGAGTAATTTGCAGCAGGTCTCTTTTGCCATGAGCCACTTTTCATGATCATGTCCTGGCCTGGGATAAATTTCCATTCTATCCATCGATGTTTTTACACGATTCAGGACAAGGAGGGGTACCGCACCGATACCACCAGTGTTCAGGTAGCTGTAGTCTTCAGGAAAAAGAAACTGTTCTCTGACAAACTTCCAGAAGGATGTTTCATCGGTAATCTTTTGTGTCTTACCAGGGAGCAAACAGTCAGCCAGAGCGGGTCTTGCCAGCAATGTTCCTCCGGTAAGTGCACCCAGGGTAGTAAGAAACCGGTTTCTATTCATTTTCTTTCCTCACTAAATTAATTTTAATGGTGCTCTTTTTCTTTATATTGATTGTAAAATCAACGTAATTACTTTTTTCAATAAGGATTATTCTGAAGAATATTGCTGTTCCGTTTGCTTCAACGCGGGATACGGAGGAAGTCTCCGGTATCATGACATGAAAATCAACTTCAGCAGCAGTGGCTTCCACCTCCAATGACAAGCAGTTCTCTTGCATAACATAGGAATAACGAATACTACAACCGGAAGCTGCATAACTAATCTTCACCTCCGCCCTGGAGATACGGGCAGCATGCCATCGCGGTGAGAGCTCGATTTTTTGCATCATTTTATAATGATCGGTAACGCCTGCCAATCCCTCAATGAGTGCATTGAGCATTGCGCTGGATCCCCAGCCGTCAGTGGGTTCTGCATCCGGACTTGTACTGGTTCCCACAGAAGATGATGTTCCATCCGGGAAATACCAGAGGTAGGTTTCCCCCGTCTCGGAAATCATCCGGTAATATTGTTTTAATATACTGATTGCATACTCCTCAAAACCATGATCGAAGGCTGCACGGGCAAGCTCTCCTCCTACTATGGGCATGATTCCGCCGTTGACGTATGCGCCTTTCACCAGTTTATCATCACCGAAGATCCCATCCGGAAAGGGTGGGTCAATGGAGTACCATTCAGCAAAACCGGCCTTTTCTGCATGTCGTTTCCGGTATTCCTGAATGATGGACCGCGCCATTTCGTGGCTGGCAACTCCCCGGTTGATATTCATCGGATTGCTCAGGCTAAGCTGAACGGATTCTTCCACTCCCGGAATGGATACCGGAGCTATTTTCACAAAATGGGTATAATATGAACCATTCCAACACGTTCTGTTCATCGCTTCGCGTAATGCAGATGCCCGTGCCCTCCATTGGTCTGCTAATTCGCTTCTGGTAAAATAATCATAGAAAAGGGACATGATCAGAAAGGCTTCATAATACCCGCTGTTATCCCCGTGCATGAAGCCCCAGAAGGTATCATCATCGATTTGAAACTGCAGCCATTCGTGTTTTCCGGCTGTATATGCAAAATCCCAGGTGTCTATCGTATAGGGTCTTTTTACCAGTCCTGCCTTTTTATCCCAATAGGGCGAATGAAGCAATACATAGGTCAATGCCTTTTCCAGGGAAGGGATCATCTCCTGAAGGAATTCATCATCACCGCTTGCCTGCCAGGCAAGGTATGTTGCTTTTACAAACCGGTATTCAACATCCGCTTCAACGGGTACCCTGACATATTTTGTCCAGTTCTCCTTCTCGCAGGGAAGTTTTTCAGGGAAGGTGGTAAAGTAGTCAAAAATCCGTCCCTGTCTATTTTGATTATCAGCAAAATGACGAATGGTGCTGGTCAGGTCATGTTCAAAATATTTTACCCCGCGCAGAATATCAGAATAATCTCTGATCCATATCGACCGGGTGTCCGGTGAGCGGTATCCCCTGATCTTCTGTCCATCGATATTGACTTCCAGCACATCTTTTTCAAGAAAGGATTTGACCAGCGGATAGAAATTATCAAATTCAGGTTTTCCTGTTTTTATTTCGATTTCCATATTGGTAATTGCCGGGTTAACTTTTTCATTCATCGTATCGACACCATCAACCAGAGGAGGAAAATGACTAACCCCACCAGGATCCAGCTACCGCCAAATCCAATATAATCCAATCTGCCTGGCTTCATCAGTTCCCATTGCGAACCAGGAAACAGTTTTCTCTTTTCTATCTGTTCGGGATTGTTAATGGACGCTTCAATGGCTTTTTCTTCCTCCTCTGCAGTGGGCTGGACGGGTGTATGCATTT
>CAYZVJ010000150.1:2491-4912 GCA_964481765.1 uncultured Rikenellaceae bacterium | reverse complement strand
TCAATCCTCATACTCCATGGTGATTTTGGTGCCGTATTTTTTATCTTCCAGTTTTGTTGCTTCGGTGATCACGCTTTTTCTCCCTCCCTGTTTAATAAAGGAGAGGCATGCCCTGATTTTGGGTGCCATGCTTCCTTCGCTGAACATCCCCATCTCCAGGTATTTGAGGGTATCGGCATAGTTCAGGAATTCTTTCACTTCCTCGTCCGGTTTTTTATAATTGATATAGACATAGGGGACATCTGTCAGTATATAAAACTCATCTGCGTGTATTTTTGCTGCCAGCAGGGCAGATGCAAGGTCCTTATCAATAACTGCCTCCACGGGTTGCACATCGTTTTTCTCATCAATATACACCGGGACTCCGCCTCCACCGGCAGCGATTACGATATTGCCTGAACGGGCCAACTGTTCCACAACATTATCATTTTGAATCCCGATGGGTATTGGAGAAGGAACAACTCTTCTCCATCCGCCTTCGGCTTTTACTTCCTGTTTGAATATCCATCCTTTGGCTTTATGAAGGGCATTGGCTTGCTCTTTGTAATAAATTTTGCCAACCCGCTTCTGGGGGTCCTGAAAAGCAGGGTCTTCTTTATTGACCATTACCTGTGTGACCATGGTTACCACATTCTTTTTAATATTGTACTTATTCAGGACATTCATGAACATCCTCTCGATCATGTATCCAATCCCGCCCTGTGAGTCTGCAACGCATATATCAAGCGGCATCTGGGCAATATTGTACATCTGTTCACCGGCATCATTCCGCATGAGTATATTTCCAACCTGTGGACCATTTCCATGCGTGATCACCAGATCATATCCCTCCCGGATCAGGAAAATAAGGTTTTCAATGGTATTTGTTGTATTTGTTTCCTGCTCCTCAATGGTTCCCGCCTGATTTCCCCTTAAGAGGGCATTACCTCCGAGAGCCACCACCGCTAATTTGTTCATAGTCAAATTTTTATGAATTATTTTTTGATGAATTACAAATCTATGCATTTTTTTTATAAACAGTTTGTCAAGATTGCTTATTTTGTACTTCGGTCTGGTGAATATATCCAGCAATCATGACAAACGGTGCACTGATCAAAATAATCGCAACGTAAAAAACGTTTGTCAAATTAATTGTCTAAATTTAACTTTCTTGTATCTATATTCCTGTTTGTGAACGGTAATCAAGTACATATCATTGTCACCGTACTACTTTTACTCCTTGTTAGTTCCTGTGGAGACACCACCGACAGAGATTTTCGGGAAGGAGAGATCCATTACAGCATTACTTATCTGGAGAGCAACCTTGGCAAGATTCCGGTCGAATTGTTACCAAATGAGATGACGATGAAATTCAGGAACGATGCAGTAATGACAGAAATTGATGGCATTTTTGGTTATTTTAACATAAGCAATGTAACCAACAGCAAAAATACGGATAACATTACCTATTTAAAAGTGATGAACAAGAAGTTTTATTTTGAGGGGAAGCAAGGTGAGATTGCTCCGGGTTTCAGGTTGATGGCCAATATGGATATCGAGTTTGTTGATGGAGGAAAGGAGATATGTGGTTTCTATTGTGAGAAGGCAATGATCCGGCTTCCTGAAATCGGAGATGATCCGATTCCGGTATTTTTCACGCGAGAAATTGGTATAAGAGATCCCAATTCTGCCACACCATACAATGAGATTGATGGTGTCCTGCTGGAATTTTATCTTACGTTGAGTAATTTAAAAATGAAGCTTATAGCTGAAAACGTTTATTCAAAGCCGGTATCTGACAAGAAGTTTGATCGTCCGCAGGACTACCTGAGGATCTCAAAACCGATCATGGAAAGCATACTGGACTCTCTTATGGTGAACTGAACACTTCAATAAATCCCTACTAACAGGGAATACAAAATATATGACCTTCGTTTTCAGATTTCCCTTTTCATTGATTAATTTTACGGGATTTAAAAACATTCACGGGGGCACAGGTTTCACCATTAGTGATACCCGGAGGTGCATATAATATTAAGGGATGGCAAAAACGAACAAATCGAAACTGAAATCGCAAAGAAGGAGCAGGTTGGTCATGTTTTTCAGAGATGATCGCACAAAGCTTGTTATTGGCCTTTCCATCATTGTTTTTGCCCTTTATCTTTCCCTGGCTTTTATATCCTATCTTTTCTCCTGGAAAATTGATCAAAGTTTCGAATGGTCAAAGATTTTTTCAGGTCCGGAGGTACGGGTCGAGAACTGGTCAGGGAAAACCGGAGCTTGGTTTGCTTATTTGTTCATGGACTGCTGGTTTGGAATTGCTTCTTTTTCCATTCCTTTTTTACTTCTGATCATGGGATTAAGGTTACTGAACCTGAAATTATTACCCCTCTGGAGAACCCTCAAAATTACAGTGGTTGCCACCATTTTACTATCGGTAAC
>CAYZVJ010000150.1:0-2391 GCA_964481765.1 uncultured Rikenellaceae bacterium | reverse complement strand
GTATCGGTTTTGCCCGGAGATGATGAAGAGGAAGAGGGGGATGAGACCGATTATGATCCATTTGATGATAAGCCGGTTAGGGAAGAAACAGCTGCAGAAGATGACAAAGCGGGTGATAAGGATGGTGTGAAGATGACCATAGAAGGAAAAAAGGAAAATGATCTGTACGATGAAAGTGAGATAGAACGGAGGTCTTCGGAGCCTTATGATCCTACCCTCGATCTTTCTTCCTACACTCCGCCTCCTGTTTCGCTTCTTGATCAATATGATGGTGAAGATTCCACGGTCAGCAAGGAGGAATTGATCGGCAATAAGAACAGGATCGTTGAGACGCTTGCTAACTACAAGATCCAGATTGACCGGATCAAAGCAACCATTGGCCCTGCGGTTACGCTCTATGAGATAGTTCCTGCACCCGGTGTACGAATATCCAGGATCAAGAACCTGGAAGATGATATTGCCTTAAGCCTCTCCGCTCTGGGAATCCGGATTATTGCTCCCATACCCGGGAGGGGAACAATTGGCATTGAGGTTCCAAACCAGAACCCGGAGATCGTTACGATGCGATCGATGATTACATCACGTAAGTTCCAGGAGTCGGACTTTGACCTGGGCGTTGCGATAGGGAAGACCATTTCAAATGAAACCTTTGTTGTTGACCTGACCCAAATGCCACACCTTTTAATTGCCGGAGCTACAGGACAGGGGAAATCGGTCGGTTTAAATACGGTCATTGCATCCCTTCTATACAAGAAGCATCCGTCGGAATTGAAATTTGTACTGATTGATCCGAAAAAAGTGGAACTAACTCTCTATACACGGTTAGAAAGGCATTTTCTTGCGACGATTCCGGGGATCGAAGAACCCATCATTACGGATACTCAGAGTGTAATCAATACATTGAACTCTTTGACCATTGAAATGGATCAACGGTACGATCTGTTGAAAATGGGTCAGGTGCGTAATATCAAAGAATACAATACAAAATTCAAGGAGCGCAAGCTGAATCCTGATAAGGGGCACCGCTATTTGCCCTACATTGTGCTGATTGTTGATGAATTTGCAGATCTGATCATGACTGCCGGAAAAGAGATTGAAACGCCTCTGGCAAGGTTGGCTCAGATTGCCAGGGCTGTTGGTATTCATCTGGTTATAGCAACACAACGACCAACCACCAACATCATCACAGGTGTTATCAAAGCCAACTTTCCCGTTCGGATTGCATTCCGTGTGACTTCCATGATTGACTCAAGAACTATCCTGGACAGCCCGGGAGCCAATCAACTGGTTGGGCGTGGGGATATGCTGATACTTCAGGGAGGAAGTGACCTTGTCAGACTCCAATGTGCATTTATTGGTAGCAATGAGATCGACCGGATTACTGATTTTATCGGTTCACAGAGAGGTTACCCAACGGCATTCATGCTTCCCGAATATGCAGACGATACGTCGGATGAACTGGATGAGATTGATCTGCAAAAGCGCGATCCTCTGTTTGATGAAGCGGCCAGAATGGTGGTTTTGCACCAGCAGGGTTCAACTTCACTGATCCAGCGAAAATTATCCATTGGATACAACCGTGCAGGCAGGATAATTGATCAACTCGAAGCAGTAGGGATTGTAGGGCCATTTGAGGGGAGCAAAGCGCGTCAGGTTCTGCTGACAGATGAATACTCTTTGGAACAGTTTTTGCGAAAACTGGATGAAAGCTCTTCATTGGAAACGGAGTAAATATCAACATTACATGATCCGACTTTTTTATATCCTTATTCTGACATTGCTTGCTTCCACAGCTATTGCCCAGGATGAGGAAACAGCAAAAAGAATCCTGGATGAATTCTCTGATAAACTGAACACGTACCAGTCGGTGAAAGCAACATTTACCTTTACGGATATTAACCTGAGGGAAGATACCCAAGACAGTTATAAAGGCGACATAACCTTCAAAGGGGAGATGTTCCGTCTCAATATCCTTGAAACAGAAAACTGGTTCAACGGCAAAATAATGTGGAACTACCTGCCGGATGTAAATGAAGTCAATGTTTCCGAACCGGATCAGGACGATGATGTGATCCTGAATAATCCCTTTCGTCTGTTCAAATCCTATGAAACCAGGTTTAAGTGTGGTTTTCTTGGAGAAACGAGCGAAGGAAACCACGCCGTGTACGAAATTGACATGATTCCCCTGGATATTGGTGTTGAGTATTCAAGGATCAGGATCAGGATTTTGAAAAACAGCATGGAACTTCTTTCTGCACGGTACTTTAAGAAAGATGGCAATCATTATTTGATCAAGGTATCATCCCTGTCCACCAACCTTGACCTTCCCGATTCATACTTTTCCTTTAACGTTAATGAACATCCCGGAGTAGAGGTGATTGATTTACGATA
>CAYZVJ010000149.1:0-4913 GCA_964481765.1 uncultured Rikenellaceae bacterium | reverse complement strand
AATCCAACCACCGGTTTGGTCCCGTTCTCTTTTATCCAGTAAGCAGCATCGGCTTCCATGTTTCCACCGATCTCTCCGATCATGATAATTCCCTCGGTTTCATGGTCATTCATAAATAACTTGATGGCATCCAGCGTTGTTGTACCGACTATGGGATCACCTCCGATCCCGATACAGGTCGATTGTCCCAACCCAAGTTTCGTCACCTGGTCCACCGCTTCATAGGTTAGCGTTCCCGACCGGGAAACAATTCCGATGCTCCCTTTTTTATGAATGAATCCGGGCATGATGCCCACTTTTGCCTCTTCCGGGGTGATCACCCCCGGACAATTCGGTCCGACAAGCGTGACATCCTTGTCACTCAGGTACTCTTTTACCCTGACCATATCGGAAGTGGGAATGCCTTCGGTAATGGTTACGATGACTTTTATTCCTGCATTGGCTGCTTCCATGATGGCATCGGCAGCGAATGCCGGTGGAACAAAGATGACCGATACATCGGCTCCTGTTTTTTCAACCGCTTCCTGAACGGTATTGAAAACGGGTTTATCCAGGTGTGTCTGACCACCTTTGCCTGGCGTGATTCCTCCGACAACATTAGTGCCGTATTCGATCATTTGCGTTGCATGAAATGTTCCTTCACTTCCCGTGAATCCCTGTACAAGAACCCTGGAATGTCTATTAATCAGTACACTCATAGTTTTATAAAATGGTGAACACTTTGTTTTTCCTGATTTTGCTAAGGTATAAAAATTTATTAAACGGAAAAGTATTCCGGATTCTTCATTACGGCTATCTGTTTCTCCTTTTTTTAGCAGCTTTTTACCTAACTTAGTCATCCTATTCAAAACGGATCAAATCATAAAGCGATGACAACATTATACGGTTTGATACTTTCATTCATCCTCCAGTTTGTAGCTGCTTTTCTGGCGATCAGCCTGACAAAATTTACCCGGTACAATTTGTCCTGGATCCTGATTTCACTGGCACTCATTCTGATGGCCATGCGGCGGTTCATCGAGATCCTCCCCTATGCATACCCATCCTATACAAGGGATTTTGCCATGTTAAGTACATGGTTTGGGATTGCAACCTCTGTGCTGGTCACGGCAGGCATCCTTCTGGTAAAAAAAATATTCCGGTCACTCTCGGCATCCGAACGGATCAGGAGAATATCGGAAGGAAAGGTGCTGAGTGCTATTATTCAGACAGAGGAGAAGGAACGCAAGCGTTTTGCAAAAGACCTGCACGATGGATTGGGCCCCATTCTGTCAACGATCAAGATGTCATTTTCAGCTATTCAGCGTGCTGAATACCCGGAGAGAAATGAAAAGGTCATTAAAAACACATCGGAATTAATTGATGAGGCGATCGATAGCCTCAAAGAGATAACCGATAACATCAGTCCACATATACTTGCCAATTTCGGGCTTGAAACCATGCTTAATTCATTCATTACCAAGATCAATTATGCAGGCAAGATCCAGGTTAACTTCAAGTCGAACCTGAAGGGTGAACGATTTATTCCCGAGGCGGAGGTGATTCTGTACAGAAGCATATGCGAATTGATAAACAATACCATTCAATATGCCGAAGCAAAGAATATTGACATGAACCTGGTGAGGACACCCGAAGTACTTCTGATCAGCTATAAGGATGACGGTAAAGGGTTTGACCCCGGAGTCACTGAAAGTGATGAACTGGAAGGTACCGGCTTTTACAATATTCAATCCAGGATCAATTCAATCCGCGGAGATTTTACCCTGCAGAGCGAACCGGGCATGGGTATGGAAGCTACTATTGTCGTTAAATCAAAAGAGATCAAGAAATGAAAAAGATAAACGTTTTTCTGGTTGATGACCACCAGCTCTTCAGGAATGGACTCTCCCTGTTGATGGAGAATGAAAAAAATATTATCATCACGGGGGAAGCAGAGAATGGGCAACAATTCCTTGATTCCATAACAGAGGAACAACCCGACGTTGTGTTGATGGATATTGAGATGCCTGTGATGGATGGTTTTCAGGCAACGGAGGAAGCCTGTGCCAGATACCCGGACCTGAAGGTAATCACACTGACCATGTTCGGGGAGGAAAGTTATTACCTGAAAATGATCGAAGCCGGAGCCAAAGGATTTTTACTGAAGAACTCCGGCATCGATGAAGTAATCAAGGCGATTAAAACAGTCGATAATGGTGGTACCTATTTCAGCCAGGAGATCCTCTACAATGTGGTGAAGAACATCCAGGAGGAAAGGAAAGAAGCAGGTCCGCCCATTCAACTCTCCTCCAGGGAACGCGAAATTCTTGAATTGATCTGCAAAGGGTTTTCCAATACGGAGATCGCCTCGGAGCTGAACATCAGCAAACGGACGGTTGAAAAACACCGGTCAAATATCCTGGACAAAACAGCAACCCACAATACAGCCAGTCTTGTAATGTATGCTGTTGAAAATAAGTTAATTGATTTATAAGACACCGGGGAAACTACGCATTAATACCCACCTTCACTACCTTCCAATACCGATCGTAATTGGCACCCTCATTTAGGGTATTTGACGGCTTTTACAGGATCAATTCGCTGCTTACATTAGCTGAAAATTTCCTGTTGTGGAAAAGCTTTTCGATCGCCTGAAAAAAGATGTCAGGTTTCAGCATGGATTGACTTCCTGTATCAATTGCGGTACCTGCACGGCAATCTGTCCTGCTGCTGCCATTTACGATTACGATCCCCGCGAAATAGCCGATCAGCTTCAGGTGGATGACGAAAACATCCTTAAAAAACTCCTGAAAGGGGATACCATCTGGTATTGTGGTCAGTGTATGTCCTGCAAAACCAGGTGTCCTCGTGACAATGCTCCCGGTCTTCTGATCCTCGCTCTCCGGAATTTATCCATCGAAACGGGGTATTATATGCATTCACCGAGAGGACGACAGATGTATGCCCTGAAAAAGCTGATCGGAGAAACGATTCTTGCTAAAGGCTATTGTGTTCATGCCGATGGAGTGGATACCCATCTCTTCCCGGAGCTGGGGCCCATATGGGACTGGGTTAAGAAAAATTGCGAAGAGGTTTATAATCGCTTCGGTAATTCATACAACCGCAGGGGATCGGGCGTATTGCGTAAACTATCCGACGAAACCATGCATGAGTTGAATGAAATATTCGCTGTAACAGGGACTGCACAACGGTTCAGTCAGTTTGAAGAGGATGCCGTGCAGCATGCAGAAAAAACCGGTATCGACATTGATGAATCCATCCTGAATGATTATTTCCGGAATATGTATGAGGATCCCGATTATGACAATGAAAACAGATAATGCACCTTTTCTCTGGAGAGAATATCAGAAGGAGATAGCCGATGATCATTACTATTATGTAAGAAGCTGCATCCGGCAGAATTTTTTTCCGGGTGCTGAACAAATTCTTATTACCCTGTTGACAAAGGATCTTGGTATTGACCTCTGCGTTGATTCCGAACACACTACCTGTACGGGTATTGCTTATCATGTCGATCTGGTAAAACTGGAAACGGCAATGACGGTTAATGCCAGGCAGTTTGCTCTCATGACAGAGGCAGGATACAGCAACTTCCTTGTTTCCTGTGTCACATCATTCGGACTCTATAACGAAGTTCTTGAAATATGGGAAAAACATCCGGAAATTGAAGAACAGGTCCGTGAATACCTCTTTAAAGCCACCGGAAGAACATTTAACAAACCCAAAAACCTTGTTCATGCCAGTGATATCATTTACAAATACAGGGATCTGCTAGCTGAAAAAACCCGGTATAAACTGGTCAACAGGGAGACCGGTGAGCCATTACGGGTAATTGACCACATCGGTTGTCACTATGCCAAGATCTTCCCTGAAAAGGGAGTGGGTGGAGCTGAATACCCCAGTGTCCTTTCCGGTACGGTTAAAGCTTTTGGTGGCAGATCCATTGATTATCCGGAACGAAGGATGTGTTGCGGATTTGGCTTCAGGCAATACTTCCTGAAGTCCAGCAGGGGGTACTCCCTTTCAACCGGCTATAAGAAATTCAAGGCGATGGAACCCTACAAACCGGACCTGATTGTAGCCAATTGCCCGGGTTGTAATTATTTCTTCGATCGCTGGCAATACGTGATCAGTGAACTGAAAGGTGAAACTTTTGGCGAAGATGGGAATGGGATTCCGGTGCTCTCTGCAGAAGAGCTGGCTGCACTCTGCCTGGGATATGATCCGTGGGAGATAGGACTGCAAATGCACCAGACAGCCGTTGAACCCCTGCTGGTGAAAATGGGTGTCCGGTATGACCCGTCTGCGAAATATGTCGGATTTTCCGGTGAACAACTGAAAAAACCAAAAATTCCTGAACTGTTAAAGGCTTACTGAGTGATGAAAAAGATGGCTTTCGATTGTGTCATTGTCGGAGCCGGTCCTGCCGGTTTAAAAGCTGCCAGCATCCTGGATAAACAGGGCTATACCGTTTGTATACTTGAGAAGGAGAAAATTCCCGGAGGGAAGTTGAACATCTGGCACGAACTGTTTCCTCATCATGAGTCGGCACAGGCTATCCGTGAACAGATGCTTGCAGGCACAGCATCACCGATCCAAACCTCGGTAACCATCAAAAGCATCTCCGGAACAGCTGATGGATATTGCGTGAAAGACCGGAATGAAGATGCATATTGTGCTCCTGCATTGCTGATTGCTACCGGATTCAAACCCTTTGATGCGTGCCAGAAAGAAGAGTATGGGTATGGGATATATGAAAATGTGATCACCTCTGTCGACCTCGAACAGATGTTCAGGCAGCATCGTGTTGTCAATGCTGCAGGAGAAGTTCCGGGAAAGATTGCATTCATACACTGTGTGGGATCCAGGGATATTAAGGTTGGCAGTGAATTTTGTTCGGCTAACTGCTGCAT
>CAYZVJ010000148.1:3842-4928 GCA_964481765.1 uncultured Rikenellaceae bacterium | reverse complement strand
CTCTTCTGTATCCTGAATGGTATTGTCTTCCGGTGAAGTGACCTCAAAATGAGAAGGGGTTTCCTTGGTTGGCGTCTCCACACTCTTATACAATTTCTGGATCAGTTTTTCTTTGCTATCACTCATTTCAATATCACCATGATCCTTTTCCATCAGTTCAAACACCAGTTTCTTCAGGTCATTCATATCGTTTTTCATATCGAAAAGGATCTTATAGAGTATCTCACGCTCAGAAGAGAATGACCTGGTTTCATCTTTCTGTATGATAGCCGGAAGTTTCACACTCTGGTAATCGGGCAAATAACTCCTCAGGGTATCGGCGCCGATGAGTCTCGTTTGTTCGATAACGGATATTTGTTCTGTAATATTCTTTAGCTGCCGGATATTTCCCGGCCAGGAGTAGCTCAACAGGACCTGCTGGGCCGGCTCATCGAGACTGATTGCCGGCATCCGGTATTTATCGGCAAAATCAACAGCGAATTTCCTGAAAAGGAGATGAATATCCACCCCACGCTTCCGTAGGGGAGGAATAATAATGGGTACGGTATTCAGGCGGTAGAACAGATCCTCCCTGAATTTCCCTTCCTGAATGGGGATGAGAATATCAACATTGGTTGCTGCGATAACCCGGACATTCGTTTTCAGTGCTTTTGAAGATCCCACCTTGATAAATTCTCCACTTTCCAGAACACGCAGTAGCCTGACCTGCGTAGCCAGTGGAAGTTCAGCCACTTCATCCAGAAAAATTGTTCCTCCATTAGCCACCTCAAAATATCCTTTTCGGCTGTCGGTAGCCCCTGTAAACGATCCTTTTTCATGGCCAAACAATTCCGAATCGATGGTCCCTTCGGGGATTGCTCCACAATTGACAGCGATATATTGGCCGTGTTTTCTTGCACTGTATTGATGAATGATCTGTGGGAACACCTCTTTACCGGTACCACTGTCACCGGAAATGAGCACCGACAGATCGGTAGGAGCAACCTGGACGGCAATGTCAATAGCCCGGTTTAATCCGATATAATTTCCAATAATACCAAAACGCTGCTTTATTTTTTGTACATTATCCATAGTTGCTCTGCTGAA
>CAYZVJ010000148.1:0-3742 GCA_964481765.1 uncultured Rikenellaceae bacterium | reverse complement strand
TTCCGGTAAAACCGGAAATCGAGATGCGGACCGGTAGATAATCCGCTGCTCCCGACATACCCGATGGTTTCACCCTGTTTGACATATTTCCCGGTGTACATTCCCTGGGCGTAATGGCTAAGGTGAAGGTAAGCGGTGGTATAAACGCTGTTATGACGAATCTTCACCATGTTCCCTGCATCTCCGTTTCTTCCCATCTGGATGACTTTTCCGTCACCGATGGCATGGACCGGAGTGCCGATCGGTGCTGCATAATCGACACCATAATGTGGCCGTCTGATTTTCAGGATGGGATGCAGTCGGGAATGGGAGAATCCGGAACTGATCCTGGAGAACCGCAGAGGAGCCTTCAGAAATGCTTTTTTCAGGCTCTGACCATCGGTGTGGTAATAGCTCTCTTCCCCATCCTGAATAAAGGGTATGGCATAAAACTCTTCGCCGGCATGTTTGAACCAGGCTGCATATATTTTCCCCAGCCCGACAGACAGGGTATCAATATACTGCTCTTCATACATCACCTTGAACTCATCTCCCTTCTGCAACCCGAAGAAATCGATGCTCCAGGCAAAAATCTCAGAGAGCTCAATGGCCAGGATAGGATTTATTCCGCTGTCGGTCATGGCATACCATAGCGAAGTTTCTATTGTTCCCCGGGCTGTTTTCTGTACAGCAGCTACCTCTTTCTCTCGCTTTGTAACCAGTATCGAATCGCGCAGGTCAATAACAAAAAATTCGGTGGGGGTATGTTCGTATACAAAGATCTGAGCAGTTGAAAGAGAATCTTTTGAACAGAAGAGTGTATAGTGATTGCCCTGCCTGATGTTTCGCACATCAAAGATGTTTTTGGATTTCCGCGTTATCTCGTGAACCGTTTGAGAAGAAACATTATACCGGTACAGGATGCCTGAGAGGTATTGGTTTCTGCTGACCCTCCCGTAGATCAGGTCATAGGGCTCAACGGGGTAACCATACCGGGTTTCAACAACAGGTGTTAGCCGGACTGTATCCTCTTCTACCCGGTCTATTGGGATTTTGTTTGATTCGCTACTACCCGGAAAAATGAGCAGCAACAGGATCAGGATTAATACACTGAAAGACCCAACCAGATGTGCCGGACGCAGGTTGATATTTTTTTGACTGGTTGTTTTCAAACTACGATGTTTACAATTTTTTGCGGAACAACGATCACCTTTTTTGGTTGTTTCCCTTCCAGCCACCGCTGTGCATTTTCATGTTGTAACACGGCCGATTCGATATCTTCATTGCTCAGGTCAGTCGGAAGGTTTATCCTGAACCGCAACTTCCCATTGAACGATACCGGGTATTCATAGGTTTCCTCTTCAAGGTATCTTTCATCAACTTCCGGGTAAGTGGCAAAGACAATACTTTTTGAGTGCCCCAGCTTTTCCCAGAGTTCTTCTGTCACATGGGGAGCATAGGGGGAAAGTGCAATGATCAGTGGTTCCAGTATCTCTTTTTTATGACAATCGAGATCCTGCAATTCGTTCACACAGATCATGAATGAGCTGACGGCGGTGTTGAGGGATAACCGTTCGATATCGTCCTGAACTTTCCTGATGGTTTTATGCAATACCTTCAGCTCTTTTTCTGAAGCGTTATCTTCTGTTACCAGGAATTTTTCCTGTTCATCAAAAAACAACCGCCACAGCTTCCGGATGAAACGTGAAACGCCTTCGATGCCGTTGGTATCCCAGGGTTTATGTTGTTCCAGGGGCCCCAGGAACATCTCATATAGCCGCAGGGTGTCCGCTCCATGTTTTTCGATCAACTCATCGGGATTCACAACGTTGTGTTTCGATTTTGACATCTTTTCGACCTCCCAACCGCAGATGTATTTACCATCTTCAGTGATGAACCCGGCATCCTTGAATTCCGGTTGCCATTTCCTGAATGCCTCGATATCGAGAACATCATTCCTGACCAGGTTTATATCGACATTCATGCGGATGGTCTTATGCTCTTTCCTAAGGTTATAGGAGACGAACTTTTTGGTCCCTTTGATACGATAGACGAAGTTTGACCGTCCCTGTATTTTCCCCTGGTTGAATAGTTTGTGGAAAGGTTCATCGGTACACACCAGTCCGATATCATACAGGAACTTATTCCAGAAGCGGGAATAGATCAGGTGACCGGTTCCGTGTTCATCCCCGCCAATATAGAGATCCACCATTCTCCAGTAATCGTTTGCCTCTTTCGAGAAATATTCAGTGTCGTTCCATGGATCCATGAATCTGAGGTAGTATCCGCTTGAACCGGCAAAACCGGGCATGGTATTGGTTTCGATGGGATAACCATCCGTTGTTTTCCACCCTTTTGCCCGGGCAAGGGGAGGATCTCCGGTTTCGGTCGGCATGTATTTATCCACATCGGGAAGCAGCAAGGGCAACTCGGATTCATCGAGCGGGTAGGGCATACCATCTTTGTAATAGATTGGAAAGGGTTCACCCCAGTATCGCTGACGGCTGAATATGGCATCCCGCAGGCGGTAATTGACCCGGCAGAAACCAAGTCCTCGCTCCTCGATGTAGTCGATCACTTTTCGAATGGCATCCTGCACTTCAAGGCCATTCATGAATCCGGAGTTTACCATGATCCCCTCTTTAGAGTCGTAGGAGTCTTCCCATGAAGCCGGATCTTCCATCGGCTTATCCTTTTCGGTTACCACCTGGATGATGGGCAGGTTGAAATGCCTGGCATAGGCAAAATCGCGGCTGTCGTGTCCCGGAACGGCCATGATGGCTCCGGAGCCATATCCTGCCAGCACATAATCGGCAACCCAGATCGGGATCTTTTCATCGTTCAGCGGGTTGATACCGTATGCCCCGGTAAATTCGCCGGTGATCTGCCTTACATCGGCTATCCGGTCCCTTTCGGACCTGTTTTTAGCCCAGGTTATGTATGTGGACACTTTCTCCCGGCATTCCGGAGTTGTGATCTTATCCACCAATTCGTGTTCGGGTGCAAGCACCATGAAGGTAGCACCAAAGAGGGTATCGGGGCGGGTGGTGAACACATCGATGATATCGTCAAAGCCTTCTATTTTGAAGTATACGACGGCCCCTTCTGAGCGGCCGATCCAGTTTCTCTGGACCTCCTTCAGTGATTCGAACCAGTCGATGGTATCAAGACCATCCTGCAGCCGCTGGGCATAGGCGGTTATCCGCAGCGACCACTGCTTCATCAGTTTTCGTTCCACAGGATGACCGCCCCGTTCGGAGAAGCCATCTTTCACCTCGTCGTTTGCCAACACGGTTCCCAGTGCAGGGCACCAGTTTACCCAGGTATCATCGAGGTATGCCAGCCGGTAACTCATCAGGATCTCCTGTTGTTCCTTCTCGCTCATGCCCTTCCACTGGGTAGCAGTGAATTCCTGTACCTCTCCGCAACCGGCATCGACGTTTTGATTCCCATTTTTTTCGAACTCAACGATCAGGGTATCGATCGATTCGGCTTTATTGGTTTTGTTGTTATACCACGATTTGAAAAGCTGGATAAAGGTCCACTGTGTCCATTTGTAGTAGCCGGGATCGCAGGTTTTTACTTCCCGGCTCCAATCGTAGGAGAAACCGATCTTATCCATCTGTTCCCGGTAGCGTTTGATATTATTCCCGGTAGTCACAGCCGGGTGTGTACCGGTCTGTATGGCGTATTGTTCGGCAGGCAGCCCATAGGCATCGAATCCCATGGGGTGCAACACGTTGAATCCTTTCAGTCGTTTGTA
>CAYZVJ010000147.1:2844-5069 GCA_964481765.1 uncultured Rikenellaceae bacterium | reverse complement strand
ATGGATATTCTCGGCCCCCTGTATTATTTAAAAAAGCAGCCTGTATTTCTTGCCCGGTCAGACATTTTCAGGAAGCCGTTCATTGCAAGGATCTTATACTTCCTGAAAATATTGCCCATCTTTCGCATACGGGATGGTATTTCAGCATTAAAGAACAACGATGCCATTTTTCTTAAAACCATCGATGTGATTAAAAACAAGAATGGTCTGTTCATCCTGCCGGAGGGGCATCACGAGGGAAAAAGACGCCTGAAGCCTCTAAAAAAGGGAATTGCCCGTATTGCTTTTCAGGCAGAAGAGGCAAATGATTTCAATCTAAATATAAAAATCATACCTATTGGCATTGATTACGGCAGTTATGTCAACTTTCGCAGTACGCTTGTTATTAACTTTGGAGAGCCACTTGAGCTATCAGCTTTTTATGATCTGTACAAAGAGAATCCGGCACGGGGAATGAATAAAATGCTTGAGGAGTTAAGTGCAAGGTTCAGAGAGCTAATGATCGATATTAAGAATCCGGATTTCTATGAGTTGATTGACACGTTAAGGGATCTTTACCATTATCGAATGTCATCGCATCTATCGCAAAAACCACGGAAACAGCCGGACAAGTTCTTTGCTGATCAGAAAATGGTCAATATACTCAATGAGGTATCGGAAAAATCCCCCGGTATTCTGGAGCAGTTAAAGCCAAAGGTCAGGAAACTAAGCCAGGGGATACGATCGTTCAACCTCCGGTTCTGGTTATTCAACAGGAAGGTTCATCCGTTTCCGTTACTGATCCTGAAGAGCCTGTTGCTGATTTTACTTTCCCCGGTTTATATCTGGGGAATGATCCACAACTACCTGCCCTATAAAATTCCGGTATGGCTGGTCAGTCCCATCAAAGATGTGATGTTTCACAACTCGTTTAAATTCGTTATCTCGTTCCTGCTTTTTCAGATCTGGTACCTGTTGTTGTTTATTCCAATCATCCTGTTTATCCATCCCTGGTGGCTTGTACTGGCATACATTGTAAGCATACCGGTTACGGGTCTGTTTGCATTTCATTATTACCTGCATGCTAAAAAAATCATTGCCACCTGGCGGTATAATTTCATGATGGTAAGGAAAAACAGCAGGTTATCAGAATTAAAGAATTTATTTGATGAGGTTCTTTCGGTGATGGATCGCATCATTGCACCGAATCTTTCATCGTAATGCAGAATCTTAGGAACTATGGATTTCAAGGATAAGGTTGTCTGGTTAACCGGGGGATCTTCGGGCATTGGGGAAGCCCTGACCTATGAATTGCTGAGGCACGGTGCAACCGTTATTGCCTCCTCGGAAGATTACGATGGGTTGGTAAGGGTTCAGAACAGTTGTGACGCGAACAGCAGACCGAGATGTCATATCGTACAATTTGATCTCACCGAGATGGATGCCATTGACACGCTTGTCAGTGACCAGATCAGGCAATTTGGGCGAATCGATATTTTGATTAACATTTCGGGTATCAGTCAACGATCGCTGGTAAAGGAAACCCCGATGGAGGTTTACCGGAAGATCATGGAGATCAATTATTTCGGCACCATTGCATTCACTAAAGCTGTACTGCCATACATGATCGCCCAGGGTGGAGGACACATTATTGCCACCACCAGCATTGCAGGCAAGTTTGGTTTTCCCCTACGTTCTGCCTATTCCTCTTCCAAACATGCTCTGCACGGTTTTTTTGAAACGCTTCGGATAGAGACAATGAAAGAGAACATTCGGGTAACCCTTCTGGTTCCCGGAAGGGTTCAGACCAATATTTCCATTCATGCGTTAACAAAAAACGGGACACCGCAAGGGAAGATGGATACCGGTCAGGCAACGGGCATCACCGCAGAAGAAGCAGCCATGCAAATCCTGCGAGCCATTCGCAAAAACAGGAAGGAAGCGTTAATTGGGGGGAAAGAGCGGATCATGGTATACCTGAAAAAGTTCCTTCCTTCTATTTTCTTTAGAATTGCTTCAAAAATAGATCCCACCTGAAATTTTCATCAAATATTAGTAACTTCGCATAAAAATTTTCATTATGCAAGGAGTTATTATCAGTGGCATACAGCAAATTGGCATTGGTGTAAACAACGTGCATGAAGCATGGAGATGGTACCGAAAGAACTTTGGGATGGATGTGCGGATCTTCGAAGAAAATGCGGTGGCGGATTTGATGCTGCAATACACCGGTGGAAAACCGGTAA
>CAYZVJ010000147.1:0-2744 GCA_964481765.1 uncultured Rikenellaceae bacterium | reverse complement strand
CTAAAATCAGGCGTGTACTGCTTAAGCACAGTAAGAGCAGGATGGGTGGCTTCAGCAAGCTTTTTGGGGACAGCCAGGTGGAGTTGATCGGCAGTATCGACCGGAAACCGGAAAAGATATTCAGGGACCGGTTCTGGGGTGACCTGGGGTTTATTCATCTCTGTTATGATATTCATGGAATGGAGCGATTAAAGAGAGCATGCGAGCAGAAAGGATTTCCATTTACCATTGACAGTTTCGAGAACTTCAAAGGGAACAGTTTTGATATGGGAGAAGCAGCCGGGCATTTTTCATACATTGAGGATCCTGACGGGACACTGATTGAATTCGTTGAAACCCATAAAATTCCAATATTCAAAAAGATTGGATGGTATCTTAATCTGAAAAAGAGGAATCCTGAGAAAACGTTGCCTGACTGGCTTTTGAAATCGCTAAAATTTCAAAAGGTAAAAGATTGATATGAACAGGGTATTAGTAGCAACCGGTGGGGGTGATTGCCCCGGGCTGAATGCGGTAATCCGCGCAATTGTCAAGCGGGCTTCCCAGGAAAAAGGGTGGGAAGTGATCGGCAGCATTCAATCGTTTGATGGCTTGCTGAAAGAACCGACTGAAGTGGTCATTCTTGACGAAAAAACGGTATCGGGAATTCACGTCAGGGGAGGAACAATTATTGGCACCACGAACAAAGGGGGTCCGTTTGCCTGGCCGGTAAAGAACAATGATGGGACATGGGACTATGTCGACCGGTCGGATGAGATGATCAGAAAATTGAAGTACATTGGTGTGGATGCAGTGATCAACATTGGTGGCGACGGGTCTCAGAAAATATCTCAAAAGCTATTTGAAAAAGGGCTTAATATCATCGGTGTACCAAAAACCATTGATAACGATCTGCGGGCAACCGATTTTACATTCGGTTACCAGACGGCCGTTCAGATTGCCACCGAAGCGGTGGACAAGCTGGTCACCACGGCGGCAAGTCATAACCGTGTACTGATCCTGGAGGTCATGGGAAGGAATGCCGGATGGATCGCTCTCAGTGCTGCCATTGCAGGGGGTGCTGAGGTATGCCTTATCCCTGAAATACCCTATGATGTAAAGAAGGTTGTTGAACGGCTCGAATCCCGTTTTACCAGGGGAAAGGGATTTGCCAATATTGTCATTGCCGAAGGGTCGAAGCCCATTGGTGGTGATCTCACCGGTGAACAAAGCCATGAGGTTGGGTATGAGAATTTCAAGCTGGGTGGTGCAGCCGTGCGGCTGAAACATGAGATCGAGAGTCTTGGATTCGAAGCGGACATGCGTGAAACGGTCCTCGGTCACCTGCAGAGAGGGGGTATACCCATCGCCTATGACCGGATCCTGGCAACTGAATTTGGCGTAAAGGCATTTGAGATGGTCATGGAAAAGAAATTCGGAGAGATGGTTGCCTACAGGCATCCGGATATTGTCTCCGTACCCCTGACAGAAGTAATTGGCCAGGCAAAGCTGGTTAAAACGGATTCATCCCTGGTAAAGACAGCCCGGGGAATAGGCATCAGTTTTGGGGACTGATTTATTCTGTTCAGGAGTTCTTTTTGCCAATCGCTTCCACCTCCCTGAAAACGCGCATAAAATTCCCGCCCCAAATTTTTTCAATCTCTTTCGGGTGGTATCCTCTTCTAACCAGTTCACGTGTAATATTCCCCATCTCGCTCACATCGAAGCAATCCTCAACTCCCCCTCCCCCATCGAAATCAGTACCAATTCCCACATGGTCGATTCCGGCAACTTCAACAATATGATCAATGTGATCAACCACATCCGATACCGTTGCCAGTTTCTGGGGGTATTCTCTATCCAGGGCATACCATTCCGACCGGGCTTTATCCATCTCCTCCTCTGACAGTTCGTTAAAATTTCTATACTTATCCCTCATGGCAGCAAAGGCAGAATCCCGTTCCGGGTAGGGTTCAGGGTCTTTCACATAAGAACTGAGAATACACATCTGGATCACGCCGCCATTCGCTGCCAGTTTTTTCAGCATCTCATCATCGAGGTTCCTGGGATTATCACAGATTGCCCGTGCGCAGGAATGAGAAGCGATAACGGGTGCATCGGATAATTCGATCACATCGTAAAATGAGTCATCAGAAATATGGCTTACATCGATGATCATTCCCAACCGGTTCATCTCCTGTACCACCGTCCTGCCAAAATCGCTTAATCCGCCATGTTCCGGCCCCTGACGGTCTGTTGAGGAATCGCAAATATCATTGTTACTCGTATGACAGAGGGTAATGTAGCGTGCTCCGAGATCATAATATTGTTTAATCAGGCTGAGGTCGTTGCCTACGGGATAGCCATTTTCCATTCCAATATAGATTGCTCTTTTTCCCTTTTTTTCAATTTCATATCCATCGTCGGGATCCAATGCCAGTTCAGCCAGATCGGAATGTTCGTTCAGTGTTTTTTCTATCGCTTCGAACACCGACAGCGCCATATTTTTTGCCCGTTCATTCCCTTCGGGTGTTCTCTCGCCCTGGCCAATAAAAACAGCAAAGAAGATCGCATCCAACCCCCCTTCTTTCATCCTGACAAAGTCGACTTTCCCTCCTCCCCGGCGGGGGTCATTTCTCACTCCCGGATTATAATCCGACCTCAACAGTCTCATGGGTGTATCACAGTGGGTGTCGATTGTAAATACCTTATCATGAATCTTCTGTGCTTTTTTATCGAGTTGTTCTTCACTGACCTGGCAGGAT
>CAYZVJ010000146.1:0-5098 GCA_964481765.1 uncultured Rikenellaceae bacterium | reverse complement strand
ATATATTAAAATTCAATGTGCAAGCTGTTATGAAGCGTATGGGATATTTGTGCGATTGTTTAGGCATATTCATTAATTTCACAAATGAATTGAATAAGGATATTTCAGGTTCCTATACTTTGCTTGACCCTTCCCAATCCAAAGGAGGTAGATCAACATCAAAGTGGAAGGTAATTGATAATGTTAATATTCAGGTAATGATTGATAGCATTATAACGTAAACTATGATTAAACCTGGAGAAATACAACGGATAGCTTCATCACTTCAGTTAAAGGATACACAAATTGAAAAGGATTATGTCATTTCCTGGATATTGAAGGAAGTATATACAAATGATTACATAAAGGATAGTCTTGTATTCAAAGGAGGTACATTATTGAGAAAAGTGTACTATCCTGAATACAGATTGTCCGAAGATCTTGATTTTACTTTTGCAGGAGTTGATTTTAATACACAAATAATTAAAAAGGAATTCAATCAGGTTTTTGAGTGGGTACTGGATGAATCCAGAATCCGGTTGACAATGCTTGATGACACAGAATTAACAACCGGCAATTATAATTTTTATATATCCTATGTTGGACCGTTAGGAGGAATTGGTGCTCAAAAAAGTATCAAAGTAGATGTCAGTAGTACCGAACTGATCATTAATGAACCTGTGTATTATGTGGTACAAAATGAGTATTCAGATCTTTTAGAAGGGTATACGATCAAATGCTATTCTTTAGATGAATTGATTCCAGAAAAAATGCGCTCTTTAATGCAACGGACCGAACCACGGGATCTGTATGATATCTGGTGTTTGTTCGAGGTGGAGGAATTGAATATTGAAGATTTTATCTATGACTTTCAGGAGAAAGCCAGGCGCAAGGGTTATGATCCCGCTGCACTGGTCTCTGCCGTGAACAGTAAGGAGCATACATTTGCCCGGAATTGGGACCTCCACCTTGCAAACCAGATAACTGATCTACCCGATTTTAAGGATGTTTGGAGAGAGCTTGGCAAACACTGGAAGAGGTTCTCAAAGTTTAACTTAACATAATATAGTAAAAGACTCCACCCTAATATGAATATCAACCAAATTGAAATGAATGTCAGTTGTATTAAATCATATGATTACGAAAAAAAATTGACTCGGACTTTTTAATTCCTTAATTTACTTTCTACATTGAGTTGATACATAGAAAACAATATGTAATTGGTTTATGAAATCAATGCAAGCAACGATGCAGCTTTTGGTTTAAAACAGAATGCCTTCAGTGCCGGATGGTATGAGTTCCTAATCATTGTTAACATTGCCGGTAATCAAATTACTTTTTCGACTGATATGGTCCACAATTACGATGCCGGTGGACAAGTACAGTTGATCCATGTTCCCGGGTTTGACAATGTAAATGTTTCAGGAACATTAACTTGCGATCCGTGGGACCCAAGTAGTGGCACCGGTGGAGTGGTAGCTATGATAATTGGTAACACCTTAACCCTGGAAGCTGATATTGATGTCTCTAACAAAGGATTCCTGGGCGGGTCAAGCGTTATTCGTCCTTCCGGAACCTGTTCTGGTGCTACCGATTACTTTTTCAATGATGCCAGTACTGAAGGAGGTTACAAAGGAGAGGGGGCTGCAAGCTATGGATTTGAAATCGGAGGTTTACCATTGGGAACAGATTATATTAAAGGTCGTGGAGCTTATTTCAATGGAGGTGGAGGTGGAATAATCTGGCATTCGGGAGTCTCTTTTCCTGCGGAAGTATCAGCATCCATTTTAAAGGGATCTGCACTGACAGAATCCTGTGCAGCCATGTTACCAGAAGCAGGATCCCAAGGGGTGGTGACCAACGACCTTTTTGTTCCAATTTCTGGATTTCTATTAAATTCGATCTATTCTAACAAAACCGGTAAAACAATTGTTACAATTTGTGAAGGAGATGATACACCAATTTTAGTCGGCACACAACCATTGGGCGGTACATCACCCTATAGTTTTAAGTGGGAAAGCAGTACTGATGGAATTAATTGGAATTTTGCAGATGGAATAAATGACCAACAGCATTATAATCTTGGCCCATTAGAAAGCACAACATATTTTAGAAGAGTAGTTATCGATAATTCCATTCCCCAAATAATTGATATTAGTAAATCAATAAGAGTTGATGTTGGTGCTACCAAGGCTACCAATCTTAAACTGACGCAAAGCTTGTAAAAGCAGGGTGTTTTGCGCCACTTTTCAAAATTACCTGTCTGATTACCAGATAGATAAGATCGATTTGGGTGGAAGATGGGACTGTTCATCACGCTTTCAGCGTGATTCACGGACCCTTTGAAGGTAACTTCAAATTCAAAAACCATTTGCTGCTTAATGCAGCAAATTCGGTTTTGTTTTTTAATCCTCCAATTAGCGAGCTATTGTCGGTTTATAAAAAACAAAACCGATCTCTGAAAGAGAACGGTTTTTGAATTTGGGTGGAAGATGGGACTCGAACCCACGACCCCTGGAACCACAATCCAGTGCTCTAACCTGCTGAGCTACATCCACCATAAATAAGGATTGCAAAGATAATTATTAATTGCCATTCTTTACAAAAGAAAAATCAAAATTGTTTTTAATCTTTCGGGTTTCGGTTTATCTTTAACCGGTTTTTGACTAATGCGTTGAGGAACAAATCAATTAACTCATTCAAAATACAAAACAAACCGGTCCATTGAAGCCTGAAAATTTCATCAACAACATCTCCAGCCTCCAGATCTATCAACTATTGAGGTTCAGTACATTCCTGTTGATCAGTATCCTTTTTACCAAAAGCCACCTCTCAACAGCCGATATAGGAATGTATGAGGTGTTTCTCTTTATCGCCAGCATCATCTGTTTTTTCTGGGTAACCGGCCTCATTCAGTCACTGCTGCCACTGTATAACAACAACAGAAGCTTCAATAAGACCGGAGGAGAGGTGAAGGGTAAATCTCCCGAAATTTTCAATGCATTTCTCTTAATCACCTTCTTCAGCCTTTTTACCCTCCTCCTGGGATTGAGCCTGAGGGATCACTTTTCGGTTTTCGGGATCAGCGGAGACGTTCCCTTTATCAACCTGTTGCTTGCATATATCTTCCTGAGTAGTCCGACTTTCCTTATCGAATACATCTACCTGCTGAACAATAAAGCCCACCACATCCTGGGGTATGGCTCCATATCTTTCTCGATACAACTGGCTATCGTTACCGTCCCCATTTTCACAGGATACGACATTGTATATGCCATCTGGGGCCTGATCATTATCTCTATCCTGCGGTTCGTATGGCTGTTTGTGCTCCTTTCCCGGTATGCTGAATTCCGGTTTTCATGGGATTTTATTAAAGAACACATTTCCCTCGGATTTCCGCTGATCATAAGCACCCTGCTGAGCGGATCCGCCCAGTATGTCGATGGTATCATCGTGACCAGTAAATACGATGCAGAAGCATTTGCCAAATTCCGCTTTGGAGCAAAGGAGTTACCTCTTGTACTTCTGCTGGCTAACGGATTGAGCAATGCCATGCTCTCAGAATTCGGATCGAAGGAAAAACTGATCAGTTCCCTGAAAGTCCTGAGGCATAAGTCGAGAAGACTGATGCACTACCTGTTTCCCATAACCATGGTATTCATGCTGTTTACCCGGGTACTCTACCCGGTACTGTTTAACGAGAACTTTATACGCAGTGCCGATATTTTCCTGATCTACCTCCTCCTGATCATTCCCAGACTGGTCTTTCCCCAAACCATATTGATCGGCCTGAAAAAGACCCGGATCATATTAATTGCATCCTTTATCGAGATTGTTCTGAACGTGGGTCTCAGTCTCTATATGGTCCAGCTTTATGGTCTTGTGGGAATTGCCCTGGCAACCGTCGTCGTTTATATCGTTGAAAAGGGATTTTTAATTGCCTATAATTATTTCAAGCTCCATATCAAACCCAATGAATACATCCCGGTGACAACACACCTGATATACTCCTTCCTGACGGCTATTCTGTTTGTCCTGATCGACCATCGGATTATCGATATCCATATTTAGTTAAAAAAAGTAAATTATCTTTGAAGGGTATAAAATCGTTAGGTTATGAGAATTGGAAGATCTTCAAATCCGGCACTGACAAAAAATACCTTTACACAGGCAATGTCCCGCACAGCAGATGAGCGTACGATGACCATCCAGGGTACGGTCAACAAATCACTGATCCTGCTGATCCTGGTTCTGCTCGGTGCAATTTATACCTGGAACCTGTTTTTTAATGCTATCGACTCCCAGGCTGGCATTTCGAAAATATTGCCGTGGATGATCGGCGGTGGGGCAGGTGGTTTTGTGGTTGCCCTGGTCACCATTTTCAAAAAAACCTGGGCACAGTATACGGCTCCTGTTTACGGTGTGCTTGAAGGACTTTTGCTGGGTGGTTTATCAGCACTGGTCGAAGTGCAGTTTGAAGGCAAAGCACTGGTGATGCAGGCGGTTGCCTTGACATTCGGAACACTCTTCGCTTTATTGTTTGCTTATAAATCCGGTTGGATCAAGGTAACCCGGAACTTCAGGCTTGGGGTTGTGGCAGCTACCGGCGGCATCGCCCTGGTCTACCTGATCTCATTTATTGTCAGTCTGTTCGGAGTGCGGGTGCCGTTTATCTACGGAAATAGCCTGCTGTCCATCGGCATCAGCTTGTTTGTAGTGGTTATCGCAGCATTGAACCTGGTCCTCGATTTCGATTTCATCGAGGAGGGAGCGAAAGTGGGTGCCCCCAAATACATGGAGTGGTATGCAGCTTTTGGATTGATGATTACACTGATATGGCTGTATATTGAAATTTTGAGGCTGCTGACGAAGTTAGCGAGTAGAAAGTGAAATGGCAGAGGGACGATGAGACTGTGTGACTGTTAGACGATGAGAAGAGAAGAAGAGACTGAAAACAAATTCTTGTCACTCGTTACTCGTCACTCGTCACACACAATTGTATGACAATTGTGTGATCAGCATATCGTAACTACATAACCATTGAAAATGGAATCTCTGGAAAATTATTTCGAACAGTTCAGGAAAAACATCATTGGCATTGACCAGGAGTTTGACTCGC
>CAYZVJ010000145.1:1976-5128 GCA_964481765.1 uncultured Rikenellaceae bacterium | reverse complement strand
AATTGGTGAAGTTCAATTCATCAACCACACCACCAAAAAGAAAAAAGAAATAAAAGACACTGGCCCCAACAATATAGGATTTAATGCGCATTAGAGCCAAAAGAAATATTTTAATTCTGGCTGGTATTTTTATCCTTGCATTTATTTTGCAATAAAGGGTTTTTACCCAGACTCCCGTTGGTTGCTATCAGAACGCTATAAATTGAGGTAATGCAGCTTACAGTTGCGGTTTGTACAAAAAACAGGGAATGTCATTTCGGTGAGATTGTTTAAGGGCAAATGAGTTGAAGCTAAATAATACTAACAAACCGAATTATGAAAATAACACAGAAACATCTACGAATTCTGAGTATATTCTTTGTTCTCCTCGGCGTTGTGATTTATATTTTAACAAAATACCTGGCTCAGAAAAACCTTGAGGAGCCCAACAACATAGGGAAATGGGTCGGTATTGGGATTATGATCGTTGGACTAATTCTGAATATGCCCTGGCTGGAAAAGAAAGATAAGGAGTAAGGCAATTTAGGCATTTAATGAATTTGAGGCATTTTTCTCATTCTTTCCCCGTAAACCGTGATTCCACCTTTTTTGCAGCGATTGCTGAAATTTCGATCCGGGCACCGACAGGGAGGTTCGATACTTCAATGGCTTCGCGTGCCGGATAGCCTTCCGTGAAAAAGGTTCTGTACACCTCATTCATGGCACCATAATCCCGGATATCGGTCAGGAAGACCGTACATTTCACCACGTTGGAAAAATCGAGGTCATTTTTTTTCAGGATGGTGCCAATATTTTGCATTGCCTGCCGTGTAGCTTCTTTAATATCTCCTGCAACCAGTTTTCCTGTTTCCGGGTTCATCGGGATCTGGCCGGATACAAACAGCAGCCCGCCACCCGTCATAACCGACTGGCTGTAAGGGGCAACCGGCCTGGGGGCAGCCTCCTGGGAAAAAGCATGCCCGGAGAGAATGAGAAGAATGAATGAGAATATCATTTTTTTCATGATCATAATGATTTGGTTATTTAAACAATGTATACCGGATGACTAAATTAAGAAAAGAAAGCGAAGATCATACCGGTGAATCTTCAATTATTACTATCTTGGAGTTTGTTTCCGAAAGATGTTGAATCATGATCACGTTTCTCCTGGCTATCGTTGCCCTGATTGCCGGTTATCTTATATACGGTCGTTTTGTTGAAAAGATTTTCGGAACAGATCCTCAGCGGGAAACACCTGCCTACAGGCTCCGTGACGGGATCGATTTTGTCCCTATGGGTTGGGGTAAGATCTTCCTGATCCAGTTTCTGAATATTGCCGGGCTCGGTCCGATCTTTGGCGCTGTTGCAGGAGCAATGTGGGGCCCTGTGGCTTTTCTATGGATCGTTTTCGGGTGTATTTTTGCCGGTGCAGTGCACGACTATTTTTCCGGTATGTTGTCTATAAAAAACAACGGGCTCAGCATACCCGAGGTGGTTGGGAAGTATCTGGGACTGGGTTTTAAACAGGTTATGAGGGGTTTTACGGTAATCCTGATGGTGCTGGTTGGTGCGGTTTTTATCATGGGTCCGGCGAGAATATTGAGCGGTTATACTACCGGTTTTATCGGATACGGACTCTGGATCTGGGTGATCTTTGCCTATTACCTTCTTGCTACCCTGTTACCCATCGATAAATTGATCGGAAGGGTCTATCCGCTGTTCGGTTTAGCCCTCCTCTTCATGGCACTTGGAATATCTGTCAGTCTGATCCTGAACCGGTATGCTATCCCTGAGTTAACGCCTGCGAACCTTGTAAACATGAATGCAGAAGCGGATAAATTCCCCATTTTCCCCATGTTGTTTATTACCATTGCCTGCGGGGCTATATCCGGTTTCCATTCCACCCAGGCACCGCTGATGGCCAGGTGTCTGAAGAATGAAAAACAGGGAAGGAGGGTTTTTTATGGTGCCATGGTTGCGGAGGGTGTTGTTGCCCTGATATGGGCTGCTGCCGCGATGAGTTTCTTTGGAGGAGTGGAGAAGTTGAATAGCGTGATGAGGGAACAGGGGGGTAATGCAGCCTGGGCAGTGAATGAGATTTCCAATTCATTACTGGGGAAAATCGGGGGGCTGCTGGCCATTCTTGGGGTGGTTGCTGCACCCATCACCTCCGGCGACACCGCCTTCAGAAGTGCCCGGCTGATCGTCTCGGATTTTATGCATGTGAAGCAGGTGAAAATTATCAACCGGTTAGCGGTAAGTATTCCGCTTTTTGTGATCGGCTACCTTTTGACACGGATCGATTTCAGCATTGTATGGAGGTATTTTGCCTGGTCGAACCAGACGCTTGCCACCATTGTCCTCTGGGCAATATCCGTCTTCCTCATTCAGGAGAACAAGTTCTTCTGGCTTACCCTGATCCCTGCTGTTTTTATGACAGCCGTAACCTCTACCTATTTGATGATTGCTCCAGAAGGCTTAAGGCTGCCCGGGGAGATAGGGTATCCCATTGGTATCGGATTTGCCCTGATCGCGCTGCTATTGTTTTATTATTTCACCGATTGGAAGGAGAAAAGGGTGAATTGAAAAAGTACGCAGTCCCCAGTCCACAGTCAGCATTCCCTGGCTTTAGGAATTATAATTAAATTCCTTTAATCCTAATGAACTTCATCATTCGACATTTCTGACTGCCGTCAGGCAGGCGTTATTCAATATTCGATATTCCTCAGGGGGGTGAACCCAGAGAAAGTGGCAGGTTGGTTAGGTTAGAGAATTGGTTCTGGGTGCCCTGACGCTCGCTCTGCTCGGTCTGGGCCTTCGGCCCGGTGGTGGGTCTTTGATTTAAGAACACCCATCAACCCTGTCTGCCATATCTCCGGCAGGTGAACCGACAGGCAGGGATTTAAGATTTTTGATTTGTTTAACTTCTTAAATCGGCGTTCGTTAATCGATATTCGGTATTCAAATTGGCCTCAATCATAAGATTAGGTTTTTTTGTACCTGGATTGTCATTGTATCCAAGACCAAAGGGGGATAGTGGTATTCGTTACTCACCGGGTGATTCCGAGGAGTAGGCCTTGTGTCATTCGGTGAGCAGAGTGCAATAAAAAACCCCATCGGTACCAGACCTGATGGGGTTTTGATGGATTATATATGGGTATTGATTACATCAT
>CAYZVJ010000145.1:0-1876 GCA_964481765.1 uncultured Rikenellaceae bacterium | reverse complement strand
GGTACCAGACCTGATGGGGTTTTGATGGATTATATATGGGTATTGATTACATCATTCCTCCCATACCAGGGCCTCCGCCTCCCATGGGTGGCATGGGTGGTGTTTCTTCCTTTTCTTCCGCCACAACACATTCGGTAGTCAGAAACATTCCGGCTACAGAAGCGGCGTTTTCCAGTGCAATTCTTGCCACCTTGGTGGGATCGATCACACCCGTTTCAAGCAGGTTTTCATACTTGTCTGTCCTGGCATTGAATCCATAGTCTTCTTTTCCTTCAAGGACTCTCTGTACTACGATGGAACCTTCGATTCCGGCATTTTCAACGATCTGACGAATGGGTTCCTCGAGAGCACGTTTGATGATTGCTATCCCGGTATTTTCATCCGCGTTTTCACCTTTCAGGCTTTTCAGTGCATCAATAGCCCTCAGGTAAGCCACGCCTCCACCGGGAATAATCCCTTCTTCGACAGCAGCACGCGTTGCATTCAGTGCATCATCGACGCGGTCTTTTTTCTCCTTCATTTCCATCTCGGAAGCTGCGCCGATATATAGGACAGCCACACCACCGGCAAGCTTGGCAAGCCTTTCCTGCAGCTTCTCTTTATCGTAGTCGGAGGTAGTGGTCTCAATCTGTTTCTTGATCTGGTTTACCCTGGCAGATATGGTTTTTGCATCACCCGCTCCATTGACAATGGTGGTGTTCTCCTTATCCACAACTACCTTTTCGGTTTCACCCAGCATATCGAGTGAGGTACTTTCCAGCTTCAGTCCTTTCTCTTCTGAGATAACGGTTCCTCCGGTCAGGATGGCGATGTCTTCCAGCATTTCCTTTCTCCTGTCACCAAATCCGGGAGCTTTGACAGCAGCAATCTTCAGTGCACCGCGGAGTTTATTCACTACAACCGTAGCCAGTGCTTCCCCGTCAATATCCTCAGAGATGATCAATAACGGTCTTCCTGCCTGTGAAGTGGCTTCAAGGATTGGCAGAAGGTCCTTCATGGTGGATATCTTCTTGTCGTGCAGGAGGATATAGGGTGATTCCAGAACAGCTTCCATCTTATCGGGATCGGTGATGAAATAAGGAGAAATATATCCCCTGTCAAATTGCATCCCTTCAACCAGTTCAACGGTAGTTTCCGTACCTTTTGCCTCTTCAACGGTGATCACACCCTCTTTGTGAACTTTTTCCATTGCCTCGGCAATCAGTTTCCCGATAGCAGAATCGTTGTTCGCAGAAATTTTGGCAACCGCTTCAATCTTTTCTATGTCTTCACCAATGATTTTAGTCTGGGCTTTCAGGCTTTCAACCACTCTAACAACGGCTTTATCAATTCCGCGTTTCAGATCCATCGGGTTTGCACCTGCGGTGACATTTTTCAACCCCACATTGATGATGGATTGTGCCAGAACGGTAGCCGTAGTGGTTCCATCACCAGCATCATCCGCTGTTTTTGAAGCGACCTCTTTCACCATCTGTGCACCCATGTTCTCAAAATTATCGGGGAGTTCTATCTCTTTGGCTACCGTAACTCCATCCTTGGAGATCATTGGAGAACCGAATTTTTTGTCCAGGACAACGTTGCGTCCTTTTGGCCCTAAGGTCACTCTTACTGCCTCTGCCAGCGTGTCAATCCCTTTTTTCAATTGATCTCTGGCTTCTATGTTAAATTTTAATTCTTTCGCCATTTTTCTAACTTTTTTTGGATTATTTGATTGTTTTGATTAGTTACAAAATTGCCAGGATATCCGATTGACGCATGATCAGATATTCCGTTCCGTCAACATTTATTTCGCTTCCGGAATATTTTCCATACAAGACGGTGTCGCCTTTTTTGACTTCCATCTCGACATCTTTTGTGCCGGAACCTACTGCTATTA
>CAYZVJ010000144.1:0-5148 GCA_964481765.1 uncultured Rikenellaceae bacterium | reverse complement strand
CGGATAGATCAGGAGCTTGAAACGGCAAGGGAGGAGTTAGAGAGAGCAATGCAGGAATTTAAAGAGCAGGATTGGGCAAACGTTAAGCAGGAGATGGAACAGGCTTTGCAGCAGATCAGGGAGTCGATGGAGAAAATTGAATTCCCTGATTTTGAGGAGAAATTCCAACAGATGCAGGTGGAGATTGAACAGTACAGGCATGATTTTGATACAAGCAAGATCAATAAAGAGTTGCAGCAGAATCTCAGGGAGATTGAAAAATCCATGAGGGAATTCAACCGGCAATTTTCTCAGGAGATGAGAGAGCAGTTGGAAGAAACCAGAATTGCGATCCGTGAATCATTGGAAGAAATACAGCGGATTCAGGGTATGGAATACGAAGAGCGAATGGAATCACAGGAGCGTGAACGGCTGAGACAACGCGAAGATTTTGATGCCCAGCGGAGCGATCAGGAAAAGGAGATCAGAAGGGAGCATGAACTCCAGCGCCAACTAATGGAGCAGGAACGGCAGAAGCAGGAAAGAGAGCGTCAGGTGGACGAGACAAGAAGGATGCACGAAAGGGAAGCAATGGAAAGGGAACGGATGCACGAAAGGGAAGAGAATAAGGCTATCCGGGCTATTGAAGAGCAATTGGTTATCGATGGTTTCTACTCCGAGGGTGAACCGATCGATTTCGAATTATCCGCAAACAATCTCCGGATTAATGGAAAGAAACAACCAAAAGAAATATTTGAAAAATATAAAAATCTCTATGAGGAACAGGGAGGATCTATCCCCCAAACCGCAACGGTTACCATAAAAAAATAATAATTTAAACCTTTCTTTACCACGGATTTTACACCGTGCATTTGATTTTTTCCCGATAATTTCGTACCTTTTATTGCATGATTTGGGTAGTGCACATTACAATAGCTACCCGGGTAAAATAAACAGGGTATGGATCAAAAGCTGGTCACCATTGCAACCGAGACCTATTCCCGGGCTGAGATTCTGAAGACCCGTCTCGAATCGGAAGGAATTGAATGTATTCTCACAAATGTTAACCTGATCCATCCGGGTACACCGGGTGGGGTAAAGGTTAAGATCAGTGAGAAGGACCTCAAACAGGCGTTAAAGGCGTTGGGTGATTTTAAAATGGAAACGGGAGAAATAGCAAACGAAGATGAGATAGTTGAAATCAAACGGCTATTGGTACCCATCGATTTTTCCGATTATTCCAGGAATGCCTGCTGGTTTGCAATCCGTATGGCAGAAAAGCTAAGGGCAGAGGTAGAATTGTTATATGCCTACTACAGCCCCGATGTGATTACTGTCCCCTATGATGAATCTTTCGCTTTTGACAGGAGTTTGACCACCCACCTGGAGAGCATCCGGGAAGAGGCAGGGGTGTCACTTGAAAAATATGTTGAGGAGCTTAAAAAAGATATGGAGAAGCAGAAAATTAAGGGGGTTACACTCAATTATACACTCATCGATGGATTGGTTGCAGACGTTATTATGAAAGCCGGCGACATTTATCAATCCGACCTGATTGTCCTCGGAATGCGTGGAGCAGGCAAAAGAAAACCGGATTTCATCGGCAGCTCCACCCGAAAAGTTATTGAGAAGGCAACCATTCCTGTATTGGCAATTCCCGAGAATTGTTCTTTTGACGAAAAGAAATGGTCCAATGAAATCATCTATGCCACCGATTTTGATGAATCAGATTTCACAGCAATTCGTAAATTGATGGGATTGGTTTCCCGGTTTGATATGAAGGTCTATTGTATTCATGTCGGTGAGAAGCATGAGGGTTACTGGGAAAAAATTAAGATGGAAGGGCTTCGCGAATATTTCAAGTCCTCCTATCCCGGATTTCGGGTGGAATGCATCTTGCTGGATAATCCGGATGTTATGGAAGGTCTGGATGAATTTATCCGTATGACAAATGTTGATATTATCTCCCTCACAACCCACAAGCGGAATATCATCACCAAATGGCTCTATCCGAGTCTGGCACAAAAACTGTTCTATCATACCAATATCCCGTTGCTGGTATTCCACTCAACGAAGTGATCACTTCGGAAAATCATCCGGATCTTCGTATTTTAACCGGACATCGGTTTCCCCTCCACGGATAACCCAGCAGACCGAATCACATTGTGAGGTGACCTTGACCAGTTCAATCTCATCCCCGTCCAGGGCATAGACGGTTTTATCCCCTATGTGATACTCGGCCCGTACACTATAGTAGCGGCTTGGAATAAGATCCACGCTGATCACCGAATAGTGGGCAGTATCTTCAATCCTGATTTGGCCCTTCTCATATTCACCAAGATAAATGGTAAAGGGAACCTCCGGATTCTCCTCATTGATGGTAAGTTCAATGGTCAGCGGTGCATATTCAGGCCGTTGAGTATAGCACTCTGAACAATCGACCTCAAACAGGACGATGTTTTCATCGCATGAAGTCACCATCAACACCATAAGAACCAGCCATGTCAGGCGTTCAAAATAAATCATCCGTTTCATTGGGTTGATTGATTTCATTCCATCGTTTTTTTTATCAGTACCACGTAATGATCTTCTCCTTTGTCTGGCGGTTTTGAAATCCGAACCTGTATTTCAAACCGATAACAAAACGATGAGGAGATATCTTATGGGTGTCCAGGTTAAGGTAGTGGTAATTGAATTCCATCCGGAACCTTTCTCCTCCCCAAAAAAGACCTGCTGCAGGGATGGCCTTCCACAACTCATCGGGATGTTTTTCTGACCCCCTGTAGTTTCTCCCGAACGTGTATCCTCCGAGCACACCGGCTGACAAACCAAATTCCCTGTTATCGGATTGTCGGATCAAAACAAACTCTTTTGTCAATCCAAGGTAGGCTAATGACCTGTTTTCCCATAATTGAATATAGGTGTCATCCCCGGTTTTTTTCAGGATCCGCTTTGCAAATAGTCTGACCTGATAACCGGCCAGAATATTGATCTTGTACCCGGGATCTCTAAGTCCCAACTCACCACCTGCCATAAGATCATTAAAACCGGTATTGATCCCGGCATAAATGAACAATTGATTGAATGAAGGCAATCGTCTTGGCTTTATCCCCAGATCAATTAACTCTCGTGCCAGTTTAGGGTGGCCGTATTGCATGGCCAGGGAATGGGGGTTTTTTCTGCCGGTGCCTTCCGTGTTTGCTCCCAGGGAGATGATCTGTTCGGCAGCATCCATATGACCGTTTATTATAGCAATATCCAGCGCTGAGTATTCCTGTTTATTGAGCTGGTTGAGATCAGCTCCAACACCGGTTAATATCCGGATCATGGTTGTATCGCCATTCTGTGCCGCAGTCATCAGGGCCGTTGTCCCCTCTGAATCCGCACTGTTTATATTTGCATCATACCGGATAAGCAAATCGATCACATCGGGATTCCCTCCATAGGCAGCAGCCATTACCGGTGTGGTTCCTTCGTTATCCCTGATTTCCGGATTGGCTCCATTCAACAACAGGAGTTCGCACAGTTCATAGTAATAATATCCGGCACTGTAGAGTAGGGATGATGCACCATCATTGTCCCTGTCGTTTACATTTGCACCGTTGCGAATAAGAAAATCGACAACCTCCAGGAAATTGTAACGTGAAGCTGCAATGATTGCGGAAACACCATCCAGGGGTTTATAATTTACATTGGCACCGTTAAAAACCAGGATTTTAGTTGTTGTCAGATCACCGTTCTGCACGGCATACATCAGGGGTGTAATGCCTTCGAATGTTCTTGTATTTGGGTCTGCACCGAGGTTTAATAAACGGAGTACTTCTGAAGGATAACCATAAAAAGAGGCAATGATCAGATTATAATTGTGATCATTCGGGATGTATTCGGAAGTATCAATCCGACTGGTATCCTGTTGGTTGTAACCGGATGGAAGACCTGCAAGCAGGAGGTTGAACAGACAGAAAAAAAGGAAGAATGAAAAACCGGCTCGCATCGGCTGAAAAATTTCCTAAAAATAATGATTTAACACGAAACTCCTATCGAAAGAAAAATCGATTTTAAATTTCGTTTTTTAGATGATGGGATTATGAATTATTATACTATATTTAAAGCAAAATTAGAAAAGTTATTAGCGTTGTTTGACAAGGATGTTGTAAATCAATAGTTTGTTATAGATTGCCTGTAATTTTGTATTTAGAATAAATCATCAAAACGGGGTAGATCGACAGATCAGATTTGATTATTAATAATAAAATACCTTATTTTCCGTTTTAATTACAGGATGATTTTTGGTAAATGAGGTTCGGTTCCTTACTTCTCTTAATTTTAGGTTTAGTTGTTGGTTTATTATTTTCATCTAGTTTCCCTTCAATGCCTCAGACGTTGAGGGTGCTAAAATCAAGGAATTCGAACCTCATTTACTTAAAAAAACCAACGCAACCATTAAATAACCCCTGAAAAACCTGCTTTTGTTAAACCAGTTTATTGCGGTGCAACGCACCCGGTTGTATCATTCTTTCTCACCATCGGGAATAAACTTCAAAGCGGCTGAATTGATACAATACCGCAAGCCGGTTGGGGGAGGACCATCCTTAAAAACATGTCCGAGATGGGACTCACACTGTGCACAGATCACCTCGGTTCGCACCATGCCATCTGACCGGTCAACCCGGGTGATGATGTTTTCTAATGAAGCCTTGTCATTGAACGCCGGCCAGCCGCATCCGGAATTGTATTTTGTGTCCGATTCGAACAACAGGTTTCCACACGCAGCACATACGTAATGTCCCCGTTCAAAAAAATGATCATATTTCCCTGTGAATGCATATTCAGTCCCTTTTTCACGAAGGACGTGATATTGCATCGGTGTGAGAAGACGTTTCCAATCTTCATCACTTTTTTTTACCTTCATTGAATCACTTTTCTCCATCGAATGTACCTCTTGATTATTCTGAGCGTAAACGGTAATCCATAAACTTGATATAAAAAAAAGTACCAGAAATGCTCTGACCTGTTTCATTTTTCGTTCCTCCATTCTTTGTTAACATAATCCGTTAGCATGAAATCCTGGACCATAATAACTCATTTTAAAAGTAACAATTTTCAGAAACAAAAGTTCAGATTTCGGATTCTGCATTATAGGAAAAAATCCCTTATTTTGTATCTTCG
>CAYZVJ010000143.1:0-5154 GCA_964481765.1 uncultured Rikenellaceae bacterium | reverse complement strand
GTTCAGGAATCCCCTGGTATCCTGCTGTTCCCCTGGCATACGGAGCTGCAGCAATGTAATCCACATCCTTCAACTCAGGCCAGTACCGGGTCGATTCAAGGTCGGTTTCTATAGGAACAAAACCGGGTGTCATAAAATCCTTCCCCTGGATATTGCCCTGTCCAAAAACACGACGTAATCCCAGTCTGTGGTTGGACCAGGCACCGTGTAAAAAAACCACCAGGGGATACTTCCTGTTTTCATCAAAATTTTTTGGAATATAAACGGCATACGGTTGATCTGTCTCATCAACACTTGAGAAGAAACAGAGATCCTGTGGACCGGATTTCAGCTTCTGCGCCATGGTAGTATGGACCGTAAAACTCAAAATCATAATCATGGCAATAACAGGAAATAACAAATAACGGTAATGTTTCATGATGCATAATTTAAATATTCTGTTGATTAAAAAACTCACCGGGTTGGAGTCACCCGGTGAGTAGTCGTGTGATTAAACCAATATCCTGGTTGTCAGGTTGGTAATGCTGGTCCGGATGGCATCAAACGGTTTGCCATCCCTGGTGCTGTCCTGTTCGACAATCATGTATTTCATGCCGGCAACATCTTTGGCTGCCAGTATTTTCTTGAAATCGATCACCCCGGCGCCTACCGGAGCAAAATCGGTAACTCCCTCGGTGGTGAAATAGGGTTTCTCATGGGTGAACATGTCTTTCATATGAAACAGCTCGAACCTGCCCGGGTATTTGTTAAACATCTCAATTGGATCCTGTCCGGCTTTGGTTGCCCAGAAAAGATCGATTTCCATCGTGACGAGATCGCTATCCAACTCAACCATGAAGACATCGTAATAAGGAACTTTGCCTTCCACAACATCAAACTCGAAATTATGGTTATGGTATCCGAACCGGATACCATGCTTTTTCATGATCTCACCAACATGGTTCCAGTCGGCTGCCATTTTCTGATAACTGGCAATGGTTGTCCGTGCTTCTTCAACAATCCAGGGTTGTACACAATACTTCACACCCAGTTTGGCATGATCTTCAGCCATCTGCTCTGCATTCTCAAGAGTAACACCTTCTGCTTCAACCTGTGTATGGCTGCTGAGGATCTCCATACCCAGGCCTTCAACCATCTTCCTGAATTCATCGGGTTCGTATCCGTAAAACTTTCCATTGGCATAATTGGCGAGCTCGACGTATTTATACCCCATGTCAGATACCTTTTTTAATGATCCCGGGACATCGGTCTCCATAGCATCGCGGATCGTGTATAACTGAAGCCCGATACCGAAGGTTTTGGGATCTGCTGCTTCTGATTCCGCAGAAGCAGTACCTTTCGTTTTGCAGGAATAGTGTGCAAGTACCATAGCTCCCACCGTACCTGCTGCTGATAATCTCAGAAATTCTCTTCTTGAACGTGTAGTTTTCATGATTCTGTTTCTTATGTGTTTGTTACGACATACCGTCTGACCCATCTGGGGTCTCCGCCCGGATGACACAGTCGCCCGCCTGAACGACGCAGTCGGGCAGGGACGGGTGACGGGTGGCGTATCTTTCTATCGGTCAGACCGGAAAAAAGCGGTCAGACCGTGCGCACTGTACCGTCTGACCCGTTCAGGGTCTGACGGATATTGTGACCCCAAATCTTATAATATACCTAATATTTCTTTATTATCTATGATGTATTTCGACTGTTCATAAAAATTATTCCAATCAAGATTTATCATTTCTTTTGTCAATTCTTGATTACATAAGCCATTATTCGACTTGCTTAAATATTCAATAAACGAAGAATAAGGCCAATCTTCTAAGTTGCTCGTCAATCCTGTTTCAAGTGGGTTTTGATGAATATACAAAAAACAAGTAATCAGGTAGTCAATTTTACTAAATTCTAAATTCAAACATTTAGCTTTTGTTCTTTGTTGAAATAGGTTCCCAACTCTATGCCTTCTTTTGTTAATCCCTTGTGAATATGAACTTAAAAGCAATCCAAACTTTTTTGACAGGTTTTGTGCATTAAGGAAATTCCCGGTTCGAGTCTGATAAGGTTTGCAAGATTCCTTATTGGCATGAACTAAAAAGTGAAAATGATTTGGGAGTAGGCAATAAGCAAGAATATCACATATCGGAACAATTTCACATTTAACCTTATCCAGAAAATAAATGTAGTTTTCATCCGAAAAAAATACTTTTTGATGATTGATTCCCCGATTATAAATATGGTAAGTATAGCCTTCTTCAAAATGCATAAAAAAAATTTTATGTGTTTGTTACGACATACCGTCTGACCCATCTGGGGTCTCCGCCCGGATGACACAGTCGCCCGCCTGAACGACGCAGTCGGGCAGGGACGGGTGACGGGTGGCGTATCTTTCTATCGGTCAGACCGGAAACAACCGGTCAGACCGTGCGTGCTGTACCGATGTATGTTGATTGGTAAACACCAAATTATTGAATGCCTTTTATTAAGACTCGTCGCCCGATCTGAAGTCGAGCGACGAGGAGTTAAGTTTATTCATGAAATTTGTAAAATACCTTCAGCAGATTTCAATTTCCCGATTGTTTTATTTTCTCGAGGTTCTGGTCGAATACAGGTGACCTGTATCCGGGATCAAAATCAGGATTATCAATGATCGTCCCGTCCTCGTAATTGAAATATCCTTTCAGAAAATGGTTCGACAGGGTATAGACCACCTCTTCATCCTCATCCAGGTAGGGTGGCACCTCGGTCAAAACCTGCTCAATGGCCGTTCCCTGCAATGCAATCTTTTTCAGTTTTTTGGCGTACAGTTCAAAGGTTTCTCTCGAAAAAGAGATCACCACCACATATTTCCCGAAATATTTGTTATGGTTGTGTTTATAGATCAGGTACAATTTATCCTTAAAGACCTTATCTGCCGTTTTGTAAAAGCTATATTTGAACCGAAATCCCTCCTTCAGTATCGATTGGGCAACCTCCTCCTCCCGTGTATAGTGAAGGAATACCTTTCTTTCCTCCTTGTCCTCAAAAATGTAATTGATGATCTTGTCATTGAAAAATTCATCCCGGGTAATGGCTTTCCCGAATTCGAACATTCGCAGTTTTGACAGCACCCTGAACAGTTCCTCCTGTTCTGATTTCGGATCCCGGATGTTTAGTTTATCAAGGATCGACCGGATAAAATACCGCTTCTTGGCCAGCTGGTAAAAGAGGCAGATAATAACTGCCAGCAAGGCCACAAATACCGCCATTTCAAGATAAGCCCTGAGCGGATCAATCAATGTTATAATCAATGTGAATAGTGGTGCCATCGGAGCCTTTTTATGATCTGCAGATAAACCAGCGCTGGTATACCTGCATAATTCCAACCCTATTTTCCTCCAAGATAATAAAATAGTAAATAGTATTTCCCATATCATAAAACTTTGATCAATTTTTATTATCTATGAGAACATTTTGGGATGAATTTAATCATGTTAAAACACTTTATAATCGTTCTTGTGATTCTTTCGATAAATTGTCGCTGTACTACTGAATCGGATCCGGAAAAATCAAACTGGAAAGACGAGATCATCTACCATGTCATGCCGAGAAGTTTTTACGACTCCAACGGTGACCTGCATGGAGACCTGAATGGTTTTGTTGAGAAATTAGACTACCTCCAGTCGCTGGGAGTCACGACCATTCTTTTTACACCGCTCTATGAATCCGGATTTTACCACAATTATTTCCCGACAGATTACGAGAAGATTGACCCGGAATACGGAACAATGGAAGAGTACATTCATTTTATTAAAGCAGTCCATCAGCGGGGAATGAAGTTTCTGATGGATATGGAAACGCAATATGTTCAGAGTGGTCACCCGTGGTTTGATGATTCGTATAAAAATCCCGCATCACGGTATGATGATTTCGTCTATTACAGCGATCCTGAGAATCAATATCCGGAGCAGCTCTTCATGCCAACCAGGTCGGACCTGTATGAATTCAACGCATGGCCTGATAAGAAATATTCTATCGTACACCTGAACCTGAACCATCCGAAAGTAAAAAAGTGGATGAAGGATTTCTATGCTTTCTGGGTCGATCCGGACGGAAATGGGGTTTTCGATGACGGCGTGGATGGTTTCCGGATTGATCACATCATGGATGACCTTGATAATAAAGGCATATTTACGAACCTTTACAGTAATTTCTGGAACCCCATCTTTACCCGTTGCAAAGAGATAAATCCGAACCTGTTTATTGTAGGAGAACAGGCAAACTGGACGGAATACGGGGATGAAATGGTACACCGGAGCGGAGCAGATGCTTCTTTCAATTTTCCCTTGAAATTTGCGATGGCAGGTGAAGCAGCAACAAGCACCATGTACGATGAAGGAACCAGTGCTCCTGTCAGGATCAACCCTTCGAAAATTCATGAAGCAGTAATCGAAACATTAAACCGATTTCCGGAAGGAACCTACAGTGTTAATTTCATAGAAAACCATGATACCGACCGTTGGGCAAACATTGTCGGTGAAAACAATGGACTGTTAAGGGCGGCAGCGGTGCTAAATCTCCTGCTACCTGGTGTTCCTTCCATCTACTATGGTCAGGAACTGGGCGTAACCGGGAAAATACAAGAGTGGGGCTCCGATGCCAACCACATCCCGGTACGCGAAGCGTTTCCCTGGACGCCGGACCCGGATACTCCCGGAATTGCCCTGTTTTACAAAAATACAGGGGAATGGTGGGATCAGTCATTTTTTTTAACCGGTGGGGCTGAGCGGTTTGCATTGTCACTCCAGCAAGATGATCCCGAGTCGCTCTGGAATCTTTACCGGAATCTCATCGCCCTGAGAAAGCAATACATGCCGTTACGACACGGTAATTACCAGCCCATTGTTTTTGATGATGACCATGTCCTGGCATTTGCAAGGGAATGGCAGGGCGAAAAGGTGATTGTTGTCATGAACCTGTCAGAAAAGGCTTTGAAGCTTGATCTTACCGGGAAAATTGATGGAGAGTCGGAGCCTGTTTTTGGTGATTTTGATCTCCGTGAGGATCATTCAATAGGTTTAGACTCCTTCGAATTTGTTATCCTGAACATCCCGAAGGAACAATAACACCCACTCCACATTGAATAAAACCAACTGAATAACCAGGGACAGCTACCTTTTTAAAATTTTA
>CAYZVJ010000142.1:0-5248 GCA_964481765.1 uncultured Rikenellaceae bacterium | reverse complement strand
TTCCTCCATGTCGCCACATGATCTCCTTTGAAAGGCTTAGACCGATACCCGTTCCATATTCCCTGGTTGAATAGAACGGTACAAAGATTTCATCCATCTCATGCTGCTTTATTCCGCACCCATTATCCCTGACCTGGATTACCACATGCTCATCCGTTTCATCGCTAATCAATGTGATTTCAGGTTCCTGAATGGTTCTTACTGCATGGATGCTGTTTTTTATCAGGTTGATCAGGACCTGCTCAATCATTTGAAAATCTCCTTTAATGGCAAGCCCTTCTTTTTTATACAGGGTTTCCAGCCTGATGTTATTATTTTCAAGTTCGGCTGAAAATAAAAGACTGACTGAAGAAAAAAGCTCTTTTATCTCAATGGCGCTGAGATTTGGATCAGGGATCTTCGATACTTCCCTGTACTTGTCGACGAAATCATACAGACCATCACTACGGGACTGAATGGTTTTGATGCTTTCCCGTATGTCTTCAATATCTTTTTGGTCAAGGTCTGATTGTTTTTTTACATTACCCGTTTCATCTTCAACCAGCATCATAATTGTTTCTGTAAGTGATGAGATGGGAGTTACCGAATTCATAATTTCGTGCCTCAAAATCCTGATAAGCCTGTGCCATGATTCGATCTCTTTTTGATCAATCTCGCTCCGGATATTATGGAAAGTGAAGATACCGTAAGGAGCATCTTTTTGCTTGATCGTATTCTTTGCCACCGACAGGTATCTTATCTCATCATCTGTTTTATACTCCAAAAGTTTATGATCAGCTGGTTTCATTGATTCGATCTGCTCAGCAAACTCAGGATTAACCTTCCTGAGCTCATGCAGGTATTTGATTCTTGGTATTCCCAGGATGTTCATTGCCTGGTCATTTATGAGTTCAATTTTATCTGTTTTATTGATGGTTATAATTCCAATATTTATATTTCTCAAAATGGCATTTAGATAGTTAACCTGGACTTCTTTTTGAATTCCATCCTGTTCAAAAGACTCAATAATCCTGTTCATGGTTTCTCTTACCTCATCGAAACCCGATCCAAGTTTCTCGTTTTTGAACTTAACGGAGAAGTCAGAACTACCTAAAGCAAGTAGAAATATATTCAGCTCTCTGTTGGTCCGGGATACACTCAATAAGAAATCAATGATCTGAAAGATGAGGATAACCAGGGAGATGGCAGGCAGGAATATAAGTTTTTTATCATAAAAGATAACGATCAAAACACTTAGCAGGAGTGCATTTAGAATCAGGAGACTAATCCTTAAAATAAAGGCGATTGTATATCGTTTACAGGTCATACTTTTTTAACCTCCGGTGTAATGAGCTTCTTGAGATGCCGAGATCTTTAGCTGCTTTGGTAATATTCCCTCCGTTTTTCTCTATGATTTCAAGGATATGGTTTTTTTCAACCTGATCCAGACGATGTTCCTGTTGGTTACTCCATTGCCTTGAAGCATGGGTTGGTGGTAAAAACTCATCGGGCATAATTTCTTTCCTCTCACTCAGAATGATTGCCCGTTCGATACAATGCTGAAATTCCCGGACATTACCCGGCCAGTCATATTGCTGAAGCTTTTCAATGGTGCCGGGTTGAACCTTCAGCCCATATTTCTTATACTTTTTTGAGAATTGATTGAAGAAATGATCAAAGAGAAGAGGTATATCTTCAATTCTCTCCCGGAGACTGGGAACACTGATCTCAACGGTATTAATACGGTAAAACAGATCCTCCCTGAATTTTCCTTCTTTCATCATGCTTTGCAGATCCATGTTTGTTGCACAGATCAATCTGAAATCTACCGGTACCGGTTTGGTTGATCCGACACGCATAACGGTTTTATTCTGTAAAACTGAAAGTAGTTTTGCCTGGAGAGGGATTGAAAGATTCCCGATCTCATCCAGGAAAATTGTTCCTCCGGAAGCCAGCTCAAACCTGCCCGGTTTATCTTCAATAGCATCGGTAAATGCCCCTTTTATGTGACCGAACAATTCACTCTCAAAAAGTGTTTCAGAGATAGATCCCAAATCAACATGTATGAATATCTTATTCTTTCGATCTGACCATTGATATATTGTCCTGGCAATTAGTTCTTTACCTGTTCCATTTTCTCCAAGTATCAATACATTGGCCGATGTCCCTGCTACTTTTTTTGCTACAGATAGCGTATCGGTAATTGCAGGAGAGGTGCCAATACATTCACCGTAGGTATTGTTCCAGTCTTCGATTAACCGGCGTTGCCCCATCTGTAGATTCTTTATCTCATTCATGGATGCCCTGAGCTTCATCGCTGCGGAAACTGTTGCCAGTAATTTCTGGTTTTTCCAGGGTTTTAGGATAAAATCTGTTGCACCGGCTTTAATCGCTTTTACCGCCAACTCAATATCACCATATGCAGTGATCAGTATGACTACTGTTTCCGGTTTACTCTTAATTATCTCATTCAACCATTGCATCCCTTCCTCTCCATCACGTCTTCCCTTATGAAAATTCATATCCAATAAAACGACATCAATTTCTTCAGATGATAACCGTTGCAAAATATTTTCCGGAACCTGTTCTATCTGTACATTACTATAAAAACGACTCAAAAAAATCCTGGAAGATTTTAGAACGTCGTAATCATCATCGATGATCAATATATTCCCTTCGCTTGTTTTCACGTTAACACGCTATTTACAAAATAACAGTTTTCATCCTCCAAGGTAAGAAAAATGTGTCAAAATCAAACACTAGTTGTAGCAATATCGCACACTCTATGGCATTGAAATGTATTCAAATCTGTATAAAAAAATGAGAATCAATACTTTATAATTATTGGTATATGTTTTGAATATAGATTTCAAAATGATTAAATTCAATTTCTATGCTAAAGAACTATATCATACATGCTTTCAGGATATTTTTCAGGGAAAAATTACACACATTGCTTAATATGGCAGGCCTTGCCATTGGTTTAGCCTGCGGGATGATAATTTTTTTGTATATACATCATGAATTGACTTATGATTCGCACCATGAAAAAGCTGACAGGATATACCGGGTTTGTCAGAATTATGTGACTTCAGGAAAACCCAGGATATTCGCTATCTCATCACCACAACTAGGACCAAGGTTGGCTGAAGAATATCCACAAATTGAAGCCTATGTAAGAATAGATTGCATTAACAGTTTGCTGTTTCAATATGGGGAAAATGTTTTTACGGAGCTGGATTTTGCTTTTGCCGATTCCTCAATGTTTCAGGTCTTTTCTCACCGGTTCATTTATGGGGATCCTGAAAGCTGCCTGAAAGAACCGTATACGATCGTATTGACCGAGACATTATCCGGGAAATACTTTGGAAACCGTAACCCGTTGGGAGAAACGTTGCTAATCGATAATCAGTTCTCAGTGACTGTGACCGGTGTAATCGAGGATCCACCTTCCAATACTCAATTGAAATTATCAGGTTACATCTCCTACATAACGTATGACCGGCTAGCACAATTACATTCGTTGGAATGGTCAATGTTTGAAATTAAAGACTATACGTACCTGTTATTCCATGACAAATTTGACCGGGGAGCGTTTGACAGGAAATGGCCGGAATTTTATGAAAAATACATTTCGGAAGATGCAGAAATATATGGACAGGTGTATGAACCCATATTCCACCGTCTGCGCGATATTCACTACCATTCAAACCTGGATGGCGATCTTTCTTCAGGGAATATAACCTTTCTCTACACATTGTTAATTATTGGAATTCTAATACTTGTATTGGCAGGTATTAATTACACCAATCTGACCACAGCCAAGTCTTTAAATCGGGCTGGAGAGATTGGCTTACGAAAAGTAGTCGGAGCCAGCCGCAGGTCACTGGTTTTTAAATTCATTCTTGAATCTTTATTGTTTTCGCTCATATCGATGGTATTGGCTTTCGGAATAGTTGAATTTGTTTTAGCGTTTACAACATTCCCCCAAATTCTTGATACATCTCTTCACCTCGGCCTTTTACGGCAACCCCTGATTCTTATTGGTTGTTTAACAATTACCATGGTTGTTGGCTTCTTTTCCAGTTTATACCCTGCTTTCTACCTGTCATCTTTCAATCCGATACTGATTATACAGGGATTATTCAGACTGAAACCGGTGGGTGCTATAACCAGGAAAGCCCTTGTAAGTCTTCAAATCATGTTGGCTATTGTTGTGGTTCTGTTTACATTGTTATTAAATATACAAATTGGTTACCTTGAAAACCATGACCTTGGATTTGATAAAGAAAATCTTCTTGTTATTCCAGTTCGTGATCCCAGCATGGTCGCTGCTGTCCCGGTAATGATGCATGGATTAAAGAAACTTCCTGAAGTAAAATCTGTTACGTCGGGTGGAAGCTATCCTGGAAATCCTTGGGGGGGACTTTATAAGTTTGAGGGTGAGGATGGTATGGAGGAGCACAATATTCCGGCATTCTTTATCGGTTATAACTATCTGGAAACACTTGGTCTTAAATTAATTGAGGGTAGAGATTTCTCTAACGAATTTCCTTCAGATTCAGTTGGTGCAGTAATTATAAATGAAACACTGGCAAAGTATATGAACTGGGACAAACCATTGGGTAAGCGTATCCAGCAATTCACTTTTTTCGATGCAGTTGTAGTTGGGGTAGTGAGAGATTTTAATTTTAGATCACTTCACCAGGAAATTCAACCCCTCTTGCTGCGTTTACAATATCAGTATGATGATTTGATTGTCAGATTGGGCAAAACAGATCAGCAAAAAGTGGTGACATACCTGGAGAATAAATTCAAGGAACTGATACCGCACATGCCTTTTGAATATTTTTTTCTCGAAGATAGATTCAACAGACAGTATAACAATGATAAAAGACAGATTCAGCTAATCAGACTCTTCTCGCTGATCACTATATTGGTTTCCTGCCTGGGCTTGTTCGGATTGTCCTCTTATTCAGCAGCGAGAAAAACAAAAGAGATTGGTATACGGAAAGTTCAGGGAGCAAAAACCAGGCAGATAATTTTCCTCTTGCAGAAAGAGATACTTCTAATAACGTTGCTGGCTGTTGTGATTTCTGTCCCGGTGGCCATTTTGCTTTTCAGGACCTGGTTAAGAGGATTTGTCTACCAGGTTGAAGTAAATTCCATACCTGTATTGCTTGTTGTGGTTGCTTCTTTTATACTGAGTTCTTTAACGGTTCTTTATCATTCTATTAAAGCTGCAAGAACAAATCCGGTGGATTCACTC
>CAYZVJ010000141.1:2020-5321 GCA_964481765.1 uncultured Rikenellaceae bacterium | reverse complement strand
TCGAGTTGAGTGATCACCGCTCCGCCAACAATAGCCATGATCTGTAGCGATGATGCAATTTTTGTGTCTTCTCCCAGTCCTTTTACGGACATCCCGAAAATAGTCGGGAACATCAAAGACATGCAACCGGACACACCCACCAGTGCAAATACACCCGGGTATCCACCGACAAATACGACAGCAACACAGAGAACAGTAGCTACTGTGCTCAGGATAGTCAGCAGTTTTTCCGGCCTTATGTACTTCATCAGAGCCGTACAGATGAATCGTGAAGAGACGAAAAGAATAAGCGATGCCAGGTAGTAATTGGCTGCTACCTGTTCTGCTGTCTTTTCTGATCCTGCCAGAACCTCTTCAAGGTTCAGTTCTTTCATTGCATACCGGATGGTAAAAGACCAGATCCCGATCTGGGCACCCACATAGAAGAACTGGGCCAGTGTACCCAGCATATAATTCCGGTTCTTAAAGAGGCGTTTCAGTGTGGGGCCCAGGTCAATTTTGCCTGATTGATCGCCCGTGCGGGGCATCTTCACAAAATAGATCACGATCCATAGTATCAGCAATATGGCTCCAATGGTAACATAGGTTGTGGTAACGGCATTGAGCTCACCGTTTTGAATGATCTTTAATTGCTCTGCTGTCATGGATGCCCTTTCTTCGGCTCCGGCTTTGTCCAGGTATGCCAGGATAAATATCTGACTCAGGAATACCCCCGTGATGGATCCGATGGGATTAAACGATTGGGCAAAATTCAGGCGCCGCGTAGCCGTTGAAGGATGTCCCATGGCTATGATGTAGGGATTGGCTGCTGTCTCCAGGATTGATAAACCTCCGAAAAGAATCCACAATGCCCCAAGGAAATGATAATAATTTGCGGTATATTTTGCCGGGAAGAAAAGAAAACAACCAATCAGGTAAAGTCCCAACCCAAGCAAAACTCCGGATTTGTAAGAAAACCTCTTGATGTAGATAGCCGCCGGAAGCGCAAAAATGAAATACCCCAACCCATAACATGAAATCTGGATCAGGGCAGTCCGTGAATCCGACATGCTCATTATTCGCTTAAATGCAGCAAGCAGAGTATCGGTCATGTTGTTAGCCAGACCCCATAAGAAAAACAGGGAAGTAATCAGAACAAAGGGTAACCAGATGCCTTTCGGAACCAATCTCTCTTTTTTCTCCATCGTATGAAATGATATCTTGTGAATTACTGCAGCCAAAGTTTCAGTTGGAGTAAATATAATTATATTTCCCAACAATTTTTACAGACTTGCAATCCCAAAATCATACTTATCCGCTCTATTCGTTTCTGGTATGGTTTTTGCAATATTCTGAGGCGTGAACCTAATCCTATCCGTATGAAAACAAAATACCTCTTTATCCTGATGCTCATTGGTGTATTAGCAGGGTTCATTTCCTGTGAAGAGAATGCCATTGAAGCGGATCCGGAAGGATCATTGTCCATTGGAATTGCAGTCGACCAGGATAATCCTGCAATGAAATCGGCTGATGTTGACACTGCTGTCACCAACCTGTTTATTGCAGTCATTTCCGTTATAAACGAAGAGGGTGAAATGGTTTTGCAGGATGAGAAGATCGAATTGTACCGTTTTAACGACCAGTTTGTCAGCGAAGAGATCAGGCTTAAAACCGGGCATTATGACCTGGTGCGTTTTCTGGTAATCAGTCCCGAGGGTAATGTACTGTTTGCTGCACCATTGGAAGGATCTCCGCTTGAGTATCTTGTGTATGATCCCCTTCCAGTCCATTTCAGGATCTGGAACGAGGAGAGAACCTTTGTTAGTCCTGAAGTTCTCCCCACCTGGGAGCATTCACCGGAGGATTTCGGGTACCTTAGCTTTGGCGTTTCTGTCGTCCGTCCGCTGGTGTTCTTTGCTGCAGCGTATATGTATTATGAAAACCCCATGATCATGGCTCCTTCCCTCATCACTTCAGCTGAGATGCTGGTTATGGCTGATTCAACCTGGAGGCATGGGTATAAACTGGAACAAAAAATCAACCGGATCATTATACGGGATGGCTTTACTTACTATTACATTAGGGTGAAGAAAGAGGGATTCCTTCCGTTTGAAGGAAGATTCCTCCGGGATGAGCTGAGGAAACATACACAGACAAATCCGTTAATGTTCCCCCTGAAATACGAATTTGCAGACAGTACTGTTACACCCGGAGATACCATTTCAACGGGGAACGGACAATAGGGATAAAGGACCTATCAGCACCCCTATTTTCTTAATTGATCCTACACCTGTTAAAAGGTGTACCTGGTCTTACACTTTTCCCACGCATCCTCACCGGGCTGGAGTGGGATCAGCCAGAATTCGTAACTGTATTCCTTATCTTCGAGGCGATACTGCACATGGGGTTTGGCTCCCCATGAGTTGTCACCACCCACACCCCGTTGTTTGTAATCCAGGTTAACCGAAATAAAATTCCGCTCTGTCAGTTCGTATTCATGCATTGATCCGCGGGATTCCTGTGTGAGATCCTCGTTTGTATAGGGGAGGGCAGAAGCGCTCAGGAGCGGACTGCCGACTGCAAGAAGACCTGCACCTTCCCTGTTTCTGAAACTGATCCACCGGGTATCAGTACGGTTTCCGTTTTCCTGAGGGCTGATGTAGGGATAATACATCTCCTGAGGAGTGGCGGTGTAGTGTCCCACAAACGCAGCGGTATACCGGTCCTGGTAGTTTTCATGCGGTCCCCGGCCGAAATACTCAATCCCGGAAAATTCTTTCGGAAGAAACATGTTCATACCGAATCGTGGTATTTCATTGAGGGTCGAATCTGCATAGGAAAAGCTGTTCTTGATCTTAACTGCACCACTCCCCAGGATGGTATACTCGATAATGTGTGTTCCACCTACATCCGGAATATCATAACGAACGGTTATGATATGCATATTTCCAGTCTCTTCCCTGACGGAAAGATCCCTGAACACCCTGTTTTTAGAAGCATTTCGCCAGGGCGCAAGCTGCACGTTCATCCGGTTGCCGAAGTCGTTGTCTGTCGGGGGCCTCCAGTAATTGGGTTCTGGCCCTTTGACAAACATTTCCAGACCATTAAAACGGTATGAAGCAATGTCACCGGTGAAGATGTTGATTCTCATACTAAAATTCTCCCCACGTAAAGAAATTTCATCACCTTCTGTAATAAATTCCAGGTCAGGGACTTTTGAGAGATCAAGTTCCGGAAGTTCGAAATGGAACGGGAGGGTAAACTGCTCTTTTGCTATTTCATATCCGGCAGGTATCAGCGGTTCTGCATCCTTAAGCGTGAC
>CAYZVJ010000141.1:0-1920 GCA_964481765.1 uncultured Rikenellaceae bacterium | reverse complement strand
CTGATACACTTTCTTAACCTCGTAAAGGCTGGGGTGTGCTGTACGGTTGGGATTAACCAGTCCATTTATGCAGAAGTTATCGTCACTCGGCATATTTTCCGGTCCATAATCACCTCCGAATGCCCAGAACTCCTCTCCATGCTCATTTTTCTTCACAAGTCCCTGGTCGACCCAGTCCCAGATAAAACCACCCTGCAGTTGATCGTTTTTTTCGATAACGTCCCAGTAATCCTGTAAATTCCCGACACTGTTTCCCATGGCATGGGCATATTCACAGAGGATAAGGGGACGTTCCTGTTTCTCCTTTGCGTACTCTTCCATCCGTTCGATCCGGGCATACATGGGGCAGTATATATCGGTATTGGGCCCCAGTTCAGCCCGTTCGTAATGAACCGGTCTGGAATTGTCACGTTGATGAATCCACTGGTAGCAGGCAGAAAAATTGATGCCGTCTCCTGCTTCATTTCCCATAGACCAGATGATGACGGAAGGGTGGTTTTTGTCCCTCTCCACCATGCGTCGTATGCGATCGAGGTGCGCTTCTTTCCAGGCGGGATCTTTAGCAAGACTTTTTTCACCATAACCCATTCCGTGAGATTCAATGTTGGCTTCATCAATAACGTAAATCCCAAATTTGTCACACAGGTCATACCACCTGGTATCATTCGGATAATGACAGGTCCGGACGGCATTGATGTTATTTTGCTTGAATAGCCTGATATCATCCAGCATACTCTCTTCACTGATAACATGTCCGGTGTACTGATCGTGTTCGTGGCGATTTACCCCTTTCAACAGAATGGCTTTTCCGTTGACCAGCAACTGACCATCCTTGATTTCCACTTTACGGAATCCCACCCGGCACCCAACCACCTCCACCAGGTTTTTATCCTGGTCCTTAATGTGAAGGGCCATAATGTGAAGATTGGGCGTTTCAGCACTCCATTTTGCAGGATTCTCAATGGTGGTTTCAAAGACAATCGTGGCATTGCCTTTCCTGAGTTTTATATTCTGTTCAGCTTTGTACAACAGGTTCTGCTCTTCGTCACCAAACATGATCTCCAGGTAATATCCATTGTATTTCTTTTTCGGGAAATAACTGGTAATATCAGCAGTCACCTTCAGGATCCCGTTCCGGTAATGATCATCCAGTGTAGCAAATGCAAAAAAATCGCGGACATGCAAGTCGGGTGTGGAAAAGAGATAAACATCCCGTTCGATGCCGCTGATCCGCCAGAAATCCTGGCATTCCAGGTATGATCCGTCTGACCAGCGATACACTTCCACTGCAAGATCATTCTCCCCATCCTTCAGACAGGGAGTTATGTTCCATTCGGCAGGAGTTTTTGATCCCTGGCTGTATCCGACTTTCTTGCCATTTACCCAGATATACATGGCGGATTTTACCGCTCCGAAATGAATAAATACCTGGCGATCTTTCCAATCATCAGGAATAGTAAACTTCCGCTTATAGGAACCAACCGGGTTCCAGTCGCCTGGTACATCCGGAGGTTTTGGATTTTTTGTCCATTCATAGGACTCGTCTTCATAGATCGGTATACCGTAACCCTGCAGTTCCCAGTTTGAAGGCACCGGAATATCCTTCCAACCAGAAACATCATACTCCGGGTTATAAAATTCTCCTGGCCGGTCAGCGGGTTTCCGTACCCAGTTGAATTTCCATGTCCCGTTGAGCGATTTGTAGAAGGGAGAATCTTTTGGATTATTCCATTTTATTGCCAGGCAATCGGCATGTGGGATGAGTGTGGCATGGGGCTCTTCCTTGTTCTGATCAAACATGGCCGGGTTGACCAGATCAGATGGAAAATCTTCCTGGGAGAACCCGGGAAGTGCAATGGATAGCATCAGGATCGATTGGATGACGAAGGTTAGTTTCATATCGACAGACTGTTGGCTTTT
>CAYZVJ010000140.1:2864-5380 GCA_964481765.1 uncultured Rikenellaceae bacterium | reverse complement strand
CCATCGGCGTGGCTATACCCCGCTGCGACCTCCGTAGCTTTAGCGAAGGCGGTTTGCGACCGCCGCAAAATTAAGAAAGGATTTCTATTTTCCAATGCGATTTATTCATTATTCCTGATAACCACAGAGTTTGCTCTTTCCTGACCGGTAAATAATCACTATTAATTTGACTTTTTTGTATCAATGATCTATATTTATAACCTGACATGCTGCCTGCGATCGGAAAAAACAAGTATTAACCTCATCCAACTAATGAATATGAAACAGAGACAAAAACTGTTATCGCTGATCATTTTAACTATTCTGTGCATCCCTTCATTCGCACAGATGGAGGTTTCAAAACCCGACAGGTTCCTGCCAAAAATCGGACTGAAAGCCGGTTTAAACATCGCCAACTTTCTTGAAAAAGACAATGATGGTAAGTGTAGTGATGAATATGATGCTAAAATTGGTTTTCATGCCGGTATAGTTGTTGAAATCCCGTTTGGAAAAAGGTTTGCCGTGGAACCCAGTATCATGGTCTCAACCAAAGGATTTCAGTATAATACTGAATATGAGGACACAACATTTTATCAGGAATATAATCTGTATTACCTGGATATTCCTATACCGGTTGAAGTAATGCTCGAAATTGGTATTGTTAAGGTATTTGCAGCAGCGGGGCCCTACTTTGGTATTGGTATTGGAGGAAACGCATATGATGAGTCAAAAACTGGTGGGGTCAAATACGAAGAAAATGATGATAAAATCTCCTGGGGAGATAAAGATGGTCTTAAATCTTTGGATTATGGATTAACCCTTGGATTTGGAGCTGAGTTTAAGGGATTTCAGTTACGATTTGCTTACGATTTGGGATTGGCCAATATTTCAAACTATACGGATAACGACTTCAAAAGGAATAATCGTGTAACCCGAATATCATTGGCTTATAAATTCGGACTGATTAAGTAGGGTATTATGTGATAACCACTAAGGTCCTCGGGAGCGATAAACCTTCCACCAATAGTAAAAGGTGGTTCTATATATTGTAATTAAGTTAGTGGTGTATAAGGTTATTGAGCACATAGTCGTATAGCTTAAACTAAGTTCCATAAAAATTCTAATCCATGACCTAAACTCAAAGATCGTAACGTAATACACCCCAATAACCTACTAACTCAATAACCCAATAACATCTCTTTAATGAGCATTGAGCAGATCTTCGGTCCATGTAACTTTTTCCTTTTGTCCAACATTGCAATTGGCCCGTCTGAATCATTGGTTGGTAGCGTTTCTAAAGACATGTCGCCCCTGCCTGGACGGCAGTCAGGGGGCTGAATAATAACCGGTTGGCAATAATAATTCAACCCCTTTAGGGTTGTATATATTTCGGGCCGATATACCACCGGTTAACACCGGTGGATACTCATTGTTATACCCCTGCCGGGGTATTTAGGTACGAACAAAATTCCGCTATTGAATAAAAGCTTCTCGAGCAATCCGGATTTTTAAAAGAGGATATTTTTGTTACCGAAATTGTGAAGTATTATACTGCCAGCAGGTACTGCATCACTCGCTTTGTCCGCCGACTTCGTCGGACGAAGTCCGAAGTCTTGAAATAGGCGGGTCATTTTACCCAGCACCGAGAACCTTCACCACTTACTTCTTCTCTCCGGAGAAAAGTCACTAAACATTTGATATTTTGGCACCAATGATCTAATTTTAATAGCTAACATTCTACACATGAAACGGACAAAAACACTGGTTTTATTCATCACTATTTTATTTCTGGGCTTCCCTTCCTTCGCGCAGAGAGCGGTTGAAAAACCCGACCGATTAAAACCACAGATAGGCATAAGAGCCGGTCTTAATTTATCAAACGTTCTGGAAGAAGAGGATAACAGTATTAATAGTAAAGGTTACGATATTCTCATCGGTTTTCATGCCAGTATTTTTGTGAAGATCCCTATGAGCAACCGATTTGCTTTTGAACCGGGGATCATGATCTCAAGAAAAGGTTTTCAAAATAGTGAAACGTGGACGGATAGCATTGGACAGTCCCATGATTTTTACGAAATTCAGTCGCTTTATTATATCGATATTCCTTTAACCTTTACCATATCACAGCACTTTGGTTCATTCGGAATTCATGGCACAATCGGCCCTTATGTTGGAATCGGAATAGCCGGGAGCATTTATGAAGAGAATAAACTAGATGGTGTGAAGTCTGAAACTGATAATAAAATATCCTGGGGAGGTACAGCCGGAAAAGATGATTTTATGCACTTGGACTGGGGATTTACTTTCGGGATGGGGGTCGAGATAAAATCAATCCAGATCAGTTTTTACTACGACCTGGGTATGGGTAACATATCGGTAGATCGAGAAAATGGCCTTACGATTTATAACAAGGTAGCCCGGATCTCCGTGGGGTATATATTTGGGAAGATTGAGTAATTGGATTATACGATAACCATTATTATTCCTCGGGACAAGAAAGTCTGCAAACAATTTAATAAGCTGGTCGTAGAGACTGT
>CAYZVJ010000140.1:0-2764 GCA_964481765.1 uncultured Rikenellaceae bacterium | reverse complement strand
GACTGTACTTTTTTTTAACGTTTGGCATATTTCGGTCCATGAAGCGATTTCCCGTTTATGGACAATTCAGTTGGACCGCTTATTCGTGGTTTCAATAAAACCAGGGTTGCATCTGCTTACGCAGCCTTACCCTGGGCTATTATATTGCGCTCCTGCCTGCCGCAGGCAGGCCTTTGGAGCTTGTGTTGAGTCCAGCATGTTATGTTGTATCTCACTTGCCCGAAGAAGTTTATTGTGAATTTGGAGTCCCTCAGTCATTTAGTCTTAGTCTCACATTCTCCCCCTCTCAAAGTCACATAGTCACATAGTCAAACTTCTCACCTCTTTTACTCTTTTCTCTGCTCACTGTTCACTCTTCACAAATCGCTTTCCGGGAAAAGCTTCTTCCAGTCATGACCGGCATCTTTCAGCCATTTATCGAACCAGGCCATGATGGCATTGTGCCATTCGATCCGCTTCGAATAGGTCAGGATATGATGATCCTCCCCTTCTACCTGGATCATCTCAACCGGTTTACCAAGGATTTTCAGCCCGACCCAGAGCTGAAGGGATTCACCCAGCGGCACGTTGGTATCCACCGAGCCGTGAAGCAACAGCAACGGGGTAGTGATCTTATCGGCATTGAACAATGGACTCTGGTCGATATAGATATCTTTCCTGTTCCACGGGTATGCATCACCGGTTGCATCCGATGAATAGGCGTATCCCCAGTATCCTTCTCCCCAGTAGGAACTGATGGAGCTAATCCCTGCATGGGATATGGCACAGGCAAACATGTCGGTCTCGGTTTGCAGAAGCATGGTCATGAATCCGCCATAGGATGCCCCGATGCAACCAATTCGTTCCTTATCCACAAACGGATGGGCTTCAATGAATTTCTTTGTACCTTCAATAATCTCACCGGCTGCTGTTTTCCCCCAGTTGTTCTGGTGCCGAGCCGAGAACTCCTGTCCGAACCCGGTAGCACCGCTGGGTTGGGGAATGTAAACGACATACCCTTCTCCTGCCCAGATATCGGCAGGGTAGCGTCCACCAAAACTTTTTGAAACGGGAGAGGTCCCTCCGTAGTAGTTCACGATCAGCGGGTATTTCTTCGCCGGATCAAAATGAAGCGGGTAGAGGAAATAACCCCGGATGGTATCCCCCGTGGAGGAAACAAAATCCCACTCTTCCGATTTCGCAAACTCAACATACTGATAGGTCTCCGCTTCAGGATCATCAAGCAGTTTGCTAACCCGATTTGTCAGATCCATGCGCCAGGCACGGTCGTGACTTCCCAGGCTTGTTCCCGTATAGGCAGCAACCAGTTTCTTCCCGGCAATACTGAATGATCCGATCACTTCGGGGACGGTATTTATCCTGCTGAATTCCCTGGTTTTGGGATCCCATACAAAAGCTCTGCGGTATATCTCATCTTCTGCAGTCAGATAAATCCTGTTATCCAGGGGATGCCATACTGCTGATCCGACGGAGGGATTGAATTCCGTAGTGATCGGATCCACTTTCCCACCTGCGATGTCATAAATATAGAGCTGGTTGTCGTAGTTGTTGGCTATGGGGTTGTTCCCAATATTGCGGCCTGTCTCGCCAAAACAATCCGGTCCTCCGGAAATGAGTAATTTTTTCCCATCCGGTGAGAATTGACCGTAACCACCCCAGCGGGTATCTTCCCATAACGTTTTCACCTCTCCTGTTGCAAGGTTCATCAGGTACATGCTCTCCAGGGAGAAGGGTCTTTCCGTCGGGTTGTATTTGGAGGTGGTGAAAATTAGCTGTTTCCCATCTTTGCTGATATCATTCAGGCTGGTCCCCTGTTCACCGTAAGTAAGCCTGGTTCTCACTCCGCTAACAACATCGTATTTATAGAGGTAGGACTCTCTTTTCGACCGGAATGTGCGGTTGCCCAGTTCATCCATGTATTTGAGCGATGATTTATCGTCGGATTTCTTTGTTTCGGTAACTCCGAAGATGATAAATGTTCCGTCATCGGACCATTGATGCATGGAAAGGTCTTCAATGCCTTCAAGGACCGGGTATTCCTTTCCCGTTTCAAGATCAAAAACCCAGATAGAGGAACCCGATTCGTCAGCATCGGTATAATAGAGTTTCCTGCCGGTCGGTACCCATCTGAACCCGGTTGTACCTTCCTTCCTGAAGCTCTGCAGGATCCTTCCCGTGTTAAAATCCTTCACTTCCACCCAGGATTTCCTTGTTCCGGTTTTGATATTTACCCTGCTGTAGTTGATGAGGATCATCGAGCCATCCGGTGAGAGGGATACCGATCCCAGTTTCACCCCCTCGAGCAGGTGGTGGATATTCATGCTGCATTCAGGGGATATGCTGATGAGCGGTTTGGCTTCATTATCGCTTTTTATGGTGGCTTTCAGCTTCCATGCATTCTCATCATCTTTTATATACATTGATTTTACCACGACAACAAATTTCCCCCGGTCGAGATCCAGTGTAGCCGTTTTGGTGTTGGTTTTTTCAGGTTCAGCAGCCTGGTAGCTGGTGGCAATCTTCTTCCCATCCAGGAACACCTCAAACATCTGGGGGCTTTCCACATCGACTTTGTATTCATACAACCCGTCCGATTCCACGTAAAATGCATGATAGGATAGCTGGTATTCTGTCTTTTTATCCGGTTTGATCATCAGGAATTCCTCTTCTGCAAGAGACTGTTTTTCCCAGCTTACCGGTTTGGAATTCATCCATGGAAAGGATTGGCCTTCCGTGGGTTTGATATCCGGAAGGTTGAGGTATG
>CAYZVJ010000139.1:0-5450 GCA_964481765.1 uncultured Rikenellaceae bacterium | reverse complement strand
AGGGTTATTCACATAAGGAAATCAGTGCTTTGTTAAATATTTCGGAAGGGACATCAAAATCAAATTTATCACGGGCCAGGGCGATTTTACAGGAAAAGCTGAAACATTATTATAAAATTACTAAGGTCATTTAATGATCAATCAGGATTCAAATATTGACCGCGTATTCAAAGAAGGATTGATTGGACTGGAAGTCACACCACCACCAGACGTTTGGGAAGCGGTGCATGGCAGGATCCGGAAGAAGGGTAGGAAAATACCATTTTTCTACAGCGTTGCAGCTGCATCTGTGCTTCTTTTTATACTGGCTGGTTCGGCCTGGCTGCTCTTTTTTAGTCAGCCTGAAACCACGGATATAGCTGAAATGACACCTGCACCGGAGGAGACTATTATCCCCCCATCCATTGTTGCAGATGAAACCGGCCAGCAGGAACCGACGATAACAGTGACGGAGGAACCTCAAACTGACTTGGAAGAGCAGGCTGTTGAAACCAGTCCGCTTGCTGCCCTTTCAAAAACCGGTAGGGATGAAGTTACCAGGATTGAAGATGCGGCTAAACCGACTGAACGGCAGAAGAGCGATGAGATTATGCAATACCGGGAGACGCAGGTGCCCGTTCGAACAGAACATACCCCCGGATTCATTGCTTCTAAAAGTGATCTGCATCTTCCCATCACTCAGCCGGTGACAACCCTCTCCCTCTCTGGCGATGAACCTTCTCGTGAAAATACTGTTTCATTACCGGTTGAAATGCCCCTGGATATTCTAAATGAAGAAGCTCCAAAGTGGTCCGTTGGAGGACAGTTCTCTCCAATCTATTCGTTCAGATACATTGGGCAAAACAGCCTTGATTCCTACCGCGATAGCTACAATAGCCATGAAAACGGTATGTTTACCTATACCGGAGGATTGCATATTCAATACAATGCAAATCCTAAAATAAAGATCTATACAGGGATTTACTATTCCAGAATGGGCCAGCAAATCGACGATATTCAATTGTATAAATCAGCCAATAATGGAGCAATAAACCTTCCCATCAAGGGGAATCTCGATATTAATAATTCAATTGGGTCAATCACTTCCCGGAATGATATCTTATACTTTCAGGATCAATCCGGTTTCCGGGTCGAACCCTTATCTCTAAGTGAAACGTATGACCCCCTGAAAGAAGGATTAATTCCAATGAATGCGCATATCATTCAAAGTCTGGATTATCTCGAAGTACCACTAATTATCCGGTATAAGTTGATCGATAAAAAGGTGGATCTGAATATTCTCGGTGGGGTAAGTACAAACTTTATGGTAAGGAACGAAGCCTATGCCAGCTACGAAGGATCGAAAATACACATCGGGGAAACTAACGGACTGAAAACAATAAATTATAGCAGTACCCTTGGATTAGGGCTTGAATATAATCTTACTGAAACAATTTCTCTCAGCCTTGAACCAGCCTTTAAGTATTATATTAACTCCATCAACCGGAGTGATAACATAAATACCCACCCCTATTCCATTGGTATATTCACCGGTTTGAGCTATATCTTTAAATAACCCACCTTTTTTATACCCTCTTCAATTCCCGGAAAGGCAAGTCGATGCTTTATGATGTTGTATTCCATGAGGAACATTCCTTCCTGATTTCATTCAAAAAAACTACTTTTGCATTTTGGCTATTAAAATGGGATATGTTATGAGCAAAATGAAACATTCGGAGACAAAGGTGAAAAGCAGTAAGAAATGGGACTTGGGGCCTTTTACCTGGTTAATACCTGGTGTGGTGCTAATTATCGGGGCGTTGAGCTTCATGAATAACGGTTATGAAGAAATTGACGAGTCGGAACTGATCCGCAGGACATACGGTGTGTTTGCAATGGAAATTCCGGATAGCATGACATTTGCCGGAGAAAATGTTCCACTGGAAAATTTCGATACATGGGAAAGCCTGGACCGCGAACTGCTGGTTAATACCTATTTTCATTCGCAGACACTGCTGTACCTGAAAAAGACAACACGGTATTTCCCGGTTATTGAACCGATATTAAAAGAATATAATATCCCGGACGATTTCAAATACCTGCCACTGGTGGAAAGTGGATTATCGAATGTTGTATCACCGGCAGATGCCGTTGGTTTCTGGCAATGGATGGAAGGAACAGCCAGGGAATACGGGTTGGAGGTGAATGCTGAAGTAGATGAACGGTACCACCTTGAGAAATCAACTGTGGCAGCTTGTAAATACCTGTTGAAATCATATGAAAAATACCAGGACTGGACACTGGTAGCGGCTTCCTATAACAATGGCAGACGGGGTGTTGACCGGCAAATTGAAAGACAGGATGAAATGAATTATTATGATCTGCTGCTTAATGAAGAGACGGCACGCTACATTTTCAGGATCCTGGCAATCAAATTGATCCTTGAAGATCCCAGGAAATACGGTTTCTATTTCGAAGAGGATGACCTTTATCAGCCCATTCCCTGCTACAAGGTAGCCGTTGATAGTTCCGTTTCAAACTTTTCAGAGTTTGCTAAAAGCTTTAACACCAACTATAAAATGCTGAAATTCCTCAACCCCTGGTTGCGGGAGAGCTACCTCTCCAATAAGAAGGGGAAAAGCTATCAGATAAAAATCCCTGAAGAGGGAGGACGAACCCGGAAAATAGAAGAAAGTACACATAGCCTTGAATAATCTGGCAAAAACTGCAGAGAGTTCATCGGTTGATACAACCCTTGAATGCATTGATCAGATCAATGTGCTCGGAGCGCGTGAGCATAACCTGAAGAATATTGATGTAACCATTCCTCGAAACAGGCTGATCGTTATTACGGGACTGAGTGGAAGCGGAAAATCTTCACTCGCTTTCGATACAATTTATGCTGAGGGACAGAGACGATATATGGAAACCCTCTCTGCATATGCCAGACAATTTCTGGGTGGGATGGAACGACCCGATGTGGATAAAATTACCGGACTGAGTCCAGTCATCTCAATCGAACAGAAATCGACCAACAAAAACCCGCGGTCAACAGTGGGTACCATTACAGAGATCTATGATTTTCTACGGTTGCTTTTTGCAAGAGCAGGCATGGCCTATTCCTATCAAACCGGTAAGAAAATGGTCAGGTATACCGATGAACAGGTCGTTTCCCTGATTAAAAAAGAGTTTGTGGATCGAAAAGTCATGATCCTTTCACCGGTCGTAAAAGGAAGAAAGGGACATTATAAAGAACTTTTTGAACAGGTGAGGCGAAGGGGATATCTCCATGTGCGGGTGGATGGAGAGATCAGGGAACTGCTGCCCGGAATGAAACTGGATCGGTATAAGACCCATTTCATTGAGATGGTGATTGATAAAATGTACATTGAAAAATCACTTTCCGGACGACTGAAGGAATCGGTTCAGACCGCAATGGCACAGGGACAGGGTACAATCATGGTGCTGGATGCAACAACCGGAAATACCCGGTATTTCAGCCGAAAACTCATGTGCCCGGATACAGGGATATCCTATAACGAACCGGCACCCCATACATTTTCATTCAATTCCCCCCAGGGTGCCTGCCCATTATGCAATGGGCTCGGAACCATCAATGAGGTAGACATTCATAAAATTATACCAGACCCCTCCCTCAGCATAAAAAATGGCGGGATACTTCCCTTGGGACCATACAGAAATACGCTGATATTCTGGCAATTAGAAGCCATTGCTACCAAATATAATTTCACCCTCGATACAGCGATAGGGAAAATCCCAAAGGAAGCTATACATACGATATTGCATGGTTCTGAAGAATCATTCAAACTGGTAAATACGCCACTCGGCTCCTCATCCAACTATTTCCTGAGCTTTGAGGGAATCGTTAATTATGTGAACAATTTACAGGGTGACAATGGAAACAGAAGAAACCATAAATCGGGCTACCAGTTTATAAAAAAGACCATCTGTCCGGAGTGCTCAGGACAACGCCTGCGAAAAGAATCCCTTTTTTTCCGGATCGGCAATAAAAACATCGCCGAACTGGCAGCCATGGATGTCGGAGATCTGTATGCCTGGTTTTCAGGATTGGAAAATAAACTTACTGCCAGACAAAAACTGATCGCAGCAGAGATCCTGAAAGAAATCCTTGGAAGACTGAAATTTATGTTGGATGTGGGATTGAGCTACCTTTCTCTCGATCGGACAGCCCGAAGCCTCTCGGGTGGTGAAAGCCAACGAATCCGGCTGGCTACTCAAATCGGATCGCAACTGGTGAATGTACTCTATATCCTGGATGAACCGAGCATCGGCTTGCACCAACGCGATAACAAAAAACTGATCCGTGCATTGAAAGTATTGCGCGATTCAGGAAACTCAGTCATCGTGGTGGAACATGACAAGGAGATGATCCTTTCATCCGATCATGTTGTGGATATGGGACCTTTTGCCGGGAGACACGGAGGTGAGGTGGTTGCTCAGGGAACACCAAAAGAGATTCATCAATTCAACACACTTACTGCCGAATACCTGAATAAAATAAGAAGAATCCCCGTACCTGAAAAACGGAGAGACCAAAACATGGGTCACCTTTACCTGAAAGGAGCATCCGGAAATAACCTGAAGCGGGTCTCCGTAAAATTTCCGCTTGGGAATTTTATCTGTGTGACCGGAGTTTCCGGCAGCGGCAAATCGTCACTCATAAACCAGACCCTTCATCCTGCGCTGGCAAAACATTTCTATAAATCAACCAAAGATACATTACCCTACGAATCAATAGAAGGGATTGAGAAGATAGATAAAGTGATTGAGGTGAATCAATCTCCCCTGGGTAGAACACCCCGTTCAAATCCTGCAACCTATACGGGGGTGTTCTCTGATATACGCAAACTGTTTGAACAAACCACAGAGGCAAAAATTCGTGGGTATAAGGCAGGGCGGTTTTCCTTTAACGTGAAAGGCGGACGTTGTGAAGGTTGCCAGGGCGCCGGGGTGAAAACCATCGAGATGAATTTCCTGCCCGATGTTTACATCCTTTGTAATGATTGTAATGGAAAACGATATAACCGGGAAACCCTTGAAGTAAAATACAAAGGGAAGTCCATTAGCGATGTTCTGAATCTGACCATCAACCAGGCAGTCGATTTTTTTGAGAATGTCCCTGCTATTTTGCAGAAATTGAAAACCCTGAAGGAAGTGGGACTGGGTTATGTGCGGCTTGGACAACCATCCACAACACTCTCCGGAGGAGAATCGCAACGGGTGAAACTGGCAACGGAACTGGCGAAAAGAGATACCGGAAAAACCCTCTATATCCTCGATGAACCGACAACAGGACTTCACTTTGAAGATGTGCGTGTACTGCTCCAGGTGCTGAACCGGCTGGTCGATAAAGGAAACACGGTAATCGTTATTGAACACAACATGGAGGTGATCAAAGTTGCCGATTATATCATCGATATCGGTAGAGA
>CAYZVJ010000138.1:0-5529 GCA_964481765.1 uncultured Rikenellaceae bacterium | reverse complement strand
CCGTCAATGCCGATAATATCATTCATTTGATCATCATCAAAGGCTGCGATAGCACAAACACCGGCATGAATAGCTCGGGCACTCAGGTAGAGGTTCTGGCAAACATGACCGGCATCAAGGAAGAGGTAACGGTATCCCCGTTCACCATACCGCCAGTTCATTCTCTCTGTAACAGCAACCCAGATAAAACATACTGCAGCAATCCTTATCATTTCCTGACCTAACGCACCTTGTACAATGTGATTGGTCAATTCATGGGAAGAAGAGACAGGAAAGACATTGTGGTCAACCGCCTGATAGCGATAGAGTCCCTGTGGAAGGTCTGAAATCCGGTTTATCAATAGGTAGGTGTCCAGTGCGTGCCGAGCTCCTGCCGAAGGCACAGTTCTGAATGTGGCATGTCCGGGAACAAGGGATTTGACTCCCTGTGTACACCATAACAGAAAGCTTAACTCCTCCATTGTCAGCGCATCTCCGGTATATTGCCTCACACTTTTGCGTTCATTGATTGCCTGAATCAGTCCGAACGATTTTACAAAACGGAAATCCGGATCGGGTAGTTTGATCACTTCCTGATCAGAAGCTTTTGCAGACTCCAAAGGAGGCTGAGGAACCCCCAATTGCTGGGCAGAAGGAGCCATGTTTTTGTACTTGGTGTTCTCAATGAACAGTCTGCCGGTTTCTTCATTCATCTTTCTCTTTTTTTATTTGTCAAACACTCAGCTGGCGGATCGCTTTTATTCGATTGCCGAAAACCGTCAAACGGTAAGCGGTTACGATGCCCGTTTCGTAAGGCGTCTCTCGTCAGTCGCCTTTTTTACGTTACCGGGACCGATCGTATGACTATTGTATTTTCAAATAGGTATCCAGCCAACCGAAAAATTCCCGTTGCCATAAGATGCTGTTTTGCGGTTTGGTAACAAAATGTGTTTCATCGGGGAAGAAAAGCAGTTTACTGGGTATTCCGAGCAGCTGTGCGGCATTGAATGCCTGAAGGCTTTCGGTATATGGAATTCTGAAATCATTTGCACTGGTAATGATGAGAATCGGTGTATCCCAGTTCTGAACATAGTGGTGGGGTGAAAAAGAGTAGGAGCGTTGCGCCATTGCGTTATCTTTTTCCCAATACGGTCCGCCATAATCAAAATTAACAAAGAACATCTCTTCGGTGGATGTATACATGCTCTCAAAGTTGAATATACCGCAATGTGAAATGAATGCTTTAAAGCGTTTATCATGGTTCCCTGCCAGCCAGAAGACGGAGAACCCCCCATAGCTTGCACCGACAGCTCCCAATCGTTCTTCGTCGATAAAGGGTTCTGCTTTCAGGGCATCAATAGCGCTGAGGTAGTCCTTCATATTCTGGCCTCCGTAATCACCGGAGATTTGCCGGTTCCATTCTGAACCGAATGTGGGTAATCCCCTTCGGTTCGGGGCGACGATTACATATCCATTGGCAGCCATTATCTGAAAATTCCACCGGTAAGAAAAAAACTGGCTTACAGCACTTTGGGGACCTCCCTGGCAATACAACAGGGCTGGATATTCTTTCCCGGGATCGAATCCGGGCGGGTAAATAACCCAGACCAGCATATCCTTCCCATCGGTCGTTTTAATCCATCGTTCTTCCACATTTCCCATTTCAATGAAATCGTAAATGTGCTGATTGGCAAACGTCAGCTGACGCTCACCGCCACTTGCCGGGTCAACAGCAAAGAGTTCCGTTGCCATGGACATCGACATTTTTGCTCCGACAAGGGATTCTTCTGCAAGACATAATGCAGTATAATCATGCGTTCCTGAAGTTAGCTGGCTGATTTTTTTTGTCTCAGGATCGAGTGAATAGACCTGATAGGTGGCTTTTATACCACTGACAAAATAGATTTTGTTTCCGTTTTTGCTCCAGATCACGGAAGATACATCCTGATCAAAATCTTTTGTCAGGTCTTCCATCCGTTTGCTTTCCATGTCATAAATGAACAGGCGGCTTTTATCGGATTCATAACCGGGTGTTTTCATGCTCTGGAAAGCCATTTTTCTCCCGTCAGGTGAAAAAACCGGGTATTTATCATATCCCATCATACCTCTTGTAATGTTTTCCGTTTCATCCCTCTCCAGGCTGTAGAGGTAAATGTCGGAATTGGTGCTCAGGGCGTATTCCTTTCCTTTCAGTTTTTTACAGGTATAGGCAATAAACTGTCCATCAGGGCTCCATGTGATTTCAGCATAATCAAAGTAGGGTGAAAGGGGTGTATCATATGGTTCATTGGGCATAATATCTACTCCTTCTCTTATCGTATCACTGGAAACCGGTGATATAAAAAGATGACTGTATGCATAGTCGTGCCATCTGTTCCAGTGCCGGTACATCAGATCTTCAATGATTCTGACATTCGCCAGGGGAAGGTCTTCATAAATTTCTCCGGGTGTCTTATCCAGCTTTACATCCTGTGTGTATACTATATTCCTGCCATCGGGTGAGTACTCGAAACTGTTTATTCCTCCCGGTATATTTGATATCCTTCTTGGGTTTGTTCCATCGGGATCGACCTCCCACATTTGAACCTCTCCATTATCCGCATGCAGGAATCCGATTTTTCTCCCATTCGGATGCCACCGATGGTTAAATTCATCCCCCTCCAGGGATGTAACGATAGTGCTTTCCCCGCCCTCCACCGGAACAACCAGGATATCAGTATTTCGTTCATTGGTTTTGGCATTATAACGGGTTACACCGTAGATCACCTTCAAACCGTCGGGAGAAACCTGTGGATCACTAATCCGGCTGAATTTCCAAAGGATCTCCGGAGTAAGAATGCCACCCTCCTTTTCAATAGTGGTTAATGTTGTGGTAAATGTTGTTTCACCACTCTCTTCCGGAAGGGATTCTTTCAGTGTACAAGAGTGGTTAAATAAAAACAAAAAAGCAGTCAATCCCAGCAATGAGATTACGTTATTTCGTTTCATATTTTTGATATTTTTTAGGTGGTATGTTTCAGGGCCGTTGTACTTTACTTTCGTTCAGCTGCTTTTACGGCTTCCAGGATCTTTGTTATCAACTCCTCGCTGAGTTCAGGATTATCAGCCAGTATCTGTTTCACACCTTCCCTTCCCTGGCCCAATTTTGTATCACCGTAGCTGAACCAGGATCCGCTTTTCTTTATGACATCATGATCAACTCCCATATCGATAATTTCACCGATTTGTGAAATTCCCTCGCCATACATGATGTCGAATTCGGCTTTTTTAAAGGGAGGAGCCAGTTTGTTTTTGACAATTTTCACCCGGGTGCGGTTTCCGACAATCTCCTCACCCTCTTTAAGCTGTCCTATCCTTCGGATATCCACGCGGACCGATGAGTAAAACTTCAATGCATTTCCACCGGTCGTGGTTTCGGGGTTTCCAAACATTACACCGATCTTTTCCCGCAGTTGATTGATAAAGATGCAGCAGGTATTTGTTTTGCTGATATTAGCCGTCAGTTTTCTGAGAGCCTGGGACATCAAACGTGCCTGAAGTCCCATTTTTGAATCCCCCATCTCACCCTCGATCTCTGCTTTTGGGGTCAGCGCCGCAACGGAATCAATGACAATGACATCGATAGCTCCCGAACGGATCAGGTGATCTACAATCTCTAACGCCTGTTCGCCATTATCGGGTTGCGATATCAGGAGGTTCTCAATATCTACTCCGAGCTTTTCAGCATAAAAGCGGTCAAAAGCATGTTCAGCATCAACAATAGCAGCGATTCCTCCCTTCTTTTGTGCTTCGGCAATGACATGAATTGCCAGGGTCGTTTTGCCGGATGCTTCGGGCCCGTATATCTCAATTACCCTTCCCCGTGGAAATCCTCCGATACCCAGTGCCAGATCAAGAGAGATGGAGCCGGATGAAATGCTGGGAACATCGGCAACGGCTTTATCACCCAATTTCATAATGGTCCCTTTACCATACCCTTTCTCAATCTTATCCAGGGTGAGCTGTAATGCCTTGAGCTTCTCTTGGTTTGCAGTGCTGTCTTTATTGTGCTCCATAACTTTTTTGTTAATTTGGGTAAAATTACGAAGTTTACATGAAAATAGGGTCAGCATGCCTTTTTCTTTTTTGGAAACTTTTTAACAATATGACATACCCATACCGGTTGCTAAAGAAACTGCCTCTCTTGATTGTTTGTATGATCTCCGTTGTGTTTACTGCTATTGCCCAGGAGTTGTCAGAACAGGATCAGGAGACATTTAACCAGGGAGTGTTCCATTTTGAAAAAGAGAACTATCAGAATGGTCTTGCCTATTTTCGGGAACTGATCCATAAGTACCCCAGGGATCCGTTATTTAACTATTTCTCCGGGGTAAGTATGACAGAATTGATGATAGACCTTGAAACGGCTGTCCGACAACTTAACCTGGCATCGGTAGGCAACGTGCCGGATAATGTTTATTACTACCTCGGCAAGGTTCATCATCTGCGGGGTGAATTTGCGGAAGCCATCTCAAACTACCGGCATTTTATGGAATTGGGAGAGAGAGATGAGATCAGGGAACTGGAAACTGAAAAGATGATCGGATTCTGCCAGAATAATGTCATCCCGAAAGAATGGGAGAACAGACAGGATGGGATAACTTTAAAATCGCCGGTAGACCAAAAAGAATCTATCCCGGAGGCAGAATACAATGGAACCCCGACTGCTTATGAATTGCTGGTGGCTGAGGCCCTTTCCCTTCAGTCACAAGCCGACTCAACCCGGAAGTTGGCAGACCAGAAAAGGTTAGCATTGCGCCTGATTCGTGATGAAACTGAAAAATCGTCCATTGAACAGGAGATCCTTGAACTGGAGAAAAAAACCTATGATTTACAGCATCTGGCTGATGCGAAACATCAGGAAATAAGGGAGATTGAAAGCCGTATGATACAAAATAGAATAGCCTCAGACCCCGATGCTTTTCTCCCGATCGACCGGTCAGCTTACTATCTGGATGATGAAATGAAACTGGATCCGGGAACGATGATGGGGAAACAACTGAATGATGAAGAGTACCTGGAATCATTGATCAGTGATCTCTTCCCGGATCAAAAAGAACCTGTATTTGAAGGCTTGATCCGGATCAATTCGAATGCAATTCAAACCATGAAGAACGCCAAAGAGGTTGAGGAGAATATTAACCAGGAAATATTGGCTGCCAATAGTGCCAAAAACAGAAGGGATGTGGTCAGGGCTATGGATAAAATAACGGTGATGGAAGAAGAGGCGCTGCAATTGAAATACGACGCCATCATTCAATACCAGAAGGTGAATGATGAACTCTATGGGATTCTTGAGAATGAAATAAACCGGTTAGCCGGCAGCCCGACTGGTGAACGGCGAACCGAAATTGCGGGACTTTACAAAAACCAGGCTCTTCAGGCATACGATAAGGCACTTGCAATCCGGGATGAAGCAAAAACAACCATAGATAAGGAGAAGAGATATGATAAAGTAGCAGAAGCAAATGCATATGAATTGGTAGCGCTGGAGAATCAGAAAAGGGCATT
>CAYZVJ010000137.1:0-5644 GCA_964481765.1 uncultured Rikenellaceae bacterium | reverse complement strand
CTATGTATGTTTGTCACTTATTTTCATAAAAGAATATGAACGAGCAAAACCACTTCCGGACAGGCAAGATGGGCCAAGTCGATCCGCCTGGATGCTTGGTGTCCATGACGTTCACTACGCTTAGCCAGGGTCTTCGACCATGACACTCCTCATCAAACTGTCCTTATTATCGCATCTGATTTAATCATCAGGAAAGCAGCATAAAGCGGGAGATTGATGAAATCATTCTTCTCAATGAAATTTCTGGGTGATATCCGAATGACAAATGTTGGCTGGTATTTCTGTGCATAACTTCTGAGACTTTTCAGGTTTCTGCTTAAACCGCTTTTGACTTCAACCGGAAAGATTTCATTACCCGATTGGATGATGAAATCAACCTCAGCATCACTTTTCGATTTCCAGTAAAACAAATCCTTATTGCCTGATGCAATCAGTTCGGTTGCCACAAAATTTTCGATAAAAGCACCCTTGTATTCTTTAAATAGGTCAGTTGGTTTAAGAATTATATCCGGGGTAAGATTTAACATGGCTCCCAATATTCCGGTGTCGAGTACATAAACTTTAAATTTTGAATAATCAGCAAAGCCGGAGAGTGGCATTTTGGGAGTGTTTACCTGATACGCTATGTGAATCAATCCGGCTTTTTTAAGCCATTCAAAGGTCTGCTCATAATTAGCTGCCCGTGCTTTTTTACGCACGTCACTGTACTTGAATTTTTTATTTTCTTTTGCCAGCTGGTAAGGAATGGATTGCCATAGTTCAGAGGTTTTTATTGCTTGCACTGCACCGGTATACTTTGAAAAATCTCTTTTGAATGCTTCAAGGACTTCGACCTGGATTTTCCTTACGGAGGAAATATCTTCATGATCCAGATAATCCTGTAACACCTCAGGCATACCTCCCAGAAACAGGTACATTTTTAAATGATTCAGTAATTTGTCATGCAATATGTTTGGGAATGCCTCAACCGAATTTGTGGTTATCAGTTTGTCAGCTAGAAGCTCTTCTCCAAAAGCTATCAGGTACTCGGTGAAGTTCATCGGGAACATGGTCATAAAATTGACCTTACCCACCGGGAAACTGCGCTGTTTTCCCACACTGATTCCGAGCAGTGATCCGGCAGCAATAATATGGTATTCCGGGGTTTGCTCACAAAAGTATTTCAGGGAGGTGAGCACTTCCTGCACAGCCTGAATTTCATCGAAAAAAATGAGTGTATTGTCAGGTACAACTTTTTTCCCGATATAAAGACTGATATTATTGATTATATGTTGAGGATTCAAACTTCCCTGGAAGAGAGATTTTAAGTCTGGGTCCTGTTCAAAGTTCAGATAAACGAAATCGGGATATTCATTGTTCCCAAATTCATTGACCAGGAAAGTCTTACCCACTTGACGCGCTCCCTGCAACAACAGCGGCTTACGATTCCGACTGTTTTTCCACAATAACAGATCTTTATATAGGGCTCGTTTCATCATTTATCTCCTAAAAAGTGTAACAAATATACAAAGTTATCTCCCAAAAAGTGCACGTTTATCTTAATATTACTCCATAAAAATGTATAAATCTTATAAATTTATCCCCCAAAGTCTGATCCGACAATTGGAGGATCAGAATAGGGGGAGGAAAATTTTCGCTGGTCGTCTTATGGTTACGGGCATCGTGACCCTGCCCGTCCTTGCCTGTAGCAGTCAGGCCGGTCAGTCAGGCGAATACCGTTAAACGAATAATACTCACCGGGTGACTGGCAAGAGCAAAAGTCACCCGGTGAGTGGACTTCTGATTTTTATAATAGCAGGATTTAATTAAATTTACTCCAGACTGAACATTCTACTAAAGCGTTTGAAATCTGGCCCATGAAAAACATACTGTTAAGAATAACGATTTTGCTGTTTTTTCTTCCCTCTGCCGGCTTGGCTCAGGATAGGAAACAGCCTTTCATACCCCGCCATGCAGGGAGCTTTTTTGATACGGGCTACATCCTGGAAGACCGCAACGGGGATAGCATTACCGATTATATCCAGTGCACCCTGGTTCTTCCCCAGAATCCTTCTGAATCGGAAATAGCATGTGCTGCCAACATCGCGGCACGACTCGGATACGAAACCACCTCGGCGGATTTTAACCGGCTCGGTTATGATTCAGAAAAGAGAGCCTTTTATGACAAGCCGGTTATCATCATCGGTTCACGAAACAGGCTGACCAACAAGTCCGACGAACTCAAGAACCGTGTCGGAAACGGATTAAAACCGGGACAGGGAGATATCTGTTTTTTCAAACCTAACGGCTTCTTCAGAAGAGGCGGAGTCGCAATAACCGGCTATGATGCAACCGGACTGCTGGCTTCTGCAAACTACTTTGCAGGTCGCTTCCCGGAAATCTGGAACCTGGATGGAAAGAAATTTTCAGATGTTCATACACAGTTTAGCGAGTTTTTCGCAGGAAGAAATTGTACTCAGCAGGAGATCTTTTCCTCACGGATTGTGATTGATGCAGACAGTCCGGGTGTTACCAAACTGGTTCTGCACATCGATTTTCCCGATTGTGCAAACCTTGATTCAGCGAAACTTGCGTTGATGTGGAAAAAGAAAGATGAACCATATAGGGGGAATAGCAAAAACGACTCTATTCCGGAGAAAAAAGTCGATCGGGCGGCACTTGATTTTTCAGGACTCCACCGGATTGAGATTGATCTTCAGTGTCCCGGTAAACGTGAGGTCATCGATCTGTTGCCCGAGAAGGAGTGGGCAATGGAGCAACCCGTTTCAAATCCCGCTGCTACCGCATCAGATTTCCCACTCTCCCAGATGTATACCATAACCGGCCTGTTTTCAGACAACAACAGGGATTATGTGCCGGATCATGTGAATGCATACCTTTCCCTGGACGGAGAGGATGCAGCACAGGGGGTGATCGATCTTTCCTTTCGTACCGGGCTCGAAACAGCAGGAATGCGGTTACCCTTTGTGATCGTTGCCGGAGAAGAGGAACACCCTGAAAAATCCGGATTTCCAATACTTTTTGGCAGAGACCACTATTCCATCAAAAAGCTGGAAAAAGAGGAACGGATCCATGGAGTTTCATCGGAGCCGGGGATCGGGTTCATTCAGTTTATCCCGGAAGCATTTCATAAAAGTCATGCCATGGTCATCAGCGGAACCGATCCGGATGGACTGGAATCGGTTTCAGATTACCTCTCAAGGCGAATGCCTTACCTCTGGGAATACGGGAAAGGGAATTACCTCCTGGAGGACATCGAAGAGGATGTCAGGAAATTTTTCCAGGTGAAAAATGCTCCCGGTCAGGCAACGATGGCAATCCATAAACTGAGGACCTGGCTGGACCGGATAGCAGATAAAAAGATTGAATCCCTGAACATTGAACTGGCATTGAAGGAGGCACCGGAAGAATTAACGGGTTTTACTGAAGACCTGGTAAAAGAATACTTCCCGAAAGCAGCAGTAGATGTTGAACTGTTCACCACCGGATTTGGAGTCGGGAAAACAATTTTTGAGGAGAACGTTGAGATCCCCTGGGAGGTGGATGAGTTCTGGAGCCTGTTCAGGGACGAGGCATTGCCTGAACTGGATAACGGAACCCGGGGGATTATAGAAGTGCGGGTGAGTGAATCGCCTGAAGTGCGTGAGCAAATAAAACAGCAGATCAAAAACGAATTGAATGCAAACGGGATCGATCCGGCATCGTTCGAAATCGTAGTGCTGTCAGCCTATAAACAGGGATTCAGCTGGCTGCATGATTATATCCTGCCAAAAATCAGGGAGAGGGACATCGGTGAGATTGCCATCACCTACCATACCCTGAAAGAATCGGATGAAGTACGCTGGCAAACCGTAAACGCCAATACCCGATGGTTGCAGGAGATCTTCCCGATCGATACTATCCTTGCCCGGGAACTGAACATGCCGGCTTCAAAAATCACATTTCACCGGCAGGTAGAGAAGAATCCGATCTACACAGTAACCGTTACTGACCCGGAAGGCAAGTTCATTCTTGAGGAGTCGTTTGATCCGAAGTATGTGATCCGCCCCTTCTTTGATCTCTTTCCGGAGTATGAATCGGTCAGGGTAACCACCGGGTGGGTCTTTGTACAGAACGGAGACAGGGTGATCCTGGATAAACGGATCAAAACGGATCCTGAAAAATTCTGGGATCATCTGCAATCGGAAACCTACCGAAAAATTATCGAGTACGTAATGGATGTACAGGATGGCAAACCATCGGTTCTGAATGCACCCTATTTCGATGAATTGAAGGTTGAGCTTACGTTGAGTGAACCCAATTACCGGCTCGGTATCGACGAAGAGGTAATATCCTCCACGGATGCCCTTCACGAAGACATCATGTTCCACACGCTGGCGCTCTTTAACCGGATCGGGGGCAGATACGGTGTCGGGGGACTGCCTTATCCGGGCAGAATATTGCCATTGCTGAAACCACCGGTTGATGGGAAACCGGGTTCCGTAAGGATAACCTTTACCGGAAAGGAAAAAGCTACCCCGGAAGCGTTTCTTTCCTATAAAGAAGCGGACCATGAGGTGGTTACCCAACGGTATACGCTGGTGCCAATGGATGTTAAAACGCCCCTTCTGCGTGGGATCGAGCTGAAACACGGCATGGAAGGAATTAACAAACTGTTGTTCGATGTGGTGGCAACCGATTCAGTGGACCGGTATGAAGAGTTTAAAGCCAGAGGATCGGAAATACAGATTGACCTCGCATTCATACCCGTTGAGAAGTTAACCGCTATGGTGAATATCCTGAAAGAGCTTCACCAAAAAGGAATGTATGGTGAAGCGTTGAGCTATGACAAGGTAAACGAACTGATGTTCCGGGTTACCCTTGAAGACAGCATCAAATATTCAAGACTGGTTTCACTGAAACAGAATTCCACCATGGTGGATACGGATAAAAACGCATTGCCGGCCATCACCATTGCCCCGGGTAGCGGACAGATCATACAGTGGAACAAACCCATGCCTCCCGGTGAAGTTGCACTTGACCTGTCCATCCTGAACCGGTTTCCCGAGATCAATACCTATTATATGGCAACATCTTTTCTCGGGCACAATGTGTATGCTGCCGACATCATGTATCCTGTCGATGGGAAATACATTTCCCAGGCAAAGCTGAATGCCCTGAAGCCGACACTGATGCTCATTGGCAGGGTTCATGGGAATGAAGTTTCAAGCACCAGTCATCAGTTGAAGCTGGCGGAATTGTGTGCCACCGATACAGCCTACCGGAAGTTCCTGAAAAAGGTTAACCTGGTAATTTATCCCATGGTCAATCCGGATGGTGCACAAACGGCTTACGAAATGTACCTGGAGAATCCCGATTTTATGCTGCATGCCGGCCGGTATGGTGCACTTGGTTATGACGTGCCAAGAGGAGGCAGGAATGCGGATCATATCTATCCGGAAGCGGGCGTTGTCGGCCGGTTGAGAGAGACATGGCTGCCCGATGTATTTGTGGATATGCACGGTGTACCAACACACGAATGGGTACAATATTTTGCCGGTTATAGCGCCTGGGTTAACAGCAGGGTAGGAGGTGCAAGGAATTACTGGCTGCCCCGCGGATGGTATATCCCCGGATTTAGCTGGATTGAAGATAAAGAATACCC
>CAYZVJ010000136.1:0-5659 GCA_964481765.1 uncultured Rikenellaceae bacterium | reverse complement strand
CCTGTTCTCCGGTAACAAAATTAAGCATCCAATACATTCCATAGATCAGGTAGACATAAATTTTACCTCCTGCATGATACATGACCTCTGTCCGGTTCGTCCTCCCTTTGCTTGCATGACAGGCAAGGTCTTCTTTCCCGCGATATGCTTCCACTTCAAGGATGGTATGCCTGTAAAGGGAGCCATTGTCGAATTGCCTCACCAATGATTTTCCCGGCAGTTCAGGGGCAACATCCAGAACATCCCTGATATAAAAATTATGCTCCAGTCGCTCGCTCTTCATGCCTCCTCCCGGTTTCAGTAGTCAATTTTATCTTCTTTTTCCGCCCACATCTGAAAGGCACGCTTCCCCTCCTCGTGCAGCATTTGTGTTGCCGGGATCATCCGGCTTTTTTCCGGTTTCATCAATTGCCGGTGGATCAGCAGGTCATCAAATCCTGCTTCTCTGGCATCCATGCGGGTATTTGCATACACAATACGATCTATTCGAGCCCAGTAAATAGCCGAAAGGCACATCGGGCAGGGTTCACAGGAGCAATAGATGGTACTACCGCTCAGGTCAAACGTATTGAGCTTTTCAGCTGCTTCTCTGATAACATTGATCTCCGCATGGGCAGTCGGATCGTTGGATGAAATGACCCGATTCCCAGCACTTGAGATAATCACATTATCTTTTGTAAGAACAGCACCAAATGGTCCTTCACCATTCTCCACATTGTTTTCGGATATCCTGATCGCCTGCTGCAAAAATTTTTCATCCGTGTTCATCTTTCCAAATCTATACGTTGAATATTAAACTAAAACCATTTATTATCCCTGGCAAAAAGAAAGAGGGAATAAAAATAGGAGAAAAATGTGGCACCTGCATGGGTTTCCAGGGTATCTTCATTCACCATGGATAACAATGCGATGAGAAAAAACATCATAAACCAATAATCGTTATGCTTGTTTTCATAAAATACCGGACAGAATAAAGCAAGCATACAGATCAGAAAGCCAACCAATCCAAACGTGATAAAAAAAGTGATGTACTGGTTATGAGCGCGTAGCCTCCAGCGGTCGCTCAACAACGAATCATTTTCATCATATTTTTCATCGAATGCTTTCTGAAGGTCACCGGTGCCCACACCAAAGAAGAAATGACCCCCGATAATCTGAAATGCAGTCCTAAGGTATTCTATCCTCTGGGTTACCGAATGACCGCTGGGATTGCCTCCTTTCCGGTATACATCGATTTGCCAGATTAATTGATACAACTGGTATTCCAATCCACTCCCATGCCAGTACCTGTAATTGGTTATGCCTTGTTGGACGCGCTGAACATCCTCACCGGTCAGGTTTGATATCCCAACAGAATCTTTCCTCAGCCCTTTTGAGGTCATGTACCGGATCAGGGTATATTTCAGGTACTGTTTCCGTTCGTCGAGTCCGGTATAATCGTACTCGCTCCTACGATTCCACTCCTCTGCCAACTCCTTTTCACAAACATAAAGCCATATATAGTGTCCATTTTCCACCTGTTTGTTCTGAAAATTGTGTTCATATGGATTCCCGTTTACCGTGAACTGTGCAACACTCTCCGGATCGGGTTCATCAATACGGTAAAACTGAGCGATCGCTCTGCTGACACAGGCAACAATGATCAAAGGAAGGGTAACCAGTGCAATGATCAGGAAATATTTTAACATAAAATTGTTCAGTCTGCGAATCATGGTCATTGCCAGGATAAAACCAACGATCAGAAGAATAAGAATCCCGGTCAGGGATTGCAGTAGTAAAACGAATACAACAAGCCAAACAAGGAGGATCGAATAGGCAATGATCTCGGTTTTTTTGTTCTGTTTATGAAACGCATACAATAAATATCCCACTGAAAAGATGGCAATATTAATCAACAAACTGAACCGGATGTGTGAGATAAAAATGGAGATATCCCTGATGTCATCAATTACTTCACCCGAATAACCAAGCAGGATAAAGCTGCTAACCAGGGATCCAACCGTAACGCCACCCACAAAAAAGAGGATAATCGTCTTCAGCTGACCGGATGTAAGCGACCGCGAGGTTCCCATGATCAGGGGAAGGGCTAAAAGGGGCGATTTAATCCGGATATCCTTGAATGCATACTGAAAATCGGTTGTGTTGAGCAACCAGATAAGGTGAACCAGAATGAGGGTGCTGAAAATCAGAATGCTCTTGCGTTGTTGCAGTATCCGCTGTTTGCGTTTAAAATCCCCCTCAAGGATCCAGTTTCCCAGCAGGATGAATATGGCAACACTCATCCCGAATTTAGACAGTGGCAGGCAAATCCCCAAAAGAATAAGCCCTGCAAAATATATGTTATCATGATTAAATATCCTGTGCCGGAACATAAAACGGGATTTATCAATCAGGCCCCAAGTTACAGATAAAATGGTACAGATAAAATATGCGCAATATTGTTGTATTAATAAAAATAATTGTATTTTTGCAGACCACAAATTCGAGGGAGTCAGAAAATGTATTCTGACAGTTACTAAAACGCAGGAAGAAAGTGGATACTACAAGTTATAAGACGGTTTCAGCCAACAAAGCAACGGTCAACAAAGAGTGGGTTATTGTAGATGCTAAGGATCAGGTTCTGGGAAGATTGGCATCGGTTGTTGCTATGGTGTTAAGAGGAAAGCACAAACCCAGTTACACACCGCACGTCGATTGTGGAGATAATGTTGTTGTGATCAATGCCGACAAGGTTCGTCTTACGGGCAAGAAGTGGACTGATAAGCAGTATTTCAGTCATTCCGGTTATCCCGGAGGTCAGAAAAGAATCAGTCCGGAAGAGTTGCATGCCAAGAAACCCACTGCTGTGGTTGAAAAAGCTGTTAAAGGGATGCTTCCAAGGAACCGGCTTGGCAGGTCGTTGTTCAGGAATCTTCATGTTTATACCGGTACGGATCATCCGCATGAAGCCCAACAACCCAGGCAAATCAATTTAAATTCTATTAAATAATCAGGTATGGAAGTGATCAGTTCTACCGGAAGAAGGAAAGCTGCTATTGCCAGAGTATATATCAGTAAAGGCAAAGGAAAAATAACAATCAACAACAGAGATTTTGAAGATTATTTTGGTACCAAACAATTACAATATGTTGTTCAGCAACCATTAAACCTGCTTGAAGCAAAGGATAAATACGACATAAAAGTCAACCTTGACGGCGGCGGGTTTAAGGGTCAGGCTGAAGCCCTGCGACTTGCCATTGCCAGGGGATTGGTGATGATCAATCCGGAAGACAAACCGGCACTTCGTGCCAATGGATTCCTTACCAGGGATCCACGCGAAGTGGAACGGAAAAAACCTGGTCAACCCAAGGCTCGCAAAAGATTCCAGTTTAGCAAACGCTAACACCGGGTAAGTTTAGTATCTAAATCATCAGGACTTCCATGGTTGATTTTTCGGAGCTACCTGGTGATTGACAAATCAAGAAAGTAAACTTAAATTAATTTCAACCATGTCAAGAACAAATTTTAAAGAGTTGCTCGATGCCGGAGTTCATTTCGGGCATCTGAAGAGGAAATGGGATCCCAACATGGCTCCCTACATCTTTATGGAGCGAAATGGAATTCATATCATCGATCTGGAAAAGACGGTTGCAAAAATTGATGAAGCAGCAGCCGCTATGAAACAAATAGCCAAATCGGGCAGGAAAATACTGTTCGTTGCTACAAAAAAACAGGCAAAGGAGATCGTTGCTGAAAAAGTAAAAAATATTAATATGCCTTATGTTACCGAGCGGTGGCCCGGTGGCATGCTGACCAACTTCCCAACCATCCGGAAAGCAGTCAAGAAAATGGCTTCTATCGACAAGATGGCATCGGAAGGGACTTTTGCCAACCTTTCAAAGCGGGAGAAACTCCAGATCACCAGGCAGCGGGCAAAACTGGAAAAAAATCTCGGCAGCATTGTCGATCTGACACGCCTTCCAGCTGCCCTGTTTGTTGTCGATGTTTCCAAAGAATACATTGCCGTCAGGGAGGCAAAACGATTAACGATTCCTGTTTTCGGAATGGTGGATACCAATTCCGACCCTAACTCCATCGATTTTCCAATTCCCGCTAACGATGATGCATCAAAATCGATAGCACTGATCGTAGATATCCTTGCAAACGCAATTCAGGAAGGTCTTGAAGAGAGAAAAATGGAAAAGGAGAAAGAGACACCCTCCAAAGAAAAAAAACTGGATAAGAAACCGAAAGAGGAAAAGACACAGGAAAAAGAGAGCAGTACAAAAGGTGTAGCGGAGGAGGAAACTTCGGATAGTAAAAAAGTTGAATCCAAAGGCGAAGAGGAAGAGAAGGCAGATAGAGAAGAAGATGTGGTGGAGGAGGAAACGGCTGATAGTAAAAACCCTGAATCCAAAGGTCAAGGGGACGAGAATGCAGATACAGAAGAAGATGAAAAACGAATCGAATAATTAAACTAACGTAAATACCATGGGCAAAATTACAGCAGCTGAAGTTAGTAAGCTCAGAAAAGCAACAGGAGCCGGCATGATGGATTGCAAAAAAGCTCTTGAAGATACCAATGGTGACTTTAATAAAGCGATTGAAATAATCAGGAAAAAAGGACAGCTGGTTGCCAGCAAACGTGCCGACCGCGAGGCTGGAGAAGGTGTTGTTCTTGCTAAAGTTACCGATGACCGGAAAAGGGGAGCCATGATCGTCCTGAATTGCGAAACTGATTTTGTGGCTAAAAACGAAAACTTTATTGGTCTTGCACAAACCATTCTCGATAAAGCGATCCATGATAATCCTTCAACGCTTGATGAATTGAAAAGGACCAAACTCACCGACAGAACTGTCGAAGAGACCGTGATTGAACAGGTAGGGATCATTGGAGAAAAACTTGATCTTTCCTATTACGAAAAAATTGAAGCACCGGTTATTATAACTTACATACATCCCGGAAATAAACTGGCATCCATGGTGGGCCTGAACCTCGAGAATGTCGATACCCAGGTTGGAAAAGATGTGGCTATGCAAATTGCTGCAATGAATCCGGTAGCGATTGATAAAGAAGATGTCCCCCAGGAAGTGATCGATAAAGAGATCGAGATCGGGAAAGAGCAGGCACAAAGAGAGGGGAAGCCCGAGAACCTGCTGGAGAAAATTGCTATGGGTAAACTGGGTAAATTTTATAAGGAGAGTACACTGCTCAACCAGGAATTCATCAAAGACAATAAAAAAACGGTCAGGCAATATGTGCAGGATGCTGATAAAGAACTAACCGTGACCGCTTTTGCCCGGTACTCCCTGAACGACTAAAAGTTAATCTCCTTATACTTTTATTCAAGCTCTTTTTATTGGTCTATAGTTGTCAGTAATTTTTTTTATTATTTGCTTACCTGTTGTTCTATAAACCAGATCAATGCTATCCTCTCTTAACCCGAATTATTCATAAATAATCCTGACGACGAAGAAATACCTCAAATTTGAGTTCATTCCAATCTTCAAATTTGGGTATTTTCTTGTCGGGGTTTACCTTCGGTGAGCTCACTCGCTCAAGGCGAGTTCGGTTCCCGCATTGCTTCCCTCTATCCATCACACATTCATGCAATGCACTGCGTCTTTGCATGAATAATGCGGGTTAACTTGCAGTTTTTCAGAAGGTAACTCCGTCCAA
>CAYZVJ010000135.1:3331-5869 GCA_964481765.1 uncultured Rikenellaceae bacterium | reverse complement strand
TCCGGTTCCTTGATCAGGACGGCAAAGATAAACAACACAACGGCTGCTGCAGCAAAGATCACGATAAGAGAGGACATGATTTTTCGAAGCACGTTATCGAGATCGATAACCTCCCAGATTCCAAGAATAGCAATGACAGTAAAAACCAGAACCAGGAAAATAAGTAAATAGGAAACAATCTTTTTTACGGTTAACATGAGTTCACTTTTTATCCGGTTAATCAAGTTTTAAACGCAAAGATAGGTTGTATATTGAGTTGCATTCGACTATTTCACCTCTTTTTTCAACAATCCAGGTTGGTTTTTCCTCCCCGGGCTCAATCCGGATCCAGATGTTGCACCTGTTTTTTGCAGCAATGCTGAAACCCAGTCGTTCCAGGGCACGGCGTGTCCACATACCGGTTAGTCCTTCACCGTCAAGGTATATCATTTTTCCCGTCTCCCTGTTCATCCGGATTTCACCCTTTTGTTCATCAAATTGCAACCTTGTTTCTTTAAAGATAGAGCTGAAGGAGTGATTCAATACAAGGTCTTCCGGAGATCCGGTAATAATGCCATCCGGTAACATCAACCATACCTTATCGGCTTCCTGGATGGCAATGTTCAGATCGTGGGTTGAGAAGATGATGGTTTTGCCTTTCATCCTGGATAGTTCAGTCAACAAGTGTACAATTTCATACCTGTTGGGAAGGTCGAGGAATGCCGTTGGCTCATCCAGGACGATGATCTCCGTATCCTGTGCCAGTGTTCTTGCGATCATCGCCCGCTGCCGCTCACCATCCGATACTTCATTGATATTCTTATCCATCATACCTTCCAGTCCTACCTGGTGGATTGCTTCCCTGACGAGGTGTGTATCATTCTCCGTGAGTCGACCAAGCCAGTTCGTATGCGGGAAACGACCCAATCCGACAAGGTCAAAGAGTGTCAGGTTACTAACCTGAATGATCTCTGTGGATACAAAACCGATCGATCGTGCCAATTCCTTTCTTTTAAATTGGTACAGATCAGTGTTTTTGAAGAGAATGCTGCCTCCCATCGGTTTTTGCAGCTGCACCAGCGTTCGCAGCAGTGTGCTTTTACCAATACCATTTTGTCCGAGTGCCGCGATGATTTCGCCTCTTCCAGCACTGACATTGATGTTGCTGTATACCGGCAATTGCTGCTTCCCGGGATATCCGATTTCCAGTTCAACTGTTCTTAATATATCGTTGCTGTCATCCATTATTTATACAAATGCAGAGATCTTTTTGCTCCTGATCACAATAGCGATCACAACGGGTATCCCAAGCAAAGCAGTAACTGAATTAATGGGCAAGGTAACATCATAGCCAGGAAGTTGCGAAATCATATCGCTGATAAGCAGCAAAACGGCTCCGGTTACCATGCTTCCCGGCAACAGCCTTCTGTGGTCTGCTGTTTTAAATACCATGCGCGTAATATGCGGTACAACAATCCCGATAAAGGCAATGGGACCGCAGAAAGCCGTTACCGTTCCTGCGAGTATACTGGTGCTGATGAATATCATGGATCGTGACCACCGGATATTCAATCCCAGGCTGCTTGCATAGTTTTCACCCAGTAACATCAGGTTCATGCTCTTCATCATCCCAACAGCGATCAGGATTCCGGCAAATGTGGTTACGGTTAAGATCCGGAGCTGTGAAATGGAGACATTTCCCAGACTTCCCATGGTCCAGACCACAAAGGCTTTTAACATGGTTTCACTGCTGAAATACTGGAGTATGCTGACTACTGCCGATGTGGCACTGCCAAACAGAATACCTAAAATCAGTATGGTCATAATATCCCTGACCCGGATGGATACTGCCAGTACCAGGAAAAGAATGATCCCGGAACCGATCCATGCTGCCAGGGCAATAGCCCAGTTGCCAAAACCGTACAACCCTGAAAAAACCACTGATGCTGACAGCCCCATAACCAGGATGGCAACTCCAAGGCTTGCTCCCGCACTTATGCCGAGGACAAACGGTCCGGCAAGGGGGTTCCTGAATACCGTTTGCATCTGCAACCCGCTAACCGACAGAGCAAAACCGGCCACAATGGCTGTTATTGCCCTTGGTAACCTGAATTGAAGAACGATGGTGCTGTATTCCGGATCACCAGAGCCGGTGAAAAGAGTACGAAGTATTTCGACAAATGAGATCCTCACCGATCCGAGAAAAAGATCCAGCAGGAACAGGCATACCATCAGCAGGATCAATCCCGTAAAGATCATTGCACCACGATTTCTTGTTTTACTCACCGCTTCCAATTTTCCTCTGGAAAATTCTTTCATAAATAAATCGTATGAAAAACATTCAATAAAGCTGTATTAATTGATCACCCGGCTCAATCTTCTGATAGTACACCAGCTGATGGTCAGGAAGCAGTCCGGGATGAAAGATCTTCACCAGGTCCATCAGGATTTTCTGGGGGTTCATGATCCCGGACTCCCAGTAATCATTTCCCCCCTGACCGTTCAGTATGCGGTTGTTGTTGTACACCGAACCCACGCGAACCGGTTTAAAATTGACCA
>CAYZVJ010000135.1:0-3231 GCA_964481765.1 uncultured Rikenellaceae bacterium | reverse complement strand
TAATCACCATTTATGATAACCGGGATTCCCACTTCCTGCAATTTATTTACATATCCTGCCACTTCGCTTCCTATACCATAGGACATCACCAGGTCTGGTTTCAAGGTGATCATCTCCTCATACTGAATGTTCTGCTCATACCCGATGTCAGTGATCCGGTCTCTTGCAAGCTGGTCTTGCACCCAGGGATTGTTGATGAACATTTTGCCGGATACCCCCACAAGGGTTTCCAGTTTATCAATAAAATCCAGCATTCCAATGTGAGTGGTTGACATGCAGATAATTCGGTGGACGGGGGTTTTTATAACACGGGCATTTCCCGGCACTCCTTCAGGTACTTTACCTTCACTGACAAGATAATACTGAATAACAATATCATGTGCTCCCTGCCAGGGATTATGAACGGTGATGCGCTTGTAATCGTCAAACTGTTCGATGGTGAAGCCTTTTGCATAGCGAATACCCGAAGAATCCCGTACACTATCGGCAGGGTTTTCTGCTCCCGGATCACCATCATGCAGGGTACAGGACAATCCTGCCAGCAGGAGGAGGTTTGCCACTAGAAATAGTGATGCTCCGTTCTTCATCTTTCTCTTCAGGGGGTCACTCATTTATTTTTACAATTTTCCTGGTAAATACGGAACTCCCATCCGTTATCCGGATAATGTATATGCCGGCAGGAAGCCAGGAGATATTAAGCCAGGCTTCCGTCTCACACGGAAATTTTGTTGAAACAAACAACAATTGCCCGGAAAGATCATAAATACGGACCTCAACCCCTGTCCTCGAATCCCTGAATTCAATGGTTACATCCCGTTCGGTAGGATTGGGAAAGATCGTAAGGGTTGCATCTGGAATACGAATGGGATCCTGCCCAGGCATGGCGGCCCTTCCGTTGCCAATGGGATCGAGCCAGTATTTAAGCTGGCTCAGGGAATCAGGATAGCTATCCCAGGCAACAGAAAACCGGCAAAAATAATCCGTTACCGGGTTGACACAGGTGGCTAATCCTCCGGAAAGGATCCCGATCACATAATGATCCGTGCCAAAAAGTGGAGAACCCGATGATCCGGGTTCCGTGGTCCCGGTTTCCCAGCGATCAATCAACCAGCAGGATTCGTTATCAAGCCCGGAATACGTGGAAATGAATGGAGGATCATTATCCAGCGCAATTTTTTTTACATCTCCCTGGGGGTGATGTATACAGACTGTTCCTTGAGGAGCTGTCGCACTGCGGTTCCATCCGGCAAAATAGGGCTCATAGGATAAGGGTGGATCCTGATCCAGTTCAACCAGGGCGAAATCAATCCTGTCAGATGTGGCAAGAAGAGTTGAACCGAACAGGGAGTTTTTGTTCGATCCATCCGGTCCGTCACACGAGGGACTTTCATATCCGAAGAAAAAAACAGCATTCTCTGCTTCATACCCGTTCTTTATGCAGTGGTTGGCTGTTAACAACAGGGGCCGATTATCATTTCGTGTGTTGTTTACCAGTACACCTGAACAAATTTCCATCCAGCGAACAGTATCTCCGGGGTGCGATACAAAAAATTTATGTAAGAGTATCCGGCAAACAGCACGTTTTTCAACCTGCCAATCATATCCTTCCGGACAGTTTATATCAACCTGGCAGAATCCGGAAGATTGCGCAAGGCTATCAGCTTTGATTTTTTCACCGGCTGGATAATCAAACCCATGGGATACCATGCCTACAGTTAACGTGCATTGTTGAACCATGGATGTGGGTACCTGGAATTCGATGAAAAGCATATCTCCTGTAACAGGCGCAACACTCAAAACATTATTCCTTTCACTGCTTCGCCGGGTAAATGCGCCCAACCACTCCGTGCCATTACGGGAGTGGACAAAAACCTTTCCTTCCGAAGGAATATCAAATGTACTGAATGAAACTGCCATGGACCGTGCTCCCGGTGAATAAAACCCCAATCTCCAGATGCTGTTACCATTGGCTGTCGTGGTCCACAGACCGGAATTGCCGGTGTGATACGAAACCTTGAAGTCACGGGCAAAAAGAAGTGTTTTGGACAAGGGATTGCCCTTTTCAATTGCATACCGAAATGCCGTTTCATCAAAAGAAGGCAGGGTGATGACAGGGACATTTCGCTCTGTTGTCCGACCTGCAAAAATGGGCCTTCCCGAGAAACAAAGTTGCGCCTGTACAACCATAGGTCCTGCAAATAGTGAAAAACTGGTTAACAGGATCATCAACCTGACCCGATAGAGACCATATGAACCGGATTTCTTCAAGGAAATATAGAATGATTCTTAGAATAGTTTACATACAAAGATTGAAATTATTTCCAATTCTGCACAGTCAATGGATGATTATGATTGGATGTTTCAAATCCAAAACGTAACCTAATTCGTTACAACACTATTTGGGCCAACACCTACCTTCAATGAATCGATCAGCACCCCGGAAGGGGTATAACGGAACAAATAACCATCTGCTGTGAAGTTATTGGCAGATAATCCAAAGATCGTTCCATCATTCTGATCAACATCGATACCATAAAATGATCTTAAAATTAAGGGTGAGCCGGGAGGATTAGTTTCCGTAATATCCATTGCATAGATCCCATCTGCTTCCAGGTAATAGATTACATTGCCATCATGACTGCAGGCTAACCGTACCGGATTAAAATAATCGCCGGTTTGTCCAATAGCAAATGATTTTGTTACCGACAGGTCATCACTGCGGATAACATAGATCTCCGAATCGGTTTCATCAATGATGTTCCAGTCCTGATCGTATACCACGTTCCCTTTGCATAAAATCCAAATATTACCGCTCCTGTCAGCAGCAAGATCAACCGGATTGTCCCCTACCACGACACTGTCGGTAACTACATCAGCATCAACATCAATAACGCTTATTTTATTATCGTATGTCCACCCGCCACTGTTTGCCACGAATACTTTATCACCCCATCGTATCAGGTTTTCAGGGCCGTTACCAACGGTTATTTCGTCACTTACAGTTAATGAGTGCAAATCAATTACGAGTACGTTGCCTTCAAATGAACCATTTGTCAGGTAGCCTTTGGATTTGCTTATTTTCAGGAAATACCGGGGGTAATCGGTCCCGGTAATGGTACCGATGGAGAGGAATGTTTCCATATCAACCACTTCAACCTTTTGTGAATTGTTGACTACAATAAATCCTTTATCATCAGCCACTCCAAAGGATTGTACCACATCGCCAAGAAC
>CAYZVJ010000134.1:0-5996 GCA_964481765.1 uncultured Rikenellaceae bacterium | reverse complement strand
GATGAAACACTTACTCTGCTCATTCCCAATTTCAAGGGGGGATCATCTCATGGTGCATTAACTAAAAATTCAGAAACTTATGCGCTTTTTAAAAGAGCCCAGGGAGAGAAAAATGCTCAGCAGGCAATTCAGGCTCAAACACTTTATTGGGGAGGACAACCGTTTACCGGTGGCCCTGTCTATGTGGGTGCAATTGTATTTTTTCTCTTTATTCTGGGAATGTTTCTTTTGAAAGGATCGGTAAAATGGTGGCTACTCATCACTACTGTTGTGGCAATTCTGCTCTCCTGGGGTCATAACTTTATGGCTTTATCCGATCTGTTTATCAACTATTTTCCAGGGTATAATAAATTCAGGGACGTCACCATGATCCTGGTTATCGTTCAGTTTACCTTTCCACTTGCTGCAATACTGGTTATCCAAAAACTGATTGACGGAGATATTAATAAAAATGACCTGCTTAAATACGGTAAAATTTCATTATACATTGTTGGAGGAATTACGCTCTTTTTTGCTTTATTTCCCGGGTTATTATATGACTTTTCAGCCCAGTCAGATCAGGTCTATTCAAACCAGGGGCTTCAGGTACTTGTCGATGCCTGGGTGGCGGATCGAAAGATGCTCCTCCGCAATGACTCCCTGAGATCACTCGTATTCGTTCTCCTTACAGCATCCCTGGTCTATGCCCTGCACATAAAAAAAATCAGGATCACCTGGTTTTATACAATTTTATCCCTGTTGATCCTCCTTGACATGTGGCCGGTTGCCAAACGATATTTGAACAACGATGATTTTGTGTCAAAAAGACAAAAATCCGAAGCTTTTCAGCCCTATCAGGCTGATCTTCAAATTATGGCTGATGATGATCCCTATTTCCGGGTGCTGGATCTCACAGCGGATCCTTTCAGGAGCTCCAGGGCATCCTATTTTCATAAATCAATTGGTGGATACCACGGGGCAAAGTTGAAACGATACCAGGAGCTGATCGATTACCACCTGAGTAAAAATAACATGGATGTTTATAATATGCTCAATACCAAATATTTTATTTTGCCTGCTCAGGATTCACCCCCAATAGCTCAGCGTAATCCGGAGGCACTCGGGAACGCTTGGTTTGTCGATCAAATACGCTGGGTGTCGAATGCTGATGAGGAGATCGAAGCACTCAATAACTTCTTTCCAGGAAAAGAGGTAATAATAGATCAGCGGTTTCAAAAACTGGTTGGCGATTTTCAACCACAAACCGACACTACTGCAAACATTGAATTGATTGAATATAAACCAAACCAGCTTGCCTACAGCTATCAATCATCACTGGATCAACTCGTTGTTTTTTCAGATATTTATTACGATAAAGGATGGGAAGCTTATATCGACGGTAAACTGCACCCTTACTTCAGGGTTAATTATGTATTGAGAGGGATGATTTTACCTGGGGGGACCCACCAGGTCCAGTTTACTTTTGAGCCCTCTTCCTACGACATCAGTCGCAAAATAGCGTTTGCCAGTTCATCAATATTTATCCTTTTAATCCTGGGAGTGCTTGCAGTTGAAATAAAAAAGTGTTGGGAAAAAGCGGATAATGAATAACCCGGGTTAATTCAGATAACTGAACGATCAACAGATCAATATCTGTCAACCCACCTGTACCGTCTGACATTATCACCCAGTTTTACGGCAATCATGATCTCGTGAGAACCAAAGCTGTATTTTTGAATGCTGCTAAGTGTATAATCAAAAGCATATCCAAAATAAAAGTGGTTTACACGTACCCCGCCCAGAATAACCAGTGCCCCATCCGTCCGGTATGACACACCAGCCCAATAATCTTCTCTGTAATAAACCTTCAGGTTGACATCAAGCTGGGGTAACCATCTCTCTGTAGTTTTAAACAAAATGGATGGTTCAATCTCAAAATCCTGGGGAAGCTTAAAGTTGTAACCGCCGATTACATAGTAATGCCTTAACATCCGGTAATCATCAAGGGTCACATTCCCCAGTTTCAGGTAAGACTGAAAAAGCTGGGCAACAGAAAATCCCGCGTAAAAATTTGGGTTTAACAAATAGATCCCGAAATTTGCATCGGGAACATAAATCGCTTTTCGTAAATCACCACTAACCACCAGCGGCTCCCTTTCATCATAAAAAGTAAGTGCTTCATCGTCCACCCTGAACTGGAATAATGAGCCCGAAAGTCCAAATGAAAGTTGTGTTTGATCAAACCAGATATGGTAGGCATAAGTAACCTGTAAGCCTGTCCGGGTTACCAGGCCATTCTTATCATTGAAAATATAGCCTCCCAAACCAACCCTGCCTTTGGTACTTGGTCTGTACACTTTCTTCCTTGCAGATACTGATTTCAGAATATAACTCTTCTTCAACATCCTCGTTTGGAAACTGAATGCATGCGTTGCAGGAGCATTTTTAAAACCAAGCCATTGCTCTCTGGCAGTCAGATTAAATGTAGTATATCCATCACTCCCCGCAACGGCAGGGTTCAACAAAAAACCATTCATCATATATTGACTATACAATGGCAACTGCTGGGTTTTCGCTGTAAATACAACAACGGATCCAACTATCCCTAAGAGCATGAACCGCTTCATAGAATTGAATATACAAATTATCCTGTTCATCATTGCCAGGAGCATTATTTTACTATAGTAACATTGCCTGTAACAGGCTTAGTTCCATTATGTAAATTAAGCACAAAGTGATAGGAATCCATCGGTAAGATTCTGCCCTTGTAGGAACCATCCCATGGATCCGGGTATCCCCTCTTTGATTTGAAAACCAGAGTACCCCAGCGATTGAATATCTCAACTACTGCATCCGGATACAACTCAATCAATCCAATCCTCCATGTATCGTTGATGTTATCTCCATTAGGTGAGAATCCTGTCGGTATCTCAATACATATACCCCGTTCGCTGGGCAGGTCAAATGTATCCCGTAATTCACACAGGTTATCATCCAGTATCAGTACAGAGTATTCATCTGCTTTCAAATCAGTAATATGGTTCGTTGTTGCCTGGTTCGACCAGTCATAGATATATGAACCGGTAGTCACACCACCCTGAACATCAAGAATGATCTCACCGCTTGGCAGGTCGGTACAATATGCCGGTATCAGGGTCGCGGTTACAGTCAGTTCATCCGGCTGGATCAATGTGATTACTGTATCAATATAACAATTGTTCTCATCGTAAACAGAAACCAGATGATCTCCAGCCACCAGGTCATAATTTGCAGATGCCTCCTCTTCATCATCCCAATCATAAATGTATGTACCTGTACCACCTGCAACATCCAGTACAATATATCCTGTAGTATCACCGTAACAATTCAGGTTGTAATTTCCATCCAGGGAAATGGATTTGTTAACGGTCAACGACAACTCTGGCGGATCAGAAATGATGATTACCGTATCACCTGTACATTGCTTGAAATCAATGACACTCAGTGTGTATGTGCCCGGTTCCAGGTTGTATATATCCTTATCTGAAGAAGTAAATCCATCAGGACCGGTCCAGGAAAATATATATGGCTCAGTTCCACTTAGCATGGTGATCTCGGTAAATCCATCCGCCGCTCCGGTACAGGTAATGGTTTGTCCATTATAGTCAGAAACCGTTGCGTTCAGGATCAATGGAGGAGGCAACTGAATGGTGACTGAGTCATAATGCTTACAACCATTGATATCCGTTATTGTTACAATATATAGGCCTTCTGTTAAATTGCTGATATCTTCTGTCGTCTCACCATTCGACCAGAGGAACAAGTAAGTCCCTGGTCCTGTTCCTCCGCTTACTGTAAGATCGGCTGATCCGTTATCGTATCCCGGCGATTCACAGGTAATATCCGTTCCAACAATGTCGGATTGCAATGCCGGAGGTTCTGTAAGCGTAATGATACTATCAAAAGGACACCCGTTAATATCCAGGATAGAGACAGAATAACTACCCGCTGTTAATCCGGTTTGATCTTCGTAACCTGTTATCAGTCCTGAACCATCCGTGGTTGTCCAGTTATAACTGTAATTGCCTGTACTTCCCCCAGTAACCGTTATGTCAATTGCTCCATCCGTATCACCAAAACAATTCAGGTTATGGCTTAGTTCAGTAGAATAAGATGGTATATAGGTAAGTCCAAGTGTGTCGGGTTCCCTTATCTCGAATGAAAAATACCGGAAACAGCTTCCCAGGGAATCCCCAACCGTAACATCGTAGGTGCCTGCAGTCAGACCGTATTGATCCTTATCAGATGGAACCAGGCCGGATCCATCCACGGTGGTCCATTCATAAGTATACAATCCGGAACCACCTTCAAGTTCAAGTTCAATAAACCCATCACCATCTCCATGACAATTCAGGTTATAATTACCATCGTTCGATAAGGAGAATGTGGTGTCCACCAACTCGATCCCTTCCGGTTCAATCAGGGTTATGCTGTCCATTCCCGTGCAACCCAATACATCAGTTACAGTCACATAATACTTGCCGGCAGTGAGGTTCGACTGATTCATGTCGGTTGGATTACCGGAAATTATTCCGCCACCTGAAGCAGTCCAGAAATAGGTATATCCACCATTCCCGCCCGTTACATTCTCAACAGTAATGCTTCCATCGCTATATCCACGACAGGTGATGTTGAAATTACTCGGATAGAGGTATGCACTGAGTTCAATGGCAATTGGATCTGGTTCGTATAGAGGTACAGGGATATTAACAGTACATCCCTGTGTGTCTCTAAATTTAAATTCATAATCTCCTGCAGGGAGTGAATCGACAAATTCTTCAGGGAAAACGTTATTAACTGTTATACCTGTGGCGAGTGTATCCCCAGTCGAATCATCAAATAACCACCATTCATATGGTGGATAGTCTCCATCAACCACAACATATTTTATCACTCCGTCAGAACCACCATTGCACGAAATATTATATAAATATAGCGGTGGTATTGGATCTCCATAAGCATTACCAGGAATATCCGAGGGAGGAAATACAAACCCATTTGCATGCTCTGTGCACCCCAGGTTGTCCTGGACCATAACAGTATAGCCTCCCGGTGTAAGGCTGTCGATAAACGCTTCATTTAAATTATAATAACCTTCCGGACCATCCCATTCAATATAAAATGGATCTATTCCTTTCCCCAAAACCAGTTCAATTGTGCCATCCGTATTTAAACAGGAGATCGCATCCGTGATAATAAAATTTTGAATAACAGTAGGATGAACCTTTATCTCAACCTGAACTGTTACCCCATCAGGGCAACCTGTATCCAGGGATCTGGGAGTTACAAAATAAGTGACAGATTGAACTGTATCTGTATTATTGGTTAGTACATCTGTAATAACATGACCATCGGTTTGATCTGTCTGGGGGGCAGTAAAGCCAACAATGTCACCAGGATTACCCGATGGAACTGCAAAATAATCAAATGTAACTATTCCATCCGTCAGTAGTGTAGGTGTTGTTAATGTTAAAATTGCAATACTATCATTGCATATTCGATCAGCAACGGGATCTACAATTACACGTGGTGTTGGATTGATCCAGATGGTAATGGTCGTATCTACTCCATCCTCACAATACCCAAGGCTATTTCTCGGATCCAATATTTTCGGAATAAACCGGTATGTTACTGTCTGGAATGTATCCGAATTATTCACCAGCAGGTCGGTGAAGTTCATCGTTACCAAATCGTTCGCTGAAGGTGTATATCCGGTAACATCTATACTACTTGTTGTAACAATCAGGTCATAGACCCAGGTTCCGGTTACAGTTGCATTGGGTGTAGTAATGCTAAAGGAAGTTCCGGTGCCATCATTACATATTGTATCAGCTGAAGCCGTTACATCGATCTTCGGTCTCGGGTTAATCCATATCCGTATCGTTGTATCCACTCCATCCTCACAATAGGATAAGCCTGTCCTCGGATCAAGGATCTTCGGTGTGAACGTGTAATCGATCCACTGCTCAATGTCCGTG
>CAYZVJ010000133.1:0-6125 GCA_964481765.1 uncultured Rikenellaceae bacterium | reverse complement strand
CCTGTAAAAGAGTAAAATAACCAGACAGAATCCTCATTTTTTCTTTTTCTTTCAAACTGTGGATCCATTTTCCCCTCATCGTTAACCATGAAACGAAATGAATCAGAAATGTAGCGGTTAAAATAGGGTATCTGATCTTCCGGTTTGGGATCTTCATCTATTTTCAGTTCAACGCCGTATTTATTGAAAAGGATAGTTTCAAAATCATCGGTAAAGATTTTAAAAGAGACAGAAAAATGTTTTTGATCCTCAACGTATTCAATACTGGTAACAGAAACATGAACAGGATGGAATAGTCCTGAGAAACTGTAGACCAATAAGAAACTGATTTTCAAAATGAATGTCACAGGCATCATGTTGAACCGGGAAATTGGATAAAATTGCTACTCTATTGCACTCAATGAATCATTGACTGCAAAAATCGGACAAAATTGCAGTAAAAACTCTTTTTTTTAATCCGGGGAGTCATTCTCGTGTTCGTTCTTCATCTCTAGGATGGCTTCTATCCCCAACCTGTAAGAATCCAATCCAAAACCCATGATACTGCCGCTACAGGCATTAGCTATAAAGGAGACATGACGGTATTCATCCCTTCCCAGGATATTGGTTATGTGAACCTCAACCGCCGGTGAGTCTATTGCTGAGAGTGTATCAGCAATGGAAACGGAAGTATGTGTGTATCCACCGGCATTGATTACGATTCCATCAAAGGAAAAGCCAACTTCCTGAATCTTATCGATGATCTCACCCTCGATGTTCGACTGAAAATAATCGATCTGCACGTTTGGATATCGTTTTTTCAGTTTCTTAAGAAAACTTTCAAATGGTGTATCTCCGTACAACGATGTTTCTCTTTTACCAATGAGATTCATGTTGGGGCCATTAATAATTTGGATTTTCATAACGCTTAAATTATCTTGTGGAATAGATGCAAAGGTAATTTCTTTACAGATAGTTCAAGCTGACATTGTTATATAACATGAATAGCACATCCTGGGACAAGCTTACCGGTGAATACACTATTTTTCTTAGGCTGGAAAAATCGTTATCAGAAAATTCCATCGAAGCCTATATCAATGATGTGAAGAAGCTTGACCGGTATCTGGAGATGACCGGTACATTGACCGAACCGGAGCAGGTTACACTCAACCACCTTAAGGGATTTATCGAATGGATTAACAAACTGGGAATGAGTCCGAGGACACAGGCACGGGTTATTTCAGGGATCAAAGGTTTTTACCGGTTTCTGTTGCTGGAGGATATTATCCAGCACGATCCTACAGCCCTTATCGAATCACCCAGGATTGGCAGGAAACTTCCGGATATACTTTCCGTTCAGGAGATTGACACGCTCCTTGCAGCGATCGATCTCAGCAAACCGGAAGGTCAGCGAAACAAAGCCATGTTGGAGACCCTGTACAGTTGTGGTCTCAGGGTATCCGAGCTGATTGAGCTAAGGATCACAAACATTTTTTCTGATCTTGGTTTTCTGAAAATTATTGGAAAAGGGAACAAGGAACGACTCGTGCCAATAAGCCAGAAAGCATTGAAAGAAATTGATCTTTATCGGCAGGATCGAAGAAGACTACCCGTCATCCATAAAGAAGCCGAAAATATACTATTCCTGAACCGCAGAGGGAAAAAGCTTTCACGGGTGATGATCTTTACCATTATCAAAGAGCTTGCAAAAAAGATCAACCTGAAAAAAAAGATAAGCCCACACACCTTTCGACACTCGTTTGCAACCCACCTGATCGATGGTGGAGCAGACCTCAGAGCGGTCCAGGAGATGCTTGGACACGAATCGATTATCACCACTGAGATTTACACCCATCTTGACCGTGAATACCTCCGGGATACCATTATCCAATTTCATCCCAGATCATAGAGAGGAAAGTATCTTTGTTTGAAGCAAAGAGTAGGTTAACCCTGAATCTTTTGCCAATCTAAATAAACATACCCTTCCCTCGGATGTTAAGTCTCTTAAAAACAGGCAATTCAACAGAAATACATTGGACTATATTTTGCCTTGTTTCAAATAAGTACACCAAACCGGAAACGGTTTTTCGTAATTTTGGTATTTGATAAAAACTTTTGTTCGGAGGTCGATTGAGGTATGATAGATATTATTGGAACTTTTTCAGGAGATCTGGTTGACATCATCAACGAGATGTCGCCTTACCTGATCCTGGGATTTCTCTTTGCAGGAATTCTGCATGTGTTTTTTCCAAAAGAGAGGGTTAGAAAATACATGGGTGGCAACAATATTTCATCAGTGATCAATGCTTCCCTGCTCGGGATTCCCCTTCCCCTCTGTTCGTGTGGCGTAATCCCGACCGGTATATCCTTTTACAAACATGGCGCCTCAAAAGGATCAACGGTCTCGTTTCTCATTTCAACCCCACAAACGGGTATTGACTCGGTACTGGTTACCTACTCGTTGCTGGGATTACCGTTTGCTATGATTCGACCGGTAATAGCACTGATCACTGGTTTCCTGGGAGGACTTATCACAAACAGGGTAGCGAGAAACGGGAGGAGGGTTACTTCTGATGAGTCCCTTGCTGAGGGGGCATCAAAAGGACCCACTTCAGCAACCAGGAGGTTCGCCGAAGTTTTTCGTTATGCATTTGTAGAATTCCTTCAGGATATCTCCAAATACCTGGTGATCGGACTTTTGATTGCAGCCGCCATCTCGGTTGCTGTTCCGGATGATTTTTTTTCCTCTTTCATTGGTAACGATTTTCTCAGCATGGTGGTTATTCTGGTTGCTGCTATTCCAGTGTATGTTTGTGCTACAGCCTCTGTTCCCATCGCCGCCATCCTGATGATGAAGGGATTATCTCCGGGAGCTGCCCTTGTTCTGTTAATGGCAGGGCCAGCCACCAATGCAGCCACCATCACCCTGATCAATAAAGTATTGGGATTCAAATCATTGTTAACCTACCTTTTTACCATAATTGCCGGAGCTTTGGTATTCGGAACATTGATCAATCACCTGTTGCCCGGATCCTGGTTTATACCGCTGGATATTGCATCTCATGGTATGGAACACACTCATAGTATTTTGCCGGAATGGTTGAAAATCAGCTCCAGTGTCCTGTTGGCTTTGCTGATCATTCATGGATATATCCAAAAAATTGTAACAAGAAGGATGACCCGGAAGATAGGGAGTAACTATTCTACTACCAATTTGGAGCATATGATATCAAAGAAAATTTTAGTCAAAGGAATGACCTGTAACCACTGCAAACAAAATGTTGAAAACAGGATAAAAACGATCGAAGGGATTGAAAAAGTCCATGTTGATTTATCCACCGGGAAGGTTTCCATTTCCGGTAAGCAAATTGACCTCAACAGGATCAAAGCCGGGATAGAGAGTATCGGCTATGATTACCGGGGTGAAACCGATTAATAATCATATTCAAATCAAAAAATTATTACTACTTTTGGCTCAATTTTGCTGAAATAACAGAGTATCCATTAAATAGTCTGAATTATGACTCCAGTTAAGAGAGTTTACACTTTTGGTGATAAAAAAGCTGAAGGCAGGACCGACATGAAGAACCTTCTTGGTGGCAAGGGAGCCAACCTTGCTGAAATGAATCGTATTGGTGTACCGGTCCCTCCCGGATTTACCATTACCACGGATGTTTGTACCGAATACAACAGTATGGGAAAAGAGAAAGTGGTTGATTTGTTAAAAGATAAAGTTAAGGACGCCATTAAAAACATTGAGAACTTAATGGGGACAAGCTTTGGGAGCAAGGAAGATCCCTGTCTTGTTTCTGTCCGTTCGGGTGCAAGGGTTTCCATGCCGGGAATGATGGACACCGTTCTGAACCTGGGGATGAATGATGATGCCGTTGAAGGTTTGATAAGAAAGACCAGTAATGCCCGGTTTGTCTGGGATTCCTATCGACGGTTTGTCCAGATGTATGGTGATGTGGTTCTGGGAATGAAGCCATCATCGAAAGAAGATATAGACCCTTTTGAGGAAATCATGGAAAGTATAAAAGAGAAGAAAGGGGTTGAGAATGATACGGATTTGACCGTTGAAGACCTCAAGGAGCTTGTTGTTCAATTCAAAAGAGCTGTAAAGGATAAAACCGGGAACGATTTTCCGGTAGACCCATGGGAACAGTTATGGGGAGCCATTATGGCTGTATTTGACAGCTGGAATACCGACAGGGCAATCTATTACCGTCAGATGAACCAGATACCCGAAGAGTGGGGTACGGCAGTTAATGTTCAGGCAATGGTGTTTGGTAATATGGGAGATTCCTCGGCTACCGGTGTTGCGTTTACTCGCGATGCAGCAACGGGTGAAGACCTGTTTAACGGGGAATACCTGATCAATGCTCAGGGAGAAGATGTTGTAGCAGGGATCCGTACACCCCAGCAAATTACAAAAGAGGGGTCGCTGCGGTGGGCAAAACTTGCCGGAGTCTCCGAAGAGGAAAGAGCGAAAAAATTTCCTTCTCTTGAAGAGACCATGCCCTCCCTTTATAAAGAACTGGATGAGATACAGCAAAAGCTGGAGAACCACTATAAAGATATGCAAGACCTGGAGTTCACCATTCAGGAAGGGAAATTGTGGCTCCTTCAAACCCGGAATGGTAAACGAACCGGTGCAGCCATGGTAAAGATTGCCATGGATCTTTTGCGGGAAGGGATAATCGATGAAAAAACCGCCCTGCTCCGCCAGGAACCCAATAAACTGGATGAATTGTTGCATCCTGTATTTGATAATAAAGCAATCGAACAGGCTAACGTTCTGGGTAAAGGGTTACCGGCTTCCCCTGGAGCAGCAACCGGACAGATCGTCTTTTTTGCTGATGAAGCAAGTAAATACCCTGTTTCCATCCTGGTCAGGATTGAAACATCACCGGAAGATCTTGAAGGAATGAATATTGCAAAAGGGATATTAACAGCACGGGGGGGCATGACATCTCATGCAGCTGTTGTTGCCCGTGGCATGGGTAAATGCTGTGTCTCCGGAGCCGGAAACATTAAGATTCAATATAAAACACGTACGCTGGTTGCCAAGGGACAGGCATTCAAAGAAGGTGACTGGATATCTCTCAATGGTTCTACCGGTGAAGTGTACAAAGGAAAGTTAAAAACAATCGATCCTGAATTGAGTGGAGATTTTGCTGAACTCATGGAACTGTCAGATAAGCACACGAGAATGTATGTGAGGACCAATGCAGATACTCCAAAAGATTCAAAGATCGCACGGGATTTTGGAGCCCGGGGAATCGGTCTTACCAGAACCGAACACATGTTTTTTGAAGGCGACCGGATAATAGCCATGCGTGAAATGATCCTGGCTGAGGATGAGAAAGGAAGAAGAAAAGCACTGGAAAAACTCCTTCCCATACAGAGAGCTGATTTTGAAGGAATTTTTGAAGCCATGCATGACCTGCCGGTGACCGTACGGCTTCTTGATCCACCCCTGCATGAATTTGTTCCCCATGAAGAGGAGAATCAGCAGGAAATGGCTGAAGATATGGGAATTAGCATTGAGGAGATACAATCAAAAGTAGAATCGCTTCATGAGTTTAACCCGATGTTAGGTCACCGGGGGTGCCGACTCGGGAATACCTATCCGGAAATTACGGAAATGCAGGCAAGAGCGATCATCGAAGCAGCCCTCAACCTGAAAGCAAAAGGCATTAAAGCGATCCCGGAAATTATGGTCCCCCTGACCGGTACACTGGAAGAGATGAAAATGCAGGAAAAGATCATCCGGAATACCATTCAAAAGGTGTTCGAAGAGCGAAATGACACCCACGACTACCTGGTTGGAACCATGATCGAGATACCAAGAGCTGCATTAGTAGCGGATAAAATCGCCGAATCGGCTGAATTTTTCTCCTTCGGAACCAACGACCTTACACAGATGGGATTTGGGTATTCAAGGGATGATGCCGGTACATTCCTACCCATATACATCAGCAAGGGGATCCTGAAAAACGATCCGTTCCAGATCCTTGACCAGGAAGGGATCGGGCAACTGGTTGAAATGGGAACAAAGAGGGGCAGGCAAACAAGGCCTAATCTGAAAGTCGGTATTTGTGGTGAACACGGAGGGGAACCAAACTCAATCGAATTCTGCCACA
>CAYZVJ010000132.1:0-6163 GCA_964481765.1 uncultured Rikenellaceae bacterium | reverse complement strand
TTCAACCCTTTGGTTTACGGGAAGGAATAAAGAAATTGTTCGTTGATTATCCTTTCCCGGAGGACCTGGTGATTGAAGGATTAAAGGATATTGCCGCTTATTATGGAAAACTATCTGCAGAGTATGGTTTCAATGTCGATGTGCCTGAGCATGTGCTGACCATTCAGAGCGATAAGTTATCGGAGAGAGGCAAAACGCAGGAAGCACTGTCGATATGGAGATACATGGAAGCCAACTACCCCCGCCCCGGAAATGCTTACTGGCGCCTTGCAAATTTTTACAAGGAACAGGGAAACAAAGAGCTGGCAATCGAATATTTTAAAAAACTGATCGACCTCTACCCGGATGTGGCAATGGCCAGAAGGTACCTGGAAGAGCTGGAAAAAGAGGAAGAAAAATGACCCCCGATGTAATTGGGAGCCTGATCGATAGGAGGAAATCCCGTCCGTCTGACCCGTCAAGGGTCAGACGGTAGAGGAGAACACGCACGGTCTGACCGCTTTTTTTCGGTCTGACCGATTAGGTGTGAAACCATATCCGTCAAGCGGACTCAAAGCTGCTAGACGGGTGAAAGCCATCAAGGGAAAAAAATTGTCCCATCCGACGGAGGAAGATGAATGGAAACTGGATCTGTCGAACGGTTAAATATAAGTCGATTTATGCTGCAATTTCTTTCAATAACTCTTTTTGCCCTGTTTCTTACGGGTTGTATCAGCGGTTCACCCGCATCAGATCGTGAAAACGACCTCAAGGATACTCAAGTATTTGATGCCTGGGTTGAATTCAGGAATAAAGGTATTGAAACGGATGAACAGCGGACAGAAATGATCGCATTCCTGGAAAGAAATTATAATCCCAAAGCTCTCGCAAGACGAAAAACAAAACGAACCTTCCCCGGGTTGTTTGATGATCGTGATTTCCCGGTCAGGGAAACCTACCTTGAGCAGGTTTCACAGACCGGTGCAATAATAAAAATTGTGAGCCGGTGGTTGAATGGGACCTCCGTCCTGGCAACCAGCGACCAGTTGCAGGAAATTAAAACGCTGGAATGTGTACAGTGGGTAGGGGATATCCATGAACATATAAAAAACAGGAATCATTACAGCGATCCTGCATATACTCAAGAGATCATAGATCCGGGCGCTTATCCCCGGGATTTCGAAAGCTATGAAGCTGGATTTTACGGACTCTCTTCCCCACAGATACAGCAATTAAACCTGCATTCCGTCCATGAAAAGGGATTAACAGGGAAAGGTGTGGTAATTGCCATCCTTGATACCGGATTTGACCTCGATCACAAAGCGTTTAATCATACGGATAAACCGGTAAACGTATTGAAACAATGGGACCTGGTAAACGATGATCTCAATACGAAACCTGAAAAAACAGATCCCATTGGTCAGCACCTCCATGGGACGCTTGTCCTTGGAACAATTACAGCTTATGTGCCAGGCGATTTTGTGGGATCAGCCTATGATGCTTCCTTCATCCTTTGTAAAGCCGAAGATGTGATCGAGGAGTATCCACTCGAAGAGCGCTGGTTTGTCACTGCCCTGGAGTTCGCCGAATCAAATGGAGCCGATGTTATCACCTCCTCCCTGGTGATATACGATCACTATAATGAGAGCCAACTGAACGGTGAAACATCGGTTATGTCTATCGGATGGAATATTGCGACCGGAAATGGAGTGATCGGTATGCAGGGGGGTGGAAATGCCGGACACGATCATAACCTCTATACAACAGCATCCGGGGTTTCCATTGCCACACCGCTTTTCGCAGGAGGGATCGCCTGCATCCTCCAGGCTCACCCCGAATGGTCCGTGGAAGAAATCCGGAAGAACCTGTTTAGAACAGGACACTATTTCCGGGAAGCTGGAACCTGGGATACAACATTCGTGCAGGGATATGGGATTCCTGATTTTTTATTGATGCTGTCTGAAAATTAACAAAGCGAAAATGATCCTTGTCATAAAACCATACGAGAATAACTTAATTAACACACTGAAAAATGATTAGAAACTTCATCAAGATTGCCTTTCGTAATCTGTTTAAACAGTTTGGCTATACCTTCATTAACATTGCCGGACTGGCCATTGGACTTGCATGCAGCATCCTGATCTCAATTTATGTGATCAATGAGTTGACCTATGATCGTTTTAATGAAGGTGCTGAACGGATTTACCGGATAGGTGTCCGGGGAAAAATGCTGGGTAATGATCTGAATCAGGCTGTAACTGCTGCTCCAATGTATCAGGTACTGCAAACAGAATACCCGGAAGTTGAACACGTAACCCGTGTAACCGGACTCGGAGGATGGTTGCTCCGGTATGGTGAAAAAAAATTCACTGAAACAGAGGAAACCTTCAAATTTGCCGATTCAACCTTCTTTGATGTTTTCAGCTTCAACCTGCTTAAAGGGAATCCCGAAACAGCCCTGGTTAAACCGCGCAGCATCATCATGACGGAAAAGGCTGCGAGAAAATACTTTGGTGATGAAGATCCGATTGGAAAAATGCTACAGGTTGAAAGTGATACCACATTCTATACCATTACCGGAGTGCTGGAGGATGTACCTGAAAATTCACATTTCCATTTTGATCTGCTGGGTTCACTGGGTACCTATGGAGTGAGCCGGGGCAATAACTGGCTTAACCACCAGATGTATACCTATGTGAAATTTGTACCCGGTACGAACCCGGCTCAGTTTGAAGAAAAAATCAACGGTATCGTTACCAAATACATTGGACCACTTATTCAACAGTTTATTGGGATTGACCTTGAGGAGTTTGAAGAATCCGGTGGTAGTTTTGGATATTTCCTTCAACCGCTGCTGGACATCCACCTGCATTCCAACCTGCAGGCTGAGATCGAACCCAACGGAAATCCGGCTTACGTGTATGTATTCTCCCTTATCGCTGTCCTGATCCTTGTTATCGCCTGCATCAACTTCATGAATCTCGCCACGGCACGTTCAGCGGGCAGGGCCAGGGAGGTTGGAATCCGGAAAGTGGTGGGATCCACAAAACGACTGTTGATCGGACAGTTCCTTACAGAATCGGTATTCCTGAGTTTCCTGGCACTGGTTTTTGCCATACTTATAGTATACCTGGTGATGCCTTCCTATAACAACATGATCCAGCTGGACTTACAATTCAACCTTTTAAGCAGTTACTACCTGATCCCCTTGTTGCTTATCCTGGCCATCTTTGTCGGACTCCTGTCAGGAGCCTATCCCGCTTTTGTCCTTGCGGCATTCAGGCCGGCGTTTGTATTGAAAAGTGAGTTGGGGCAGGGGACGAAAAAGGGATACTTAAGAAGACTGCTCGTGGTCATCCAGTTTACCGTTGCCATCGCTATCCTGGTTGGGACTTTGATTGTAACCAACCAATTGAAATTTATGCAGAAGAAAGATCTTGGTTTTGAAAAAAACAATGTCCTTGTCATCCGGCGATCCGATGCATTAAAGGAACAGATTGATGCATTCAAACAGGAGCTGGAGAAACATTCCAACATTGCCGCTGCGGGTAACTCAACCCATATTCCTTCCAGCGGTTTCTGGAATAATGCCCACTGGCTTGAAGGGATGAGCAGGAGCGATATACTTCTGCTGATGACAGCATTTGTAAGTTACGAGGTGGGAGAAGCGCTCGATCTCGAAATGGTTGAGGGGAGATTCTTCAGCCGGGAAATGCCTACTGATTCAACTGCAGTGATCATCAATGAATCCGCTGTAAAAACGTTTGGTATTGAAGATCCGTTAACAACCCGATTTGTTAATCCCGGAGAAACGCCCGACCAGGACGAGTTCATGCCAATCATTGGCGTTGTGAAAGATTTTCATTATGAATCAATGCACGAGAACATTCATCCAATGATCTTCCATTTTATGCCGGGTAACTGGGAGGGTTACATTATAGTCCGTCTGCTGGAAGGTGACATTGCTGAAACAGTCCGCTTTATCCAGGACAAATGGGAAGAGTTTAACTCCGATTACCCGTTCGAATACTTCTGGCTGGATGACGAATTCAATAAATTGTTTGCCCCCGAAAAAAGAACCGGTCAGATATTAGCCGCCTTCTCCTTCCTTTCAATCTTTATCTCCTGCCTCGGATTATTGGGTCTGATTTCGTTTACTGCTGAACAGAGAACCCGGGAAATTGGAGTCAGGAAAGCCCTGGGCGCATCAGTGAACTCTGTCCTTTACCTGCTGTCCCGTGAAACGATATATTTATTAATGATCTCAACCCTACTTGCAATCCCGTTCTTTTTTGGTGTTAAGCTGTGGATGCAGAATTTCGCGTACCACATTGACTTCGGATTCATTATTTATCTGGGATACCTTATTGTAGTTATTGTAGCCGTATTATTAATTGCCTTACTAACAGTGAGTTTTATTGCTTATAGAGCAGCAACCACAAATCCTGCCCAGAGCCTGAAGGTTGAATGACTCTAATCATCAGTGATATTCTAATGATTGGTATTCCCAATACAGCGACATGGGAGTGATGTGGCGAAGCAGTAATAAAACGGTTGAAAAAGACAATACCAGCGTGGTCATAGAAAAAAAACGAACAATTAAGTTTAAAATATCTATTATGAAAAAAATTACCATTATCAGCATTTTTTTGCTTTTGGTAGTGATAAACAGTAATGCTCAGGATATCTTTTCTGCCGCAGCAGAAGGAGATCTTGAAAGAATCAAACAATTGATCAGTGATAAACAAGAACTTGTCAATGCAACTAATGAAAGCGGGAAGACCGCACTTCATATTGCGTCGGAAAGAGGACATCTGGAAATAGTGGCATATTTACTGGAAAAGGGGGCGGAAGTCGATGCTAAAAGCAAATACGGAACCACCCCGCTTTTCAGCGCAGCGGAGACCGGGAATCTTGAGTTGGCAAAAATACTCATAAAGTATAAAGCGGATGTCAATGCCTTCAGCCAATTCTTCGGTACCGCCCTGCACCGTGCTGTTTACATGGGACACCCCGAAGTGGCAAAATTGTTATTAAAACAGGGAGCGGCTGTTACAGTCCAGAACAGCACCGGTACGGTATTGCACACCGCTGCCCTCCTGGGACGTCCAAACCTGGCCCGTCTGCTCATTGAAAACGGTGCGGATGTAAACAGTAAAAACTCAAGCGGTATAATTCCTCTTTATTATGCCATTTCCACCGGGAATGATCGATCCAGTGAGCTGGCCATGTTGTTTATCGCTGACGGGGCAGACGTCAATGCCACAGATAATGAAGGCACTTCCGTGCTCATGATAGCTGTGCAACAGGGATTCCCCGATGTGGTGGATAAGTTAATTGGGAAAGGAGCCGATAAAACCATCCAAACCCTCAATACAAAGCAGTCCTTGCTCCACTCTGCTGCAATTAACGGGTACGGAGATGTGACAAAAATTCTAATACAATCCGGACTGGATGTGAATGCCAGGGATGATTTTGGGAAAACTCCCCTTTTTTATGCCAAAAAATATGGTCACAAGACAGTTGCTGATTTTCTTATTGAGGCAGGTGCTGGAGTTGAAAAAGGTGAAAGCAATTTTGGTGACTCTAAGTATTTAAGGGAAAAAATGAAAGAAGGAGAAGCCTATATCTGGCTTCTCAAGAATCGGGGTTATGTGATTAAAACCAGGAATCACCTGTTTATATTCGACAATGAAGAGTCAGGAAGAAAACCGGATGAACCTTCCATCGATAATGGTCATTACTCCCTTTCAGAGTTGTGGGATCAGAACGTTATGGTGTTGTATTCAGCGTATCATGCCCATGGCGGGCCTGGTGAGTTCATCCATACCCTGGAAGATTCATTGAAAAACATCAGCTATCTTCACTATAAGGATGACCGCTGGAGGCATGGAAACAAATCCCTCTATCTCAAAGGACGTGAGACTCATCATATCTATGGGGCGGAAATAATTACCATGGAAGCACATGAGATCTACGGCATGGGTTCACTGGGATACCTGGTCAGGGTAGACGGGTTGACCTTTTTCTATTCCCCTTTCCCTACCTCAAAAACAGAAGAGTTTAATAAAGAAGTGGATTTTATTGCTGAACATACTGATAAATGCGATATCGCATTCATCATGGCCATGCCTGAAGAAGGTGAGGCTTGCAGGGACTATATCCTGGAAAAACTAAAACCGAA
>CAYZVJ010000131.1:1451-6214 GCA_964481765.1 uncultured Rikenellaceae bacterium | reverse complement strand
GATGAGGCGTATGAATATTTTATCTTTGATGATGAGAAGCATTTCAGTATCGCCTCCATGCCGGAAATGAAAAAACATGTGATCACCAATTATACTTTCACAAAAACCTATGCCATGACCGGTTGGCGCATTGGATACCTGCATGCTGATGAAGAGATCATCACCCAGGTAAAAAAGGTACATATCCCGTTTTCTATCTGTGCCCCGGTGGTTTCTCAATATGCTGCAATTGCTGCGTTGCAGGGCAGTCAACAATGTATCGGGGATTTCCGGTTGCACTATCTGAACATGAGAAACCTGATGTGTGAACGACTGGATCATCTGGATACCGTTTTTTCATACAACAAACCGGGCGGCTCCTATTTAATGTTTCCCAAAATATTGGGGGAAAGGGGAAAGAATTCAGTGGAATTCAGTACAAACTTGCTGAAAGATATACAGGTTTCCACTACTCCCGGCAGTGCTTTTGGCCCGACAGGTGAACAGCACATCAGGCTCTCTTTCTGTGTCCCGGAAGAAATGATCAACAAGGCATTTGACCGAATGGATAACTATTTCAGGAAGTGAAAACAGGTCCATAACACCATGTAGAAAAATGAAAACTTACCTGGATTGTATACCCTGTTTTTTGGATCAGGCTTTGCGTGCCGGACGAATTGCAACCCGGGATGAAAAAAAGATCAAAAAGCTACTCGACACCATTGGTTCCATGATAAAGGAATTTCCTCTGGAAAACACACCCCCTGAGACCGGTGAGGTTATTTACCGGAAAGTGCGGGAAATTACCGGTGTTGATGATCCCTTTAAAGAGATAAAAAAATCGAATATAAATGAAGCATTGGCCTTGTATCCTGAAATGAAGGAAATTGTCAACAGATCGGAAAACAGGCTGCTTACAGCAATTAAGATGTCAATCGCCGGGAATATCATAGATCTTGGTGTCAGGAAGAAGTATAACCTTATAGAAGGTATCCGTGATATTCTAAAACAGGATTTTGATATTTCACATTTCGATCGGTTTGTCGCTTATCTGGAAAAGGCAAAATCAATACTTTACCTTGGTGATAATGCAGGGGAGTCGGTTTTTGATAAACTGCTCATTGAGGAAATGCACAAACCAGTCACCTATGTCGTTCGGGAGATTCCGGTAATCAATGATGTAACACGACAGGATGCGGTTGACTCCAAGCTCGATACCGTTGCCGAAATAGTTTCCTCTGGGTCTACCGCTCCGGCTACTATCTTGCGGTTGTGTAATGATGCCTTTATCAAACGGTTTAACAGTGCAGATATGGTAATCAGCAAAGGACAGGGGAATTATGAAGGGCTTTCGGGTGTAACAAGGCCTGTTTTTTTCCTGCTGAAGGCAAAGTGCCATGTGATTGCAACGGATATCGGGGTGGAGGAAGATGCTATTGTGCTGAAAGGAATTAACCTGTCCTGACTATGCTTCGAATCGACGGATTCATGTTTTCTGATTAAAAAATAGGTATAAATGATGACCGTGTTTATAATTGTTTTGTTTTTTGTTACATCTGATGATAATCAAATGCAGGAAAAGAAGGAAATTATCTATTCTCCGATAGGAGTGATTCACAGCTCTTTTACTCCTGAAACAGGGGCTCCCCGGCAGGGTATTCTAATGCCGGAAACCGGGGCTGAAATTGAAATATACAAACCATACAGGGAGGCGTTGCGATACCTTGATCTGTTTGATTACATTATCGTGATCTATCATTTCGACAAGGTGACAGGCTGGAAAAATTTTGTATCTCCTCCGGCTTCTACCCGCGAGCATGATTTTGGGCTGTTTGGGACACGTACCCCAAGGCGTCCCAATCCCATCGGTTTATCTGTAGTAAAGCTGGATAGCATCAGGGATGGTATACTGTATATAAAAGGGATTGATGCATTTGACGGATCACCCGTATTGGATATAAAGCCCTATTTGCCTTCAATCGACTGTGTTGAAAGTAAACGCAATGAAGAGATGGAAAAGGAACTCGGACTGCCCAATCAGGTTTTGGTAAAGGATTCAGTAATAAGAGACTAAACAAGCCAGTGTATTCTGATCTGTTCATAAGTACATACTAATATTACCATATTGTTATTTACATAAAAAAATGGGAAATGAGAAAAAAACACAAGGTTGGAATAATTATCTGCGATCGCTACCGCGATTGTGCCGGAGGCAAATGTTTCCGGTCATTGAAAAACAGGGAAGGTGCTTTTGATATTTACAGCAAAGAGGAAGAGGTTGAATTGGTTGGATACACCACGTGTGGTGGTTGTCCCGGGGGGAATATTGAATATACTCCGGAAGAGATGATAAAAAATGGTGCGGAGGTGATCCATCTGGCCACCGGGTTTGTTGTGGGTTATCCCCCTTGTCCGTACATCCGGCATTTCAGGGATTTCATTCAGGAAAAATATGGTGTGAAGGTGGTGGTCGGAACACATCCCATTCCCCAAAAATACCTGGATACACATACGAAGTTAAAAACCTGGGAGGCTCCCGAATGGGACGAATTGGTGCAACCAACCATGGCAGACGAGAAAACACGGGTGTCATATAATTAGTTGTAAAACAGGCTTTGGTTTTTTTAAACCCCTGGAAATTCTGAAGGGATTTTAAATGAAACTTACACCGGATATATCCCGCAATAATTACTATGCATTTATCTGGCATACTTCGTTTCTTGCACTTGCCATGAATTTTATGGATGTGGATACGGTGATCCCTGCCATGCTTGTTGAAGCAGGGGGCAATGGATTGCACGTTGGTTTGATGACGGCTATTATGCTTGGCGGATCAAGCTTTACACAGCTGATATTTGCACCCTTTGTCAGCAATTATACATACAAAAGAAAATTTTTATTGCTGGGCATCAATGCAAGAATCTTATCCCTGCTGCTGATAGCTTTCATGCTCTATTTTTCATCTCTGATCATGGGCGACATGATCATCCTGATGCTATTTATTATGATCACCTTTTTTTCATTGGGTGGAGCATTTGCCAATATAAGCTACACCGATATTCTGGGTAAATCAGTTATGCCATCTTCAAGAAAACAATTTTTCTCCGTAAAACAGGTCATAACGGGATTGATATTATTTTTGTCGGCTTTGTTCGCTAAAAAAGTACTCACCCTTCAGCATTTCCCAATAAATTATGCGTATATGTTTTTCATTGGATTCCTGGCTCTTTTGATTGCTTCTCTGGGTTTCTGGCGATTAAAGGAACAGGTTCCTTCGCGAATGGCTGTTCGCAATCCCGGACATTTCCTCTCATTGATTAAAGTCGAACTGGGACACAACAGAAAGTTGGGATATTTCCTGGGATTTATCAATACCATGGGCATAAGCATCACCTTGTTGCCTTTTATCATGCTGTATGCTAAAGAGTTGTATCATACTCAAAGTCATGAAACCGGTTTGTTTCTATTGTACAAAGTAATTGGAAGTGTAAGTATAGGATTCCTTCTCTTCCTCATATCAAAAAGATACAGGTATCGGTATTTGTTATATGGGAATGTATTGCTGGTTATTGCACTAATCCTGATTTTGTTATTATCATCTGATGTGCCCCCGTTTGGATTCATATTTTTGACAGGCGGAATCATCTTTTCGATCTATACTATTTCAATCAGCGGCGTTTTACTGGAAGTGTCAGGAACCGATAACAGGGCTCTTTATACTGGTATTGCAGGGGCAGGGAATGTGTTACCCGCACTCTTTCCGATCCTGGGAGGCTGGATCATTGAACGGTTTGGTTTTCACCTCTTCTTTTCTTTATTTGCATTATCGATTTTATCGTCCCTGTTTTTTATTTATAAATTAAATTGTAGAAAATGAAGCTGTTAATGATCTATTGCAACCATTTTGCCTACAATCCTTCAGTGAGAACCCTTGATGTTTCCGATGAAAATGCAGGGCCTGCCGAATTTGATAATATTCAGGCGGCATTTATACAGGTAGAAGAAGAGGATCAGGAAAAGGAAGCTGAGGTTGCCAGGAAGCTCATAAAAAACCTGAAATGGATCTGTGGGAAAAATGAATCGGGGAAAAAGATTATCCTTCATTCATTTGCCCACCTTTCAGAAAGCAAAGCTCCCCCGGAGTTCACACAGGAGTTTTTAAATCACATTGACGAAAGGCTTACCAATTCGGGATTTGAGGTTCAGCAAACGCCTTTTGGGTATTTTCTTGACCTCCGGATAGATGCTCCCGGATTTTCATTAGCCAGGGTCTTTAAATCGTTATAATTATGTACAGATACCTGTTCGGACCTGTTCCTTCACGAAGGTTGGGAATATCACTGGGTGTGGACCTTGTACCGCATAAAGTGTGTTCCCTCGATTGCGTTTATTGTGAATGCGGAGCTACAACAAAACTTACGTTAGACAGGAAGGAATATATTCTTTACGACAGGGTGATCAAGGAATTGGGTCACTATTTTACCCATAATCCGGATCCGGATTACATCACCTTTTCGGGATCGGGAGAACCAACCCTGAATGTTCGGTTAGGGGATGTAATGAAGTTTATTAAACAGAGAAAACCAGATATCCCTGTAGCGGTATTGACCAACGGAACCTTGCTTCATCAAGAACAGATCCGGAAGGAGCTACTGAAGGCGGATGTTGTGCTCCCTTCATTGGATGCAGCTACAGAAAGCGCCTTCAGGAAACTGAACAGACCGCATCATGACCTGAACCTGGAGGAATATATCAGGGGACTCGAACAGTTCAGGAAAGAGTAT
>CAYZVJ010000131.1:0-1351 GCA_964481765.1 uncultured Rikenellaceae bacterium | reverse complement strand
CTGGAGACAATTTCCAGGAGACCCTGTACCCTGGAGGACCTGGCAAAAATCCTCGGATTGCACGCAAATGAAGTGAATAAATACCTCAGTGTGCTGGAGGCAGGGGGGAAGATAAAAACAGTTAGCCAGGAAAGGGGGTTTTTTTATCAAATGGTTAACAACCATTGAAAGCAGGGTAATTCATGGACAACCATTCAATCCGGCCCAAACACAAAAATAGCAGTCAACACAATTTTTATTATGAAACAATCTGCTCTTACACAATTGTTGCTAAAAGCCAATGACCTGATTCTGGTCCTGTTACCCATCTGGAAGAAATCAATTGCAGAATGGGGGTTTTTATGCAGTAATGTTTGACAGGACGGGAAGTATACTGGGCCCGGTCCTGGCTCATAATGCTTCCGATGGGATCGGAACGGTTATTTACATACTATTCAGCATCGGATCCGGCAGTTGATTTGCTACCGGCAGGTTTTTTCTTACTTTTCCGTTTATAGTAAAAATACTCATCCATATCATCGATCTCGCCGGTTTCAACATCACCATATTTTCTGAGGGTCATCAGGTAGTACATCACTACATCGGAAGGGAGATTGATCTCTTCGGAAATTTGAGGAATAGTTTTGGGTTCCGATTCAAGGGATTTCAGGATCAGTTTTTTAATATCGGCAAACTCTTTTCTTTTTGCTTTCAGTGCTTCAGAAACCGTCCTGGTTTCTTTGATGATGTCGATTGTTTTTGTAGCCATTTCTATTCTTCCCTTTGTTTGGTTTGTTATGCATTACCCGGATTCATTCCACGATGGCCTCAATCATGCTTTCCATTTCAACATCGGTATAACCGGTCAGTTGAATGGCATTGACCGGGCAGACAGGAAGGCACATACCACAGCCCTTACATTTTGCTTCATCAACAGCAGCCACGGCTTTCCCTTGTTTTTCGGATTTTGTAATTGCATCGTATGGGCAAACCGCTGCACATTTGTCACACCACTCACATATTCCTACATCGATGATAGCAAGGATCGGTTCCAGTTCAATTTTTTCTTTGCTTATCAGTGAGTTTGCTTTTGATGCTGCGGACAGAGCTGATTGCATTGATTCTGTAATACTCCTTGGTCCCTGGCATGTTCCGGCGATAAAAATTCCATCAATAACCGTTTCAACGGGCCGGAGCTTCGGGTGGACTTCGTTGAAAAAACGATCCCTTCCCCTGGGAACCTTCAGGATTTCAGCGATCGAATCGCCCATTCTGGGTACCATTCCGGTAACCAGCACAACCAGGTCGGCTTCAATTTCCAGTTCCATTCCTCCGGTTAAAATATCATTGATTTTTACCAGAACAGTTTCTC
>CAYZVJ010000130.1:0-6444 GCA_964481765.1 uncultured Rikenellaceae bacterium | reverse complement strand
TGTTTTTATTTTTAATGGCAAGAGCAAGCTCATCTTTTGTTTTTTGAAGACCTCGATTGAGAGAATCGATTTCAGCGTTACTTGCCAGCAGTAATCTGTCTAAATTATCGATATTCAATTTGGCAGCCGACAGAGAATCCATGGCATTACCTCTTATCTTCTGGAATATATCCTCCCGAATAGCCCTGTAATTCTCATATATCCTGGTTCGCTCGTGAATATAATTGAACTGATCACCCAGTTTTCCTGTATCCATCACCTCAGGCATGGTTGTCTGACCAATAGCAATGGGTATCTCTAAAAAAAATGAGCATGCAAAGATGGTTATGGCAACTTTGATTAAATGAATTGTTTTCATGAATTTGATGTTTTCAAACGGGTTTCCCCCAATTATTTTATGAACGAAATAAGGCAAAAATAATTATTTGCAGATGATAATATATTCACTAAACGGCCTGTGAGGTTCTTTGAAAGGAACACCTGACCGGCTGCGCCCAGTCTTACCCGGTGAATATTGAGAAATCATCTTGTACTACCTGCAGGGGGATGAAAATTGCACAAAACAGGATTCATGACAAAAATCGTTTACAAGTAAAGAAAAAGCCGGCAGAATTACCGGCTTTTCAGAAGATTGTTTACGTTGGTATAATTAGTCCGGGATATCTTTAAATCCCATCGAATAGAGTGTAAAACTAAATATATCAGCATACTGATCAATACGTTTACTGACCGGTGTTCCTGCACCATGTCCTGCCATAGTCTCAATTCTAATAAGTACAGGATCTGTTCCGGCTTGTTTTGCCTGCAGTTCTGCAGCAAACTTAAATGAATGTGCGGGTACAACCCTGTCGTCATGATCACTTGTTGTTACAAGTGTAGCCGGATATTCAGTTCCTTCAATAACATTATGAACAGGTGAGTAGGCGAGGAGGTAATTAAACATATCCTCGTTTTCTTCTGACGTTCCATAATCGTAGGCCCACCCTGCGCCAGCAGTAAATGTATGGTATCTCAACATATCAAGAACCCCAACGGCAGGTAACGCTACTTTCATCAAATCGGGTCTTTGAGTCATAACAGCACCTACAAGCAATCCCCCGTTGGAGGCTCCACTAATTGCCAGATAGTCACTAGAAGTATAGTAATTATTGATCAGGTATTCCCCGGCTGCAATAAAATCGTCAAAAACATTTTGTTTATTCATTTTTGTTCCGGCCAGATGCCATTTTTCACCGTATTCACCACCACCCCTAATATTGGGAACAGCATAAATACCTCCTAACTCAAGCCATAGTGCATTTGTGATACTGAACCCAGGAGTAATATTGATATTAAATCCTCCATATCCATATAACAGGGTAGGATTCTTACCATCCATAACTGTTCCTTTTTTGAATGTAATTATCATTGGAATTTTTGTGCCGTCTTTTGATTCATAAAATACCTGTATGGATTCATATTCATTTCCATTGAAATTTACATCGGGCTTTTTATACACTTCACTGCTACCGGTTTGCGGATCATATTTATAAATTGTACTGGGAGTTATATAATTTGTAAATGTGAAAAATAATTCTTTCTCATTCTTTTTACCGCTAAATCCATAAGCTGAACCAACACCCGGAAGATCAATATCCCTTAATAGAGTCCCCATACGGTCATATTGTTTAACCTTTGAGATTGCATCAATCATATAATTGGCAAAGAAAAATCCAGCTCCTGTTGAAGGTTGAAGTACATACTCTGTCTCCGGTATAAAGTCTAACCAATGTTCAGGGCCGGGTTTCGATGCATCAACAGTTATAATGCGTTGGTTAGGAGCGTCCAAATTGGTAAGAATAAATAGCCTGGATCCGTCATTATCAATGATGGAATGATCGTTATCAAAATTATCGACAATCGTAACAAGTTTACCATTATCTGCACCCAGGTCCTGAATATACAGTTCATTCCCTGTTGTAGAAACGGAAGCAGAAACTACAAGGTATTTCTGATCTTCCGTTACAGATGCAAACACATACCTTCGTTTCTTATCTGCACCGAAAATAAGTTTATCAGAACTCTGGGGTGTCCCAACCTGATGGAAATATAATTTGTGATGGTCGGTCATGGCGGATAATTCGCTGCCCTCCGGTTTATCATAGCTTGAGTAGTAAAATCCTTCCACACCTTTCCAGGATATTCCGCTGAATTTCACGTCCACTAAAGTATCCCCGATGATTTCTTTTGTTTCAGTATCCATAACTATTATTTTTCTCCAGTCGGATCCGCCTTCAGAGATTGCGTAGGCAGCTAAACTTCCATCTTTAGAAAACGAAAGTGTTGAAAGGGACGTCGTGCCATCTTCTGAGAATTTATTTGGATCCAGGAAGATATCTGATTCCTGATCCTCATTTTGGCGATAAACAACAAATTGATTTTGAAGTCCGTCATTCTTATAGAAATAGGTATAATCCCCCTCTATGAATGGGGTAGAAAATTTTTCATAATTCCACATTTCAGTAAGTTTCTCACGTATACTGTTTCTGAATGGAATCTTATCCAGATACCCAAATGTTACTTCATTTTGTTTCTTCACCCATGCTGCCGTTTCGTCTGACATGTCATCTTCGAACCAGCGATATGGATCTGAGACGTCTGTTCCAAAATAGGTATCAACGACTGTTCCCTTTTCTGTTACAGGATATTCAATCGTTTGTTTCTTCTGTGTAGTGCACGAACTGATTACTAATAGAATAACTAAATAATTGATAATTGTTTTCATAGTATATTGGGTTGAATTTTTTTAAAGATATAGGAAAATAATCATTTGAACTAATAACAAAGAAAGCCGGCATGATACCGGCTTTCTTCCGCTCCCCAGGTTGGACTCGAACCAACGACCCTCTGATTAACAGTCAGATGCTCTAACCAACTGAGCTACTGAGGAATAGTTTATAGTATTTAAAAGATCATTATACAGTCAGATGCTCTAATCCTGAAAAAATCAAACGGTTCAATTTCGTTCCTGTTTTCAGAGCGTCGCAAAAATAACGGGTTTTCATCAATTAAACAATATATTTGTGATATTATGACAAAAATACTCGGAATGGGCAATGCACTGGTTGATATCCTTGTCCGTCTGGAATCCGATCAAACACTGAAACAGTTTGCACTACCTAAAGGGAGCATGCAGCTGGTGGATGCAGAAAGATCAAGAAAGATACTCGCCGGAATTGCTCATCTTAACACTGCGATCGCATCCGGAGGATCTGCAGCAAACACCATACATGGACTGGCAAAATTAGGAATAGACACCGGTTTTATCGGTACGATCGGGCGTGACCGTTGGGGAGACCTTTTCCGGAACGACATGGAAAGTCATCACATTGAGCCGATATTGTTCACCAGCCAATCAGAAACGGGAAGGGCGATTTCACTCATATCCCTGGATTCAGAACGGACTTTTGCAACCTATCTGGGAGCAGCTGTTGAACTGGCTCCCGATCAGATTACAGAAGAACTCTTCCGGGGATTTACCATGTTCTATATGGAAGGATACCTGGTTCAGAGCCATGATTTGGTGCGAAAGGCATTTCAACTGGCAAAGAAGGAAAAACTGTACATTGCCCTCGATATGGCAAGCTATAATGTTGTTGAAGAGAACCTTGATTTCCTGAAGGAGATGGCTCAGGAATATGTCGATATCATCTTTGCGAATGAGGAGGAGGCAAGAAGTTTTACCGGGAAGCCACCGGAAGAAGCATTGATCGACATGGCCGGAATGTGTGAAATAGCGGTTGTTAAAACCGGCAGAACCGGTTCTTTCATAAAGCGGGGGAGCGAAGTTCATAAGGTTGGCATCGTTGAGGTTGATAGCATGGATACAACCGGTGCAGGAGATCTTTATGCTTCGGGTTTCCTGTACGGACTGGTCAATGGATTTTCTTTAGAACGGTGTGGAGAAGTCGGCGCCCTGTTAGCAGGGAAAGTGATTGAAGTGATCGGTGCAAGGATGGAAGACACCCAATGGGGTATCATCCGGAATCAGTTATCCTGGGAGTAGAGAGAGTAAAGAGATCCCTTTAGGTAACCGTTAAAACAAGCCGTGAATCTCAGCATTGATTTTATCAATTACCTTACTCAGATCTTCTGTATTGTCCGGGAAGTTATGATCATCCGCTTCAATGATCAGTAGTTTGCCAAGACTGTATGTTTCGATCCAGGCTTCGTACCGTTCATTCAGCCTCTTCAGGTAGTCGAGCCGTATGGTCGCTTCATATTTCCTTCCCCGTTTCTGTATCTGGTTTACGAGTGTTGGGACCGTTGCACGAAGGTAGAGCAGCAGATCGGGAGGCTGGATCAGGGAACTCATCAGGTTAAACAGGGTGAAATAATTTTCAAAATCCCGCGTTGACATCAGTCCCATGGAGTGAAGGTTCGGTGCGAAAATGTATGCATCCTCGTAAATGGTCCTGTCCTGAATTACCGTTTTACCCTTTTTTCGGATTTCCAGGATCTGGTTAAAACGGCTATTCAGAAAATAGATCTGTAAATTAAAAGACCATCGCTGCATATCTTCATAGAAATCATTCAAATATGGATTGTCTTCAACATCTTCATAGTGTGCTTCCCAGCCAAAATGTTTGGCTAACAGGCCGGTAAGCGTTGTCTTCCCGGATCCGATATTTCCAGCTATGGCAATGTGCATGGTGAATAATTATTTTGGTTCAAAGGGCAATTAAATGTAAGAATTATTTTCAATGATTCTACAGGGTTTATGAAAATGTCATTGTATCGTTGATCTTTTTTACTTCATCGAGGTATCGCCGGTCATTAGCAAGCCTGGGCACTTTGTTCTGTCCTCCGAGTTTGTTGTTTTTCCTGAACCAATGGTAAAATACTCCCGGTTTCATACTACGAACCACTGGCTTAGTCAGTGTGATATCCTTATACCGTTTGGCTTCGTAGTCTGAGTTAATGGACATTAATGCCTGATCCAGCTCACTGGTAAACAGCTCCAGATCCAAAGGAGGTGTTTCAAATTCGATAAGCCATTCGTGACTTCCATTCTGATCATCTTTCATGTATATTGGGCCAGCGGTATATTCATTGATTACAGCACCCGTTTTGTTGCATGCTTTTTGAAGTGCCAGGGTGGCATTATCGATAATAATCTCTTCTCCGAAAGCATTGATGAAATGTTTGGTACGACCGGTAATTTTGATCTTGTGAGGATAAAGGGAAGTAAACATAACGGTATCTCCAATCATGTACCTCCACAAGCCACCATTTGTAGAAATCACCATGGCATAGTTCCTGTTCTTTTCGATGCTTGCGATTGGAAGCACCGTGGCATTATCGGTATCAATTTCTTCCAGGGGAATGAATTCATAAAAGACACCAGAGTCGAGCATCAAAAGCATATCGTCACTTGCCGGGTCATCCTGGATACTGAAGAATCCCTCCGAGGCATTATAGACTTCCATGTAATTCATGCTATCCGACGGTATGATTTTTCTGAACTGTTCACGGTAGGGGATAAAACTGACCCCACCGTGTGTGAACAGTTCAAGATTGGGCCATATCTCAAGGAGGTGCTTTTTCCCTGTTACGTTAAGAATGTGTTTGAGAAGGACCAGGTTCCAGGAGGGGACGCCGGCAATGTTTGTAACATTCTCTTTTATAGTTGCTTTTGTGATTCCATCCAGTTTTTTTTCCCATTCCTCAAGCAGGGCAATTTTCCTGGAGGGTGTTCGAATAAGATCGACCCAGAGGGGGATATTTTCAAGGAGAATTGCAGAGAGATCCCCATAAAATGATTCGTTGCTGAAGTTATTGATCTGTGTACTGCCTCCCAGGGTTAATCCTTTTCCCTGGAAAATTTTTGTGGCCGGGAAATTAGCTGAATAGAGCACCAGCACATCCTTTCCTCCCCTGAAGTGACACTCCTCCAGTGCCTCCCTGGTAACAGGAATGAATTTACTTTTATCGCTTGTTGTTCCTGAGGATTTCGCGAACCACTTTATTTCACCGGGCCAGAGGATATTTTTCTCTCCATCACGCAAGCGCTGGATAGTGGGCCTGAGATCATCATAGCTTTGGATCGGCAGTCGTTTCTGGAAAACGGTAACATTGTTAATTGAGGAAAAATCATGTTTTAACCCCCACTCAGTATCTTTTGCCCTATCCAGTAATTTCATCAATACATCCTGCTGTACTTCAAAAGGATATTCTCGGAACAGATCAATCTGCTGCATCCTCTTGCTGTTCAGCCGGGTTATTATGGAAGGAAGAATAGGCATTGCCTCTTAGCAACTTGATGAAAACAGACGTTTATTTCAAAGGTAAATATAATTAATGAAAGACTTCCTTTAAAATTTGAAGTGAATTCACCTTCCCAAAGCCACTGACATGAATCTGATAATACTCGATTATTTTTTCCAGCAAATGGTATCGTTTTCC
>CAYZVJ010000129.1:3588-6546 GCA_964481765.1 uncultured Rikenellaceae bacterium | reverse complement strand
CCACAAATCCCTTCTTCTCCAATACCCTGACTACGGTTGAAACAGTATTGTAAGCCGGCTTGGGTTCCGGTAATTGCTCCAGAATATCCCTGACCAGAACCCTGTCCAGCTCCCAGATGATATGCATGATCTGTTCTTCTGCCTTTGTGAGTGTTTTCATATAACAAATATAAAACTATATTTTTAGTTTTGCAACTATTCTTATAATATCTTCACTATATTTTTAGTTGTTTTGCGTTAAACAACTCATCATAAGCGAATAAAACTCGAAAGATTTTGTGGAGATGAATCAGAAATTCTGCATGATGGCGAATACAACGAGTTCACTCAAGGAGTCGTCATGATACGTGGATACATGCTCTGCCAGAAGATTCCGTTGTGGAAAATCATTCAAAATCCCGGTACAGGAGGTACTTTTTCCGAATTGTTTTAAATTCATTCAATTCATCTTTCCAGCTTGCTGCTATGGTAATCGCATCATATCCTTCGGTTATTTGTTCTCGTAGTCGGGTTGTTCCTGCCCTGTCATCAAAGTAATCATTAAAGAAATCTTCCGCAGATCCCAGTTGCTGGTAAGCATCTATCAACCAGTATAACACGATAGCCCGGTTATTCCGGAAGAAATCGAGTTCCATGTCCCTTAAATCGACACCATTGCAGGTTGTTCCTGCATATTTCAGGTTACTCCCTGCTTCAGGACGGTCCTCTGGCGTAAAGGAGAAACCCGACTCCGGATATTCCGGATGACCATAAACCTGAAACGGAAAGTCCGTTCCCCAACCGACTGTCATTACGGTTCGTTCAAAAAATACCAGTGAAGGATAGAGGTAGATAGATAGCATATTGGGCAGGTTTGGTGATGGAGCTACCGGTAATTCATAAAATTTACGATGATCCCAGTTTTCACATGGGATACAATTCAGATCACAGGTGAGTCCGTTGTTCAACCACCCTTCTCCATTAACCATCTGTGCATATTCAGCCATTGTCATACCGTATACAATCGGTAATTCATGTAATCCAATAAAAGAGCTGTATTGGGGATCATTCACAGGGCCATCAACATAAAATCCATTCGGATTAGGTCGGTCAAGAATAAGGAATGGAACACTATCCGCTGCACATGCTTCCATCATATACGTCATCGTAGAGATGTAGGTATAATGCCTGACACCTACATCCTGAATATCAAAAAGAACCATATCCATCCCTTTTAAATCATCGCTTGTTGGTCTTCGATGGCTTCCATAAAGCGATATGACCTCTATTCCGGTTTCCTGATCCTTCCCATTTCCCAATACTGTACCCGGACCGGCTGTTCCCCGGTAACCATGTTCCGGAGAGAATATCCTGACAACATGAATTCCCAGATCGATCAGGCTGTCAACCAGATGGGTATTGTTAATCAGTGAGGTATGGTTTGCAACCACACCTACATTCTTCCCGGTTAACAGGGGTAAATAAAGTTCTGTTCTTTCAGCTCCACACCGTATGGGATTCTGCGAATGAACAAGTGCAGTCAGGGGAGGGAAAAGGAGCAGGACAATGCTGAAGATCCTTATTTTACGATATACCATCGAATTACTATTTATGATTTAGCCGGCTGCTAAAGTAGTAAAAAATGGAAATCCCTTGCAGCTGAATGAGTACAAATGAAAAAATGAGTCTATTTATTTTCCTACCTTTGTGTGCAAATCATCTTCAATCTGTTGAACCACGAACTATTTATAGCGAAAAGACTGGTCTTTGAAAAAGACAGCACATCCAGGATTTCCAGGCCTATTGTAGCGATATCGGTAATTGGAATAGCACTTGGCCTTGCTGTGATGATTGTTGCCATTGCCATTACCACCGGTTTTAAAAATGAGGTTCGCAATAAGGTGGTGGGATTTGAGTCACACATACAGATCCTGAATTACGATACCAATATCTCTTATGAAACCGCTCCGGTTAAGAAGGATCAGAAATTCATGCCTGAACTGATTGCATCCCCATGGATCAAGCACATCCAGGTGTTTGCCATTAAAGCCGGAATCATTAAAACAGATACAGAGATTCAGGGTGTTGTCTTAAAAGGAATTGGAAGTGATTTTGACTGGACATTCTTTCAAAACAGCCTGGTTGAAGGAACCATTTTCCATCTCACCGATACAGGCAGTACCAACCAGGTTTTGATATCCAAATCCCTGGCCGACCTTCTGAAACTGAATGTCGGAGACTCCTTCTCCATGTACTTTGTCCAGGATCCACCTCGTGCCCGAAAATTTATCATCTCAGGCATTTATGAAACAAATCTTGAAGAACTGGATAAGATCTTTGTCCTGGTAGATATCAAGCATATTCAACGATTAAATAACTGGAATGAAGACCAGGTGAGCGGTTTTGAAGTTGAAATTCACGACTTCAGAGAACTCATCCCGGCAACCCTTGACGTCATACAAACCGTGGGATTTGAACTGGATGAAGAAGGATCAAGATTAAAGGTGCGGAACATCATTCAGAAATACCCCCAGATATTCGACTGGTTAAACCTGCAGGACCTGAACGTCTGGATCATCCTTGTACTTATGTTGCTGGTAGCCGGATTCAATATGATCTCCGGTTTATTGATCCTGATCCTGGAACGCACGAATATGATCGGAATACTGAAATCCATCGGTACACACAACTGGAGTTTACGAAAGATCTTTCTTTACAAATCCGGCTTTATCATAGCAAGGGGATTATTTTGGGGTAACATCATTGGCATCGGTCTGTGTCTCTTACAGGATCAGTTTAAACTGTTAAAACTTGATCCTTCTACCTATTACCTTTCCAGTGTGCCAATTAATTTAAGTTTCCTGAACATCCTGATTCTTAATGCCGGGACCATGGTATTAATCCTGATCATGCTCTTGCTTCCATCCTACCTGATCTCGAGGATTACGCCGGTAAAAACCATTCGCTTCGATTAATAAC
>CAYZVJ010000129.1:0-3488 GCA_964481765.1 uncultured Rikenellaceae bacterium | reverse complement strand
TCCTACCTGATCTCGAGGATTACGCCGGTAAAAACCATTCGCTTCGATTAATAACTCACTTTGTAATCTGACAAAACAAAATTATCTTGCAGCACTTAAACTTTCCCGGAATGGCAACGCGACTCAATCCCCTGAAAAACTACCAGAAAACAAAGAAAGCTATTGGCTTTGTGTCCCGGGAGAAAGCTACTGTTGATGATTACGACCGAATTGGATTCAAATCGGGACTGGAAGTCCACCAACAGCTGAAAACCAGTGAAAAATTGTTCTGCCATTGTCCCGCGGGAATCTACCACGACAATGAAGATTACAATGCCGAACTGATCCGGCACATGAGACCTACTTTAAGTGAATTGGGCGAATATGATGGTACTGCCCTGATGGAATTCAAGACCAGAAAGGAGATCGTCTATCGGATTCATAACCGAACTGCCTGTACATATGAAGTAGACGATACACCTCCTTTTACAATCAATAAAGAAGCCCTTGATATTGCCCTTGAGCTTTCCCTGCTTTCAAAATTTAATATTGTGGGCGAAGTTCACATCACCCGGAAACAATACCTGGATGGTAGCATTCCTACCGGATTTCAACGCACAGCAATCCTCGGTGTTGAAGGAGAAATCCATTTGAAAAATAAAAAAGTACGACTCCTCCAGTTGAGCATAGAAGAAGATTCCTGCCGCGAAATATCCGATGTCGGGCATGTCAGAACCTTTAAAACCGATCGGTTGGGTATGCCCCTGATCGAAACCGTCACCTATCCCGATATGATTACTCCGGACGAACTGAAGGAAGCAGCTGAATATATCCGTTTCCTGAACCGTAGTACGGGCAAAGTAAGAACCGGCATAGGAACCGGCCGGGAAGATGTTAATGTCAGTTGCCGCGGAGGAGATCGGGTCGAAATAAAAGGAGTATCCCATAATAAATGGATCCCGAAATTATCCCACAACGAAGCGTTTCGTCAATACGCCCTGCTGAATATCAGAAAAATATTGAAAAACAGGGTGAAAAATCCGGGGGCATGGAGCATCACCCACCTGAAACCCTCAAATCCCGAAACCGAATTTGAATCACCCCTGATCCTGGATGCCATCAAAAAAGAGTTCTCTGTTGTGCTTGTTAACCTGCCACAATTTCAGGGTATCTTATCACATTTTACCCAGACAGGCAGTTCATTTGCAGATGAAATTTCCGATCGGCTGGCAGTGATTGCCTGTATCGAGAAACCCAACATGTCTCATTCTGAAGAACTTGAATCCACCCTCTCTTCCAGGGATCTGAAAAAAATTAAAACCCTCCTTACTTCAGAAGATGATGATGCTCAACTGATCATCTGGGGACCAGAAGAAGATATTCCAACAGCACTCGAAACCATCGAGGAAAGATGCCAGATTGCTTTTGAAGGAGTCCCCCGGGAAACCCGGAAATCCCTGATAGACGGAACCACGATCTTTGAACGGGTGTTGCCTGGCCCGGACCGGATGTACCCCGATACCGATTCCCCTCCGATACCACTTGAAGAAGACCATATTGAAAAGTTGAGGAAAAACCTCCCATTGGATATCTCCGACAGATTTTACCAAATGAAGAATTGGAATATACCGGACGATACCTATACTTACCTTTTAAGTAAAAACATGGTCCCCCTGATCGAACAGATGCATCAGGAATTTGGTTACGAGCCAAGATTCCTCGGAATTTTCCTTGGACATACCTTCAAGAATATTGAAGGAAAAATGCAACCACATAAGAATTTTGCGTATAAAAAAATATATGGATTGTTTAAATTCATTTACAACAATCAACTCGAACCAGCAATCGCCAGTAGAATGATGCCGGTTATTTATGAACATCCGGATATGTTATTCAGCTCGGTATTGACAAGCATCAATTTTAAACAACGGTCACTGGATGAAATAACAGCCCCCATTAAAATCCTCTACAGGAAATTTCAGGAAATCCGGTATTCAGAAAGAGAGGATGCAGCGATCAATTGGCTAATGGGTCAGGTTCAAAAGCTGGCTCTTGGAAATGTGCCAATGAAAGAGCTGAAAAATGAAATTGAAAAAATAATTCAATCCTAACACCGGGATCATGGCCGAAGACATTTTTCAGGGATATAAAGGCAGAGCCTTGGAGGTTCTTAAAAAATATACGGTGCGCGTGTGGAGCCAGGCTGAGATCTATACCACACGTGGTAAGTTTACCGGAACGATACTCCCGAGATCGGAAAACGATGACGATAAACACCTGGTTCTGAAAATCCCAACCGGATACAACGTGGGAATCGATATTTTTACGATTACAGACATGAAAGAGACCGGTTACCAGAAAGCCATTTATAAAATCCCGGAAAAAGAGTTCCCCTATTCTCCCGATCTGCCCAATGTTAAACTGTTTGGAACAGGTGGTACCATTGCCTCCCGGTTAGACTACCGGACAGGTGCCGTGATCCCCGCTTTCTCCCCGGGAGAACTTTACGGAGCTGTTCCTGAATTAGCCGATATATGCAACCTGACTACCGAAAAATTGTTTGCTGTATTCAGTGAAAACATGGGACCAGACCAGTATATTGCTCTGGCAAAAGGGATAGGAAAAGAGATCCAGAACGGTATCGACGGTATCATTATCGGGCATGGCACAGATACACTCCATCATACTGCTGCTGCACTCTCATTTATGGTGCAAAATTCACCAATCCCTATAATCCTGGTGGGATCACAACGTTCGTCAGACCGTCCTTCATCCGATGCTGCCCTGAACCTGATCCATGCCGCATATGCTGCAGGGCATGGAGATATTGCAGAAACAATGGTCTGTATGTTCGGCCCAACATCCGATGAGTACGGATTCCTTCACCGGGGAACAAGGGTCAGAAAAATGCATAGCTCATACCGCTCAACATTCCGTACCATCGGTGATACGCCCGTTGCAACCGTCCGTCGTGGCAAAATTACCCACATCAAAGAAGAATATAACCAGCGACGTAAAGACAGAGAGGTGAAAATACTTCCTTACTTCAGTGAGAAAGTTACCATGCTTTACTATTACCCCCATATGAAGCCCGATATCATGGATAATATGATAGAATCTGGCTATAAAGGAATCATTATTGTTGGTACTGGCCTGGGACACGTCAATAAAGAACTCTATCCGGCACTTGAAAGAGCTGCAGCAAAAAATGTCTCCGTGTTTATGACCCTCCAAACCATCTGGGGATACGTGCACATGTTCGTCTACGATACAGGAAGAGATATGATGTCTAAGGGTGTTATACCAGCCGGTAATATGCTTCCCGAAGTAGCTTTTATTAAGCTTGGATGGGCCCTCGGACAAACAGAAGATCCAAATGAGATCAAAAAAATCATGCTCACTCCAATCAACGATGAAATAACACGCCGCGAACCCTATAATGGATACCTCGTCTACCAGGGAGGCGTCCCCGAAGTCGAAGGATTTGTCAAAAAATTCCGAAAATAACC
>CAYZVJ010000128.1:0-6610 GCA_964481765.1 uncultured Rikenellaceae bacterium | reverse complement strand
ACAGGATCAGGCAAAAGATGCCACCTGCGGTCAGGGGGATGAACAGGTTTGCCAGTAGACGCCTTGTTGATTTACTCCAGAAAGGAACGCCTTCCTTTTGAGCTTTTCTGTGGGAGAAATAATAACTGGTGCCCAATGCCAGCAACAATACAATTGTGGCATCCATGAACAGGTACCACATGAGTTGCTTATAGGAAAGATCAGAGATTGATGTTATGCCTTCAGGATAGCCGGGTGCTTTAAATCCAAGGATCCACCAGGCAATCACCGCACCGATCAGCGCAAAGATGCCGGCAAAAATGCCTGATAATCCGCTGAGCGAGATAAACCGGGTGGAGCGTTCCATGAGCGACCTGATCTCATTCAGGTTTTCCAGCTGTTCATTTTTTGTAGCCATCTTTCATGTCTTAAAAGTACTTTGAAATACAAAGTTAAATAAAATATTTTGATATGCAAATGGAAGGGTGATTTTTTTAGTACTGGTTACTCGGTCCTCGGCACCCGGTCATACGATTGTAACTCATAGTAACTCAGTTGTAACTCTCCGAAGGAGTCCTTCGGACAATGGTAATTACTCATCCAGAAATCTGCTGGCCAGGCAGGAGTGATGAGTGACGAGTGACGTGTAACAAGTTGTCAACTTATAACATTGCAGTTGGCCCGTTATTGGTGGATAATACTAAACCCAGGGCTTCGTCCTGACGTTTATCAGGACTTCGCCCCGGGCTAAAAATATGACGCTCCTATCTTTGGAGCTAAAAGACAAGTAATCAATCAACAGTATATCAATTCAAAACTAAAAATCCAATAGCACAAGGGGTTAACTAATAACTTTTAACTAATAACTTTTAACTAATCTCCATACCCGATCAGCTGGAAGGGTGCCCAGAAGAAGGGGTTGTTGTACTGTTTCAGGACATCGCGTTGGGCAAGAGTAAGGGCATGCTGCAGGTTGTTTTGTTTCATGTACTGGTAGAACCGGGTCATCAGCAAGGCAGTAGGTTTGTCGGCAACGCTCCAGAGACTGACAACAACGGCTGGTGTACCGGCATAAATGAATGCCCTGCTCATACCAATTAGTTCATCTCCTCTGCTGATCTCTCCAAGCCCGGTCTGGCACGCACTGAGGGTTACCAGTTGTGCATTCAGATCCAATCCGAATACTTCATGAACAGCCAGCTGGCCGTCGTCTGCATCTGTTGGGGCGAAGAGCAGGTAGGAATACATGGGTTTCACGGGATTCAACAAACCATGTGTGGCAAGGTGCAGGTATTGAAAACCGGATGCATTGTTTTTTAAATACGATTCAGTGGTCTGCTGTTCAATCCGGATGGTTCCCCCGGGAAAATACACGGAGATATCCTCCACCTCTTTTGTTGTTCCCGGCAGTCCCGAAAAGTCCCCGAGAGCTAAATCTCCCAGCGCCATTGCCAGAAACTGGTTATTGTATGCTCCTTTCTTCCGTACACATTGTTCATAGACGCTGATTGAAGGAACGTAGAAAATATTGAACCGCTCTACCAGGTATTGGTCTTCGCTATCGATCAATGCCTGGAAGGGAAGGATATGCAGTTCCCTGTGCGGGATGATCCCCAGGTTTTCATACCGGTTTACCCATTCTTCGATCGGGGAGAAGAGGATCCGGTAGAGTGTTTTCAGCCTGCTTATGTATGCATCACCGGAACCGGGCTGGATGAACCGGCGGCACATCACAACCGATTGTTGAATTCGACTGTCAGGGACATCTGTGGTTATGGTATGAAGTTCATTTCGGGTGATCACCCAGATGATTAAATTTTGCTCGCTCAGCCAGTATTCCACCAGTGCTGTCTTATCATCAAGCAAGGCTTGAACGGATTCCAGGCCGGACGGTTCAACCACGACCATGGATTGGTACTCCCGGTTTTTCAGCTTCAGCTGGCTCAGGATATCGGAATACTCATCCCTGGCATCCTGAAGTTCTGTTTGGATTTGAAACTTCGCTTCTCCTCTCATTGCTTCGGTGCCTGTTGTTTTCAGTTCGTTTCTAAGGAGTGCACGGGTAAGTTGCTGGATCTGGAACCTCACGTCCTGTTCCTGTTCAACCAGTTCCGGATCGGCACTGGTTTTTACATCGATTTTTTTGTTCCCGATCAGGTCAAGGAATGCGCGTGACCTGGCTCTCTGTGCACAGGCAAATGCTTCCGTTTTCAGGTTGAGGTTGAGCAGCAGGTTGATAAGCCTGTCGTACACATCGATCTTATCATCGATGTAGATGCTTTTGAATTCATCGATGGTAAATTTGCCCCGTATGTTTTCGATGATCCGGATTGCTTCCTCGTATGCATTAATGGCAGAATCGATTTTCTCTTCTGTTTCGAATAACCGTCCCTGCTGGTAAAGGATCTGCCATTTCGTTTCTTCCTGCTCTGTCAGGTTAGCTGCCACGGAGAGATTTCTTCTTGCCTCGACAAGGTTGTTCGTTTCAAGTTGTATGTGTCCGATCCTCAGGTGGGCTTTTGCGGTTCCCTCCCGGTTTTCTGAGCGTGTGAAGCAGTCTATCGCTTCCTGATAGCTTGCCAGGCTGCTATCGATCTCACCCATCCGGAACCGGGATTCGCCCAGGCGGAGGCTGGCAAGTCCTGCTGCGACCAGGGCGTTGGCTCCGGCGAAGTATTGTTGTGCCTGCTGTACATCGCCCAGCCTCATATCCAGGGATGCCCCGAGTGCTTCTGCCTGGACTATTTCTTCCTCATGTATCTGTGCTGACTGCAGGAAATAATCGTTTGCTTTTTCAAGGTTTCCGATCCGATAGTATGCATCACCCACGCCAATGTTACTCCATATGATCTGGGGGATGATGTTTGACTCTTCAGCATCCTGAAGTGCTTCCAGCTTTGCATTCAGGGCTTGTTCATATTCTCCTTCTGCTTCAAAGGATTCTCCGATAGCCTGCAGTTGCCGGGCTGCATTCCGGTCGTTGATTTGAGCCAGCTCGAGCGAGTGCCGGTACAGGGTTTTTGCTTTTTTGGTTTCTCCCCGCTGCATCATCGCATTCCCGAGTATGAGATCCGTTTCCATGATTCCCTGCCAGTCGTTCAGATCGTTGTAGATGGAAAGAGCGTTCTCCGCGTGTTGTTCCGTTTCACGGAATCGTCCGAGTGCATTGCATGCCTGTCCCATGGACAGGTAGGTATCAGCCACTGAGAGCCGGTTGATGCTCTTCAGGCTGCTTCCCATTCCCTCATTCAGCAGGAGGGCTTTTTCCAGAAATACGATCCCTTCATTGAAATTACCAATATAGAGGTAGATTTTTCCTAACAATCTGTAATCTTCAATGATTTCCAGCGGATTGTTCTGGGTGGAATCCAGTTCCAGTGCCTCTTCCACATAGTCAACAGCTCTTGCGAAATTACCCTGTGTGCTGTATGCCTGGGCAACTTTCCGGCAAACGTCCGCTTCCATATCAAGATTCCGGTAGATCCCAAGCTGTTTGCTTGCCTCCAGGTATTTTTCATAGTGAACGATTGCATCATTGTATTGATTCAGGTTGTTATAATAGTCACCCTGCTGCTGTTCATGTGTTGCAATAATGGATGGGGTGGTACAGGATGAGAGAAGAATACCAATAATTCCTATCAGGTGACATCTGATGCGATAACAATTTCGGATGAAGCCTGGTTTTCTCATGGTTCCGGATCTTGCAGAAATGAATTAGAAAGTATACAGCAAACCCAGAATATAAAATGGATCTGCACCATAGTTTTTGCCCAGAACGGGTACGGATACAATTTCAAACAGCCGGAACCTTCTGATCTGGAAATTCAGGACAGGCTGGTAGTTGAGGCACCAGGCATTATCTCCTGTATAGACAGGTTCTGCATAAATCTTATTCGGCTGCCAATGAAAAAAGAAGACCTGGTTCTGGAGTGCGATCCAGTCATTCAGGTGAAAATTAAAACTACCCCCAACATCAATCCGGTTACCGTTTTTAAACCGAAAGGTTTGCTTGAAAGAGTCTTCGTCACCCGGTTCGAAATAGTCAGAAAATATTTTCTCTCCTTCAAGAAAGTAAGCATACCCTGCATAGAGGGTAAATGAATAGGGATAGATGATCTTTCTAAGGTTCAGGTCAAGTGTAATGACAAATTCGCCGGCTCCTGTCGGAAGCTTAAAATCGGTCCAGCTTTTGATCCCGGTTGGATTTTTTTGTCCGGTTGGCAGGGTAAAGGTTGTTTTTGCCACCAGGGAGGGGCGGGTTCCGGTTTCCGTAAGGATCTGGTAATCGATGCCAACAGCCAGATCACCAAAACCAACAGCACTCTGTTTTGCATACACTGTTTCAGTGTATGCTCCTAACCGGTATTCATCAGTATAGAAAAATTGTTTATTAATAAATTCCGGCTCTACAATGACCTGTAAGCGGTCTGTTATGCCGTATTCCAGTGCCATTTGGTAGTACCAGCTTTTTGCCCAAACGTTGCTGCTTAAGATATAGCCTTTCTCTCCATTTTCATCGAATGCCTGATCAATGAATGTATAAGATCCGAAAAAAGAAGCACGAAAGAATCCTTTCCTCAGGGTTGCCGGTTCTGTAATGACCGTCTGTTCTTTCAGTTCAGACGGCAGCACCTGTTGCTCGGTCTGTCCGTTTACCAGGGAGGGCAGAAGAAGCAATACAAGTGAACCAGAAATGTTTTTAATCGTGCCCGAAATATTGTATTTATTGACTGTTTTCATAACCAGGGCTGTGAGTTTTATCGTGTAAGGAAGTTAAAGCTTGCTCCCGTATAGATTACCAGCGGAGCCAGCTCGTTCTTACCTAAAATGGGTATATCCATGGATTGAAACAGGCGCAGGTGCCTTGCAACCTGTATTTCATAACCGAATCCAACGACCATTATGTTTTTTTCAGGATGCCCGATCCGGATACCTTCTTCTTCATCATATCCACCGCGGTACATCATTCCGCTGAATCTGCCAAAAACATCAAACCAGTCGATTGCCTGGTAGTCAAAGGTAAGGGCATAGGAAAGGGAATTACCGGGTCTTGTCTTGTAGGGAACTGAATGGTAGGAAAATTCATCTTCATATAACCGGCTCTCCCAGTAGCGGTTTTCAGCTTCACTAAAGCAGAGGGAGTAATCAGCCCATCCTGTAATGGCCATATTGTCTGTAAAAAACTGTGCAGTGGTGCCAAAATGGTAGATCATGGTTCCGTTACCGGCTTTATCGTTGTAATGGAACCTGACATGCTGGAAAACATCTAACGAATCAACAACCGTTATGGACGAGTGTGTTGGTTTTTCCGGTTTATAGTTTGCAACAGGGAGAGAAGCTCCGGCAGAGACTCTCCAGCCGAAGTGATCAATATCAAAAGGCAGCCGCAGAGCCAGTCCAACGAACAAGTCTGATAATCCCTTACATTCAGTAAGTTGCGTAGTATATAGGGTCTCCCAGCCATGAAAATACCAGACCTGTTTTTCCCTTACTCCCATGCTACTGTAGTTCAGGGCAGCAGATACCTCAATAAATTCGAGGATACCATACTTGATTTCAAGGTTGTAGAGGTGCTGAACCATGGCAGTCCCCTCCTTAGCCAGATCGATTTTATCTCCATCGGCATCGAATTTCCTGTTACCGATGGACAGCTGGTACCCGGGATTGATCTGCAGCTGCCCGGCGTGAAGGGTTAACGGACGGTCCACGACCCGTTCAGTCAGTATGTCTGTATTCCCGCCGGTTTGCCCCCAGCAAGGGGAAATCAAACCGGCTATGATGAAGAGTAGATAGATCCTTTTCATCTTAACATAATTTCAAGTTTCACAGGGAATGATTTATTTGGGTATATAAACATAAATTCCCTGGTCAGTTGTGCCAAACCATACTCTGCCTTTCTGATCTGTCATTGAGCAGGGAATGGGTGTATCTGACAGTTCTGCTTTGACTGCGGCATCCATTAATGTACCATTGTACATAACAAGTCCGAATGAAGTGCCAATCCAGATGTTGTGATCCTGATCCTCAGTTATATTTATTACTCCGGAAACCGGATAATTATGATAAAGACTGAAGAATTCCACCTGATTTCCATGCAATCTTGCTACCTGTTCACCCCAGAGGGTACCAAACCAGGTATCATCCCATCCATCCACATGGATTGCGGTTACATCATTGAAGGAGAGCATGTTCACTGAATCGAGTACTTCATAACCCGATTGTGTCATCTTTACGGCGCCGGCATCGGTACCAACCCAGATGTTACCAAGCTGGTCCCCGGTAATGCAATAGATGTTGTTAAATCCGGGCTGGTCAAACGGATCCGTGTACTTGTAGAAATTTTGCCCATCGGACGCGAACAATCCACCGGGAGTAGATTCACTCCCATAAGTACCAATCCACATATTTCCGAATATATCCCTGTAAAGGCTTCGTGCAATAATCGGATCTCCGAACAGGCTGTCGATCCAGTACCAGGTACCCTGGACAAGGACGTCCAGTCCGTAGTGCGATCCAACCCACAAGGTCCCATATCCATCCATTGCAACAGCATATATCGGATATCCCTCTACATAGGCTTCCTGACCGACCTGATCCCATTTGTTGCCATCAAACCGGCAAAGTCCGGTAC
>CAYZVJ010000127.1:0-6673 GCA_964481765.1 uncultured Rikenellaceae bacterium | reverse complement strand
CAGAAGGTAGGTGCATTCAAATTTCGGGGTGCAACCAATGCAATATTCTCCCTGTCTGATGCTGAAGCGGCCCGTGGAGTTGCCACTCATTCATCCGGGAACCATGCTGCTGCGCTGGCACTGGCAGCGCAATTGAGGGGAATCAAATCTTATATTGTGATGCCGGATAGCTCACCAAACATCAAGAAGCTGGCAGTGAAAGGATACGGTGCAGAGATCACCTATTGTAAATCCACACTCGAATCGAGAGAAGAGACGTTACAGCAGGTGGTAGAAAAAACAGATGCTCTGTTTATTCATCCCTTTAATGATGTTTGTGTGATCAGCGGTCAGGGCACCGCTTCATTGGAGTTGCTGAAGGTGGTGGATGACCTTGATTATATTATTGCCCCGGTCGGCGGGGGAGGAATGATCTGCGGAACAGCTACCGTTATTCATGAGAAAAAACCACAGATAAAGGTTATTGCAGCCGAACCTGAAAATGCGGATGATGCATACCGGTCATTCAAAACAGGAACCCTGCATCCCTCTGTCAATCCCAATACCATTGCTGATGGCTTACTCACATCACTCAGCCCCTTAACCTTCGGGATAATCCGTGAGAAGGTTCATGATATCATCACTGCCTCTGAGGATCAGATCATTGAAGCGATGAGAATGATCTGGGAACGCATGAAGATCATTATTGAGCCATCCTCGGCAGTCGCACTTGCCATCGTGTTGGGCAATAGAGAACGGTTTAAAAATAAACGGTTGGGAATAATGCTCACTGGTGGGAACGTAGACCTTGACCACCTGCCTTTTTAAATGCCAAACCTGCAACTTACCGGAAAGTGGTCCGAATAATCAACACGTACCGCTTCAAACCCTCCGGATTGCAGATTTCGACTGTGTAAAATGTAATCAATCCGGTAAGAGGGGAACATTCCGGAATACGTATTACCAATGCCCAATCCCGATTCAATGAATGCATCCACCAGATCTCCCTTGATCTTATGGTAGGTATAGGAAACCGGTGTATCATTGAAATCACCACATACAATAACCGGCCAGGGCGATTCACGGATGTGACCGGACAGGATTTCGGCCTGGTGAGCCCTTTTGCGGAAAGCATATATCAACCGGGAGGAAATGTCTTTGATTTCATTCATTGTCTCGTCTTCCCCCGAATTTAGCATCTTCATCAGGTCATACTCTCTCTTGCGCAATCGGATGGACTGTAAATGGGTATTGTATATCCGAATGGTATCATTGTGAATTTTCAGGTCGGTGAAGATCGCCAGGTTGTGTGTGCCGGGAAACCTGAGTTCACCCCTGTTGATAATCGGGAAAACACTCAGCGTTGCAATCCCATACTTACCGCTTAAACTACTGCCAATTGCATAGGCAATATGCGAATAACAATATGTTCCGGTTCCATCCTTGCGGGAAAGGGAGGAAATTTCTCCCTCCACCGGTGTATATATTTCCTGAAGACAGAGAATACCGGGATGGGTATCTTCGATCAGGTCGAAAATCATCTCCCCAGCATCTGGATTATCGGACCATTGATAGAAATTAAACAAATGCACGTTATAGGAGAGAAATGCAATGGATTGCTGCCGGACAAGTGTATCTACATGGATAGTATCATTGCTGGTTTCAAAAGGATATCTCTTCTCAAAAAGGGGAATTTGAATAAAATCCCGGATGTGCCCTGATCCCAGAAGTATGGTCAAAAGAGAAATTAAAACGAATTTATTCTTCCGAAAGATCCACAGGATAACCATCAACAGATTGAGGAGTAACAGGATGGGGTAAGCCAGACCGAAAAAAGCAAGGAGCCAGAAATCCTCCGGACTGATATATACAGAAAGATATGCCAGTAGAAGAGATCCTGCAATAATACAATTCAGGAGGAGTAACGTTTTTTTTACTGCTTTTTTCAAATGATACGAAATGGTACAAGACTAATTTACGAAACGTCGGGAGAAAAGGGATTTAACAGGGGATAATTTTTATTAACGGTAATATTAACAGGGTAAGTGGCACTTTTTGGAGTAGGAGAGGGATTATTTACCCGAAAGGGGCCTATTTATTACTGGCTTTGAAGAGTGTCTCTTTCTCATCTTTGGTCAGGCTCTCATACCCTCCCTTTGAGATCTTATCCAGTATCCGGTTTATCTCTTCCTGTTCCTGTGCCTTTTTCTTGTTGTACTCATAGTCGGTGGTGGGTTTCTTATGAGTCACTTTCATTTTTTTCCTTGGTTTGAGAAGTGTGACAGCCTGATCGATTAACCGGTTAATCCATTTTCCGATATCGTTCCCTTTACGGAACTGGCTGGTATAAATGAATCCCAGGATAGCACCACCAATGTGTGCAATTTTTCCTCCGGTATTGGTGGAAAAGTCAAGCACTGATGTGACAACAAAGATGATAATCCCGATGTATTTTATTTTAACGGGACCAATAAACATAAGATAAACAGTATGGTTGGGAACGTAAGCAGTAATAGCGATTACTACTGCGATAACAGATGCAGAAGCGCCCAGTGCCACCGATTCCGCAACCACACTTTTAAATACAGGAAACAGATTGAACGATATGATGTATAGAATAGCTCCGGTAATCCCCCCCAGAAGATATACACTGACCAGTTTTTTCTGATCCAGGTATTCCAGAAAAATCCTTCCAAACCAGAATAACCAGAGCATGTTGAACAGGATATGAAGGAAACCTTCGTGCAGGAACATGTACGTAAGCAGGGTCCATGGTTTTCTCAGCAGATCAGGGAGGGAAGCAGGAACGGCAAACCAGCGAAGCAATGATTCGAAACCCTGTGGCGTGTTAAAGAGGATAAAGAATATCTGAGCGATCTTTACCGCAAGAAAAACGCCAAGATTCAGGTATATCAGTTTTGTGAGTGTACTCCCTTCTTTGAAGGATGCCTTTATTTCATCAATCAGGTTCATCTTCTCATGCTAATAGAACTTTCCACGATCTCTTTTCCAAAACTGGATAAGCAGAAATCCGAACAACATACCTCCCAAATGAGCGAAATGTGCGATGTTACTGCCCGGTTGTGTTAAGGCTAACCACAATTCGATGCCACCATAAATGAGAACAAAATATTTTGCTCTTATGGGGATTGGAGGGAACAGTAACATCAATTGGGTATTCGGGAACAGCATACCAAACGCCAGCAATATTCCAAAAACTGCTCCGGAAGCTCCCACTGTTCTTACATTCAACAGCATATTCATTTGCCCCATCAGTGGATCGACAAAGTTTTGGTTCTGGCTGAATATCCGGTACCCTTCAGAGAGAACCATCTCTATTTGCTCCTGGCTCATCTGCGCTTCAAGCGATTTGTACTGAATGTACAGAACCGTCATATGAACGAATGCAGCCCCCAAACCCGTAATCATGTAGTAGATGAAGAATCTCCTGGGTCCCCAGACACTTTCCAGAACCCGTCCAAACATCCAGAGTGCAAACATGTTGAAGAAAATGTGCATATATCCACCGTGCATGAACATGTGGGTCACGAACTGGTAGGGCCTGAAATATTCTGATTTGATGTGGAATAGTGCCAGGTAGCGTGACAGGTCAAACCCGAATGTTCCCTGCATTACGAGGGTAGCAAGGAACAGGATCACATTGATCATGATCAGGTTTTTAACAACCGGTGGGATTGCTCCAAATCTTCTTCGTTTGTAATCATTCATACGCTTTCCGCTTACCTGATATACGGGTTTTTATTTCTGCAATACTCGAGCCAAAGATATAAATTCCGGAAGAAAATGCAGCATTGGACAATTTGTCAGGTTTTGAGCAGATCTTCGATCTCATCAATAGCCAGGATGGTCAACACGGGCTTCCCGGATGGAGAATAGTTTGGGTTCTCGCAGGCGAACAGGGCATCGATCATATCCTGCATTTCCTCACGGGATAATGATTTTCCATAAGGGATAGCGGAAGCTTTTGCCAGGGATCTGCAGATCTTCTCTTTCGTGCCTTCTCTGACATCTGTTCCGGTTGATTTATACTCTTCCAGCAGCAGTTCAATCATCTCTCCGGGGTCGTTGGTGGCTGCATTGGACGGGTATCCATTTACCACGATGGTATGATTCCCGAGGTCACGAATATCGAATCCGAGGCTACAGATATCCTCCAGTATATCAAGCAGTACAGCGTGATCCGATGCATTTAGTTGAATGGTTTGAGGGAACAGGTTTTGCTGGGCAACGCCGAATTTTCCCTCCATGGAACGCAGGTATTTTTCATAAAGAATTCGTTCGTGTGCCCTCTTCTGGTCAATGGTCATTAACCCCGATTTCACCGGACAAAGAATGAATTTATTCTTTAACTGGATGAAACTCAGTCCCGCTTGTTTCCGGTCTGTTTCAAGGGTTGGCTGTGTGGCTTGTTTTGATGGGTGAGTGTTATCATCCTGGTCAAGACCATGATACAGTTTCTCCCAGTTGGTCAGGTTTGCTTTCTCAAATGGTGACCTCCTGATATTCGTGGGATAGGTTTTCTCGTCCCCTGCAAAGGGGTTATAATCAGTGTTAATTTCGATCGTTGGGGGGTGAACCTCCTCTCCCTTTTTTGCCACGGGAATCTCAATACTTCCTTCCTGATTAAAATCAAGTGAAGGGACGATGTTGAATCTTCCCAGTGCTTCTTTTACCGAGGCAATCAGTATTTGCCAGATGGAGCGTTCATCCTCGAACTTGATCTCTGTTTTTGTCGGGTGAATATTGATATCGATCGTTTCCGGATCGGCTGACAGGAAAATGAAATACGAGGGGATGGTTTCCGGTGCCAGAATCTGGCCATACCCTTCCATTACCGCTTTGTGAAAATAGGGATGCCGCATATACCGGTTATTCACAAAGAAAAACTGTTCTCCGAATGTCTTTTTGGCAAACTCCGGTTTCCCGAGGTATCCGTTGACTTTTACGATTGATGTGTCTGTATCAACCGGGATCAGGTAATGGTTGATCCCTTTCCCGAACACCTGGATCAGCCGTTGCCTCAGGTTTCCAACATGCAGGTGGTAGACTTCCGTATCGTTATGGTGCAGGGTGAAAGCAATATCCGGGTGTGAGAGTACAATCCGGTGAAATTCATTGATGATGTGCTTGAGTTCTGTTGTATTCGTTTTCAGGAATTTTCTCCTTGCCGGGACATTATAAAACAGGTTTTTTATCGAAAAATTTGAACCCTGAGCACAACTACAGGGTTTTTGTTCCTCAACTTCTGATCCGTTGATGAGGATGTGGGTACCCAGTTCGTCTTCTGACCGGCGGGTTTTTAGTTCAACCTGTGAAACGGCAGCAATGGAGGCGAGAGCCTCTCCCCTGAAGCCCATTGTCCTTATGGCAAACAGATCTTTGGCTTCACTGATCTTGGATGTTGCATGTCGTTCAAAAGAGAGTCTTGCATCGGTTTCGGACATCCCGCAGCCGTTGTCAATAACCTGCACCAGCGACCTGCCCGCATCCTTGATATTGACCTTTATGTCGGTGCCTCCTGCATCAATAGCATTCTCCAATAGTTCTTTCACCAGGGAAGCAGGTCGTTGTATTACTTCACCAGCAGCAATCTGATTGGCAACGGAATCAGGCAATAATCGAATGATATCGGACATCGACAATCTGTGGATTAAAAGAAAAAGAGAAAATAGGAGATGATCAACAGGATTAGAATGATGACTACCAGGCGTATGTTGGAATGTTTCTGCATCCTTTTCTGTTTCCGCCTGAAATAATTGCTCATCTGGCCTTTCCGGATTGTGGGCCTGTATGCATCCCCCTCTTTAACACCCATCTCCATCTCGATACTCCGTATACGCTCCTCCAGGTTTTCCTTCTGCTCATCATAATACCTGGGAATGTAATTGAAAGGTTTTGGTTTAGGTGTTCTGAAAAAACTTGGTATGGCCATACTCTGATTTTTTTGCAAAGGTATTGATTTTATCTTTTGTTAGTCCAGTTTCTCTCCGCAAAACCGGCAATATACCGCATCTTCTTCGTGACCCTCCTTCAGGCAGCTGGGACAGCATTTTCCAGATTGTTTTTCAGCCCTCTTTTCCCGGGCAAACTCAGCAGTTACAATTCCGGTAGGTACTGCAATGATAGCATAACCGAGGATCATTACAAAACTGGCAATGAATTGTCCCAGGTTAGTCATGGGTGCAATGTCTCCATAACCAACAGTTGTCAGGGTGACGATAGCCCAGTAGATCCCTTTGGGTATACTGGTAAACCCATTTGCTGCACCTTCAATCAGGTACATAATGGTTCCGATGATAATGACCAGTGTAAAGACTGCAAAAATAAACACACTGATTTTTTCCCGGCTTGCCCTTAACGCCCTGATGATAATCGTTCCCTCGGTAGTATACCTTGTTAATTTCAGGATCCTGAAGATCCTCAATAACCGCAATGCCCTGATGACAACAAGACTGCGTGTACTAACGAAGAATATAGCCAGGTAGGTAGGAAGAACGGATAGCAGATCGATAATTCCATAAAAGCTGAAAATATAGGATAAGGGCTTTTTCACTACCATGATCCGAAGGATGTATTCAAGCGTAAATACAATTGTTACCACCCATTCAATTCCCCTCAGAAGATCACCAAACCGGGATTCATACCTTGGAACGCTTTCCAGCATTACAACCAG
>CAYZVJ010000126.1:0-6705 GCA_964481765.1 uncultured Rikenellaceae bacterium | reverse complement strand
CATAGCTGTTATTGTCGGTAATGGCTGATGTTGAATTGGGCATTCCCGGTGTGAACAGATCGACCGGAGAAGAGACCCAGTTCGATCCTATGTTATTGTCTGATCCGGGATCGATGAGTTGAATACTGGGACCGGTACCATTGGCATTAACTGGCCAGGGACTGATGACCCCATAATTGACCAGGTCAACCAAATTACCACCGGGATTGAATAAACGCAATACTTCTCCCTCACTACTTAGACCAAATCCGCCTGCTCCAATTCCAAAATCACCAGTTACGTTTGTAACGGAGGGAAAAACCTGATTGAATTTCAACTGGTTCCGGGTTAACACCAGGTAGCCATAAGCCGTAATGACACTACCCTCAGGGATAATAAACTGGTGATTGTCATTCCCATCTTTAAACACCCATCCGTTGAGATCGATTGAAACAGCATTTGGATTGTACAGCTCAACCCAGTCTTCACTATCATACAGAGGAGATGAATTATACATGATTTCATTAATGACAACCGGTAATTCATCCATGGAAGTCGTATCGATCTCAAAAAACGCCACTATCGAAAGATCCGATGATGGGGTAATTTCCACATAAAAGGTATCAGGCAGTGAGGGTTGATCCCAACCGGAAAAGTTATACCCGGGAGATGGTATGGCTTTCAGTTCGATCGGTATGCCATTCATATATATACCTTCCCAGGGAAATGTCCTGATCGTAATGGTGTTGATTTCAATGTACCCCATACCGGATACATTGAGGCTGATCGTATATTGTCCCGATAAGCTAAAATAATTCCTCATCTGGTCCCGAACTACCTGGGGCCTGTCTCTGAGGAAATTGCGAATCAACTCTTTCCTGTAATCCCAATTGGACAGGGATGGATTCCAGCGTCCAATCTCATTGGGCATTTCAGGATCAATTATAGTGACAAGTGAATCAAATGTAGCTACCGAATTTTGTGGGTGGAAAATCGTATTTAACAGATCACAGGTCCGGTTGGTCAAATCCTGTCTGAAACCCGGGTTGACAAGAAATGCCAGAGGCATGAAATTAGCCCATTTTTCACTACTTGTGTATTGGTACTCAGTAAATCCGTTCCAGCTTAGTAGCGAATATGCCCGGTCGGTATCCCAGATCGTCCACCTCCATTTCGATCCGGTCAATTTTGATTTATAAGCAAATGAACCCCACGTCCAGCTTCTGAATTGACTGGCATGTATAAAAGCCAGGAGATTGATGAAATTCGGCATATCCATCATGTCACAAACTGCCAGGTAATTTTCCTGATCGGAGAAATTCGAGGTCTGTATGAATTGAACGAGCGTGTTCCAATCCTCCAGAGTCCCATACTTCAACTCACATCCCGATTTCTGGTAGCGCACCAAATCAAAGTCACTGTATCCTGTATGGTCTTCTATGAAATATTCATTAATACTCTCCCTGAGATTGTAAATCCCCCAGTATTCATCATTCAGGAACAATACTGCCCAATCGCTTGCTGTGGCAAGTGCTCCGGATTTTTTATAGAATTCTGCCGACAGAGGATCCCGTAAAAGTGTTCCTGTACCGGTGGTGATGTCATCATCATAACCAGACCTGAGAACGATGTTTTTAAAACTTGTAATGGATGTATTAGGAAACAACGGATAGTTCAGCCTTGCACTTCCATATTCTGATTCGTAAAATTCGCGGAACGATTTTTTGGGCATGTTCAGGGAATTTCCTCCCTGGATCCGTAAACCGGAGTTCACAGAAAACGTTAAATGATGGTCTTTGAAATATTGGTTTTGAACAAATTTTTCCCACTCATCTCCCGTTGACCAGGGATGACTGTAAATGCCACTTTCTCCAAAAAGGTTGTCTGGATCAGTCAGGATAGAAAGAACCGGCAGGTGATAACTTTCGTTCAGAAAATAGATGTGGCTGATAGGTCTGCTGGGAAGATGATTTTCCCGCACGGCAATTGCCCTGATTATCGTGGTCTGAGTAACCTGGATTTCTCCTGAATAGAGTGTGGAAAGTATGGTAGGATCATGTTTATCAACGGTATAATAAATTTCATCAGCCGGATCAGCAGCTGCTAACGAAACTGCAAAGGGATTTTCATAAAATCCTCCGGATACCGAAAACAGGGGTGGTGGGGTAATCCCCCAAAAGACTGGCCCTGCATTTGCTGAATCGGGTGTTGGGGTTGTGAAATAGACCCAATTCGAACTTTCATCCGGATCCCTTCCCATGGAAATATTTTCCAGCTGTCCGCTAAAAATATAAGAATCAATGTGTTGAAGAGAAACCGGGGTGTAAATACCGATATGCTCACCCTCACCCGATAATTTGAAATCCAGGTGGTCAGGCCCAACCTCGGGAAGACCATCGGCCCATAGGATGATAAAGCTGTCAGGCTCCAGTATGAGGCTTGCAGGTATTTGCCATTTATTGGGAACAGTTAAGTCATCGGTTATATTCAAACCCTGAAGATCAAGAGCATTCGTTCCGTAATTATAAATCTCTATCCAATCCGATGTAAGCCCCGTTTCCTGACATGTGTAACTGGTGTTTATGGCTGAGAATTCATTGATTCTCAGGGTCCAGTAGGCTAAATCGGGATGGTGATGATAATACTCAGCACCCAGATCTATTCGTGTACCGTCGGGATCCTGGTCATCGGGATCGGTCTCGAAGGAAATACCATCACCGTCATTATCAGGATCCCCTGAATTGATTGCCGGTGAATAAATATGAAGGTGAAAATTGCCGGTTAACGTGTCAATAAAATAGGGTTCGCCCGGGATATTCCCTACGCCCGTCAATAATTCCTTGTTTGATAACGTGTAGGTAATTTGAAGCACAGAACCATCCTGAATATCAGACTCGGTATACCGTGTGTTGGCAAAAATGCAATTGCGAACAATGGCAGAGCCTGCACTGTTTGTTGTTCCATGATGGCATTCAATCGCATTGCCATTCCCGAATAATGTGTTCCTGTCAACCAGAACACTTGCTCCAGTGTGACTCTGGATCCCACCATCCTGGCAATGGGTTATAACATTCTGCCTGATGGTTGCTTCCGAAGATTCCCCGATCGAAACACCAAAACTGCCACAATGGTGCAAATAATTGCCGGTTACCTGAACATCGACGGATCCCGTTCCTATATCAATGGCATCATCCGGGAAATCAGATATCTGATTTCCATGAAAAGATCCGTTCACTATCCCATCACAGTCCACGGCATCAATTTTCCCTGAACCGGGAACCCCTTTAATCTCATTATTTTCCAGGATCACATCAGAAGCATAGTGAATTGCAATGGCATCACCGGAAGCCATATCATTCATGTAACAGTTTCTGAGGATTATAGTACCGTAATTCGCTGATATGGCAGCGGTTGCATTGACAAAATTGACATGGTTCAGATTGATAGTGCCACTGTTTCCGGAAATTAACCCCCATTTCTCTTGTGAGTTGAGATTCTGAAGAAAAACCGGATCAGCTTCAGTCCCGTTGACAATAAGGTTCCCATTTACCTGAATGTTTGCACCCTGGGGTATTAAAACAACCACCCCGGCATTAATCGTCAAAGTGACTTCCGCATTTATTGTTACCGTTCCGGGTGCTGTGTATATGCAGGTATCAGTCAAATCCAGATCGGATGATATCACAGATGGCAAATCACAACTACCCTGCCCGGAACTTTGGACATGGAAAAGAGAAATAATGAGCAATATGTATACAAGGTGTCTCACAGAATGCTAGAATTGATCAACCAGCCTGGATGAAGATAATACATCCGCATGATTTTACTCACATCATTGTTTAGGATACGCTATTTGCTCAAAATGGTTGCACATCTTTACCCGAATTCCGGACAAGAATGGCGGAAATGGATCATGGTTCATGGTGATCATTGAAAATATAAACACCTGATGAATCGCTATCGGTCAAATTCAAGCATCATTCCTGTTCTTGATTCATCCAGGTATCCATTATCGTATGCAAGATGCCCATTTACAAAGGTGTGTGTTATCCTGGAATGGAAGGAAGAATTTTCGAATGGAGACCATCCGCATTTGTACAGGATGTTATCCTTACTGACCTGCCATGAAGAATTCAGGTCAATAAGGCAAAGGTCAGCCCAGTACCCTTCACGAAGATATCCCCGGTTTTTCACCTGAAAAATATCTGCCGGTATATGACACATTTTTTCCACTATCTTTTCAATGCCGATTTTATTCCGGTGATGGAACTCAAGCATTGCCAACAATGAATGTTGTACCATAGGCCCACCGGATGGCGCCTGAAAGTAAGGATTTTGTTTCTCCTCAATGGTATGTGGAGCATGATCGGTGGCAATGATATCAATGGTATTAGTAAGCACTCCTTCGAACAAAGCATGCCTGTCTTGACTTGTCTTAATAGCAGGATTCCATTTTATGAAAGTACCGCGGGTGTCATAATCATTGTGATCAAACCACAAATGATGTATACAGACCTCCGAAGTTATCCGTTTTTGAGAATGATGCAGATTGTTTTCAAACAATTCAAGTTCCCTGGCAGTTGAGAGATGCAGGACATGAAGCCGTGTGTTGTACTTCTTTGCTAACCGGATCGCTAACGAAGTGGATAAATAACATGCTTCCTCGCTACGGATTTGAGGATGATATTTTATGGGTACATCCTCCCCGTACCGTTCCCGGTATCGTTCACTGTTATTCCGGATGGTCGATTCATCTTCACAATGTACGGCAACCAGGCAGGGAGCATGACAAAAAATGTCATTCAGTGATTCTTCTCTGTCAACGAGCATATTCCCGGTTGAACTACCCATAAAAACCTTAATTCCACATACTCCTGCCGGATCAATTCCAATGAGTTCCTCCAGATTGTCATTGGTCGCTCCCATGTATAAAGAATAGTTGCATAACGATTTGGATGAAACCATTGAAAATTTCTCAGATAATGCTTCTCTTGTGATCGTTTGGGGAATCGTGTTTGGCATATCCATTACAGAGGTAACTCCCCCGGCAAGGGCCGCTCGTGTCTCCGACCGGAAATCACCCTTATGAGTTAGCCCCGGATCCCTGAAATGGACCTGATCATCAATAATTCCCGGAATAAGTATTAATCCGTTTCCATCGATGCTTCTTGAAGGCTGAATCTGTTGTTCATCTACTTTACCCTCATAAACCGTATCTATTTTTTGATCTCTGATGAGGAGGCTTCCTTTGAATTTCCTCCCTTCATTCACGAGGGTAGCATCTTTGATCAGAATGGTTTCCATAGTATTATGTTGGTCTGTCGTACCGGGTGAAAAAACTATGCCACTTCATCTTGATCACACCCCAGAGGGCTTCGTTAAATATTCCTCCACTCATTTTTGATGAACCCCGTTTCCTGTCGGTAAAGACAATGGGTATCTCCACAATATGGAAACGAAACATCCAGGCTGTAAACTTCATTTCGATCTGAAAAGCATATCCTTTTGATTTAATATTATCAAGATCAATCGTTTCGAGCACCTTTTTTCTGTAACATTTGAAACCGGCTGTAGTATCTTTGATTTTCATCCCCGTGATAAAACGAACATAGATGGAGGCTGCATAGGACATGATCACCCGGCCCAGGGGCCAGTTTACTACATTTACTCCGGATTTGTACCGGGATCCAATTGCCAGATCAGCCCCCTGATTTTTGCATGCATCATGGAGCCTGATAAGATCCTTCGGATCGTGCGAAAAATCAGCATCCATTTCGAAAATATAATCGTAGTGGTGTTCAAGTGACCATTTGAAACCGGTAATGTATGCCGTCCCCAAACCCAGTTTCCCTTTTCGTTCAATGAGGTGTACCGATGAATGCTCCCGTTGTAATGATTTTACGATATCGGCTGTGCCGTCCGGGGAATGATCATCCACAATGAGAATATCGAAGGGATGGGAAAGGGAAAGAATAGCCTGGATGATATCCTTGATATTTTCCTTTTCATTGTAAGTAGGAATGATCACAATATTCTCACTCACGGGCGCGGCTGTTAATTCAATCAACGAAGATACACTTTTCTGTCATATCTAACCATGAAGGGACCAGAAACGACCTTACATAATGGGTTTCTATAATGAGGTTCCGCTATTTCAAAATGCTCTTTATCAATGAGATACTGTTTTCTGAACGGGGATGTCGACCCGGAATAAATGGGGGAAGAAAAAAGAATATTCAAAAGTTTGGAGATGTGAATTATTTGTATGTATATTTGCAGCCGCTTTCTAAGCGATGATAGGACAAAAATATTAGGGAAAAGTTGCAAAGTATCATAATCCGACTTACCTTTGCAATCCTGAAAATAGTGAAAAATAGTTCTTTGAAAAAATTGAAGAGGTTTTAAAAAGGTTTGAAGCGGATCCGTTTTTTTTCGGATTGAGATATGAATCTTGAGTGACATTTAAATTCTTTTTACAATGAAGAGTTTGATCCTGGCTCAGGATGAACGCTAGCGGTAGGCCTAACACATGCAAGTCGAGGGGTAAGGTCAAGCTTGCTTGACACACGACCGGCGCACGGGTGAGTAACGCGTATGCAACCTGCCTTTAACTGGGGCATAGCTCCGAGAAATCGGAATTAATACCCCATAATATTTCATTATCGCATGGTGATGGAATTAAAGCTCCGGCGGTTAAAGATGGGCATGCGTGACATTAGTTTGTTG
>CAYZVJ010000125.1:0-6886 GCA_964481765.1 uncultured Rikenellaceae bacterium | reverse complement strand
TGGGGATGATCGGGTTCAATCAGGAATCGTCCGTCGGATCTGAATTTAACCACTGTTCCATGAATTTTCCTGCCGACAGATATCGGGTAATGGGAGTAGTAGCTTTGCCGTAGCAGATGAGGTTGTCCAAAGAGATCCTCAAGAACGAAATAATCATGGTTATCCACTCCCCTGGCCACTTTTATAACGGTAAACGGATAGGATTTTCCCACTTTAAGGTGTTCCACAAACCGGCCTCTTTTGATGAGAGAAAGGTGGAGCATTCCCTTTCGTATAGCTTTTACTCTGCAGGGTATCGTCATCGATTTCTTCAGGTTATTACCGGGTTCATTTATCGGGGCAACCAATTCATTTCCCAGAACGTCTTTTACTATTGCCACATCTTCTGATGCTCCAATCTGGTTTATTCTTTTTTCATAACGGATAAACTCGAAATCGTATGTTTTGCCCACCGCATAGCAGGGATGTTCCGGTTCGATAAAGATTTTTCCATCACAATTAATTTTATCGATGTGGCAAAGAATTTTTTTCCCGGGTTTCAGGTTATAGTTTTCATACGGATCTGCAGGCAGCAGGTGCCGGTTATGAAACGGATCTTCCAGGACGAGAAACTTCCGGTCATCTCCGCGCATAAGCAAGGTTTTCATCACGATAAACGGGTATCTTCTTCCTTCGATCAATTGTTCTTTCTGTTTCGGCATGGATTGGATAGATCAGGGATTGCTGATTTGGATTCAGGATCAGTAAAGAGGACCCAGGACCCTGGCTAATGATTCGTATAGTTTTTGTTTTTTTGGTCGGAGTTTCCACTGGTCAAGGTGGATCTGCCTGCTACGTAACAGATCATCGAAGAAACTCTCTTCCAATTTCTTAGTAATCTCTTCGTTATAGATCAATGCATTGGTCTCAAAATTGAGGTCGAAACTGCGGTAATCAATATTGGCAGTTCCCACCGATGAAAAGATACTGTCAACCATGAGTAGTTTAGCATGGTTAAAGCCATCTTCAAAGAGGTATACTTTAATTCCTGCCTCGAGCAGTTCATTGACGTAGGAAAAGGAATTCCAGTATGCAATGGTTGAATCGGATTTTGCAGGAAGGATCAACCGTACATCCACTCCACTCAGGGCACCCGTTTTAAGTGCAGTTAAAATGCTCTCATTGGGAGAGAAGTAGGGTGTGGTGATATAGATGGTCTTTTCAGCACTGGTGATCGCTGTGAAGAATGCCTGCATGATACTGGACCAGTCGGAATCGGGGCCACTGGATGTAATCTGGATCAGGACCTTATCATCGACGACATGTTTCGGGAAATAGCGGAGAGGATTGGTGATGATCTCATTTGAAACAAAGTACCAGTCGACGTTAAAGATGATCTGTAGCGAATGCACTGCTTCGCCTTCGAGCCTGAGATGGGTATCCCTCCATGCTCTAAATTTCTGGGTCCCGTGAATGTATTTGTCGGCGATATTCATTCCGCCAACGTAACCCACCTTACCATCGATAACAATGATCTTCCGGTGGTTCCTGAAATTCACCTTGCTGGTAAAAAAGGGAAACCGTACGGGCATAAAGACAAAGATCTCGACGCCTTCTGCTTCCAGGGAGGCAATATATTCCTTGCCGATTTTCCAGCTTCCAACGTCGTCATAAATAATCCTGATCTTCACTCCTTCTCTTGCTTTTCTGATCAGGATCTCTTTGATCTCATTACCGATGTTATCAGACTCCCAGCGGTAAAACTCCATGTGAATATGGTCCGTTGCTTTATCCAGCTCCCGGAGAATAGACTGGAATGTATCAGCACCATTATTAAACACTTCAACCCGGTTTCTTTCCGTGAGCAGTGCTTTACTGTTATTCAACAGGAGGGTTATGATGTTTTTCTTTCTGCGGATTTTTTCGTCATCCAGGAACTTTTTTTTCGGCAGGTTGAGAACCTGGGTCTGGCTCATGCTGCTTATCCGTTCCAGGTCTTTCAATCCTTTTCTCGAAAAGATCTTCTGCTTTCTGAAATTCTGGCCAAAGACGATATAGCTGATGATACCGATGACCGGGATCAGGAAAATGAAGAGTGCCCATGAGATGGTTCGGACCGGATCCCTGTTTTCAAGAATCACAAAAAAAACGGTAAAGATAATGGTGCCGGTATAAAGCAGTACCAGTATAACCGTCAGGGTGGTGAATACTATTTCCCAATTCACCGCAAGAATCATGTCACAGGGTTTACACCAATAATGATGTTAAAGGTAAAAAAATGGTGTAAATTAAAAAAGGAATCTGATGGTAGCGGTTTTGTATTTCTCCTTTTGTAAAACCTGAAAAAATTCCCAAATTCAACCCCTGAATCTGCAGTGGCAATAAACGGTACATCATGTTCATCATCATCATTGCTCTTCTTCTGATTGATGTCTACACCTTCAAAGGATTGGCAAGGCTAACCCGGGGAATTTCGGGAAAACCTTCCGGAAAGATCCTCTATATTGTATACTGGTTTATCAGTTTCCTTTTTCTTGCAGGGATACTGATCGCCTTCCTGCACGAAGGTGAAGCACGAAGCGGTAAAGCACAGAAAAACATCTTTCTCCTTGCCGGGATCATGCTTACGGTATACCTTCCTAAATTGGTATTTATTGGTTTTCATTTTGCTGAAGACCTGGTCCGCCTGTTCAGTTTTCTGGTCCGGAAGACGCTGGGAAGGATTTCTCCACCGGTTCACAGGTGTTCTGAGAAGATCAGCCGTTCGGTATTCCTCTCCAGGGCGGGGATAATACTCTCAGCATTGCCCTTCGGCACGTTCCTTTTCGGGATTGTTCACGGCAGGTTTAACTTCAGGGTTTACAGGGAGAAACTCTGGTTTCCGGATCTTCCGGAGTCGTTTCATGGAATGCGGATTGTACAGATATCCGATCTTCATATTGGAGGGCTTTACGGTTCATGGGAAAAAGTGGAAGCCGGAATGGACCTGGTAAATGCCCAGGAGCCGGACCTCCTGTTTTTTACCGGTGACCTCGTGAACGATTTTGCTGAAGAGCTGGATGGGTGGATGGATATACTCGGAAAACTGAAAGCAAAACTGGGTAAGTACTCCATTCTGGGGAATCATGATTATGGTGATTACCATTACTGGAAATCGGAAGCAGCAAAAAAGAAGAACCTGGATAAGATCAAAGAGGCTCACCATGAACTGGGATTTCATCTGCTACTGAATCAGTCGGATATCGTCTCAGGAGGAGAAGATAAACTTGCCGTTATTGGTGTTGAAAACTGGGGAAAGCCTCCATTTGCCCAGTATGGCGATTTATCCCTTGCCCGCCAGGGTGCGGACGGAATACCATTTAAGCTCCTCTTGTCGCACGATCCTTCCCACTGGGATGCTGAAGTCATGGGACAAACGGACATCCAGCTTACCCTTTCAGGGCACACCCACGGCATGCAGTTCGGGATCCAGACAGCAACGATCAACTGGAGTCCAATCCAAATGAAATATCCCCGCTGGGGAGGGCTCTATGAGGAGGATGGGCAATACCTATACGTGAATCGCGGGTTCGGGTATATCGGATACCCGGGAAGAATTGGAATGCCTCCGGAAATTACAGTGATTGAGTTGTTCAAAAAAGACTAAGGCTGAGGCTGAGGCTAAGGATTAAGATTATGGATTATGGATTGCAAACTGAGCGCAGCGGTCTCATGAGATATCCTGAAAGCATGGCTAGTAATTTCGAATTTCGAATTATTAATCAATAATCTTTTTCTTTCTGATCTCGTCACACGTCACTCGTTACTCGTCACTTTTTATGCAGATAACCGAATTATGACATTTAACCATTAACAGATAACATTTAACTTATAACCTACTTGAAATTCTCAATTTCAAGTGATCGGGCTACGTGTGTCAGCTGATCCAGATTGATCTCCCCCACCATGCTCAACCCGAGGAATGTCTCCTCTTCGGTAATCAGGATCATCATTTCCCGTACGACACCCTCCTCATCCTCCCGGTATTTGATCCGGATTACCTGTTCTCCTTCACTGGCAAGGAGCAGGTCGTTAAACTGGTTCTCATCCAGTTTTTCATTAAATGTTTGAAGGATCTCATGTTTGTCCAGTTTCCCCCGGTTATTCTGGTCAAAGATCATCACCTTGATCATCTCCATATTGCGCAGGGACTGTTTCAATTCAGGATTTTCCCCGGCATTAACGAATATCCCGATCAGTCCGGGCGGGATCCGGAAAATATAGACTCCCGCCTCTCCTGCATACTGTTCAAAAACATCTTCCGCAGCTTTTCCCCGCTCGTCATGGCATGAGCAGAGTAGCGTAAGTGAGGTAATAAGAAACAGAACAACAAGGGTAAAATTCTTCATAACAGCGTAGTTCAATGTGACAAATACAGAAAAAGGCTTTCCCGCATTCGAAAAAGCCTTATGAAATTATGGTAGAAAAGATTACTTTTTCTCCTCCAATTTCTCCAGTTGGTCCATGCCTTCAATATCCATGGACCGGGCCAGTTTGGAGATGGTTTTCAGGTCGATATCTCCACGGATTGAGATCAGTGCATTATCGCCCCCTTTACCTCCTGCTACAAGCAGCAGCTCTGCAACTCTCCCATTGCGCTCCTTGATGAGAAATATCACATCCTGGTCCTTCTCCTTCACGACCATTAACTCCTCATAATCGCTTTCATTCAGTTCCTTCATAACCTCATCATAGAAATTGATGGTCTTGTCATCCATCGTTTCATCTGTCGCGAGGATCCGGATACTTTCGAGACCGCTCATCATCTTATTGAATTCATCGTCTTCCACTTCCATATCCTGGAAAAGGCTGAACATTTTACTGGAGATGATCACGGTGGTAAATCCATCCTTGCCGGCATATTTGTCAAACAGCACATCGACGGCATCCCGCTGTGCCATCGTTACCAATGACACCAGCATAAAGCTTAAAATAAGTGTTATTTTTTTCATGGTTTACAGTATTATGTTTATCTCATTCTTTACATTAATGACCTGATATCCTGGCCTGTGTTTTCGAAAAGATGGAGAGGTGATGCATCTCTCCGACACCTTTCCCGAACAGGGAAATGGAATAGATCCCCGATGTTCCTTTGTTCATCAGGTTCAGGTTATCCAACTCTTTTGTTCCTTTTTCAAATTTCGTCAGGTTATCCAGTTCCCTGGTACCTTCATTCAGTTTTCCAGAGACATACAGGAGGGCTTTCTGCGTCTCCAGGTAGGCTATTTCGGGATTATCAAATGTATCCTTATACTTTGACAGGGCCAAACCCGGACCGGAGGGACTGAGCAAGATAAAATAGGATCCGATCATCAGAAGGATACTTGCTGCGATGCTGGTAACGGCATAGATCAACCGGCGTCTTTTTCCGGTCAGGTCTCCTCCCTCCGATTCAATTGCCCGGATGATCTTCTCTCCAAGCCGATCGTCCTGCAGATGCTCATTTCTTGAGTCTGCATAGAACCTGAAGAGATCCCGCTCCGCTTCCAGGGATGGTGGAGTATTCTTCTGGCTGAAGTAATTTTCCAGCAATCGCTCTTCCCCAATACTGGTTTCACCATTATAGAACTTTTCGATAAGATTCTCTATTCTCTTCTTTTCCATCACTGTATTGTTTTACCAGGTATTCGCGTATTTTCTGACGGGCTCGTGAAAGATTTACCCGCAGTGTATTCTGGCTAATATCGAGGATTCCTGCAACCTCTTCACTGGTATACCCTTCAATATCCCTGAGTTGAATGATCATTCGTTGCTGATCCGGTAAATCATTGACAATCTGGTTGACCAGTGCAACCGCATCATTCAATTGCACCTCTTTCAGCGGATTGGAATCGGATGTCCCCTCAAACCGCACCTGATCTTCATCCAGGGAGAGCATCCGTTTCTTCTTCAGTTTATCGATACACAGGTTTTTGGTCATTGTCATGGCAAATGCTTCCCTGTTCCTGATTGTTCCCAGCTCTCCCCTCATCCGCCAGAGTTTCACAAAGATCTCCTGTACCACATCCTCAGATTCTTCCCTGTTTTGCAGGACCCGAAGGGCAAAGGCATACAGTTTGCGCTGCATCGGGATAATCTCTCGTTTAAATTCCTCTGCCTTCATGGGGTCAATCTGTAAAATGTCAGGTTACCAAAACCGGATGTACCACAAAGTTAACCGGTTTTTCGGGTGTACAAAATACCCCTCTTTTATATTACCCTGTTTCCGGGGTATTACATTTTGACATCTTTCAGCTTCTCGAAATGCTCAAAGTGATCGCCATCTATGGATTTGGAAATCTTATACGCCTGTTTCAGATCGATCTCCCCTACAATGCTAATCAACGCATTATCCTCACCACCGACAACCAGCAGCAATTCACTGATAATTCCATCCTTCTCCCTGATAAGGAATTTTACATCCTGGTCTTTCTCTTTGACAACCATCAACTCCTCGTAATCAGACTCATCCAGAAGTTCCATCACTTCATCGTAGAAATTAATCCCTTCCGGTTTTTCACATTCGTCCATGGCAAGAATACGGATAGATCTCAACTTTGAAATCATCTCTAACGCTTCATCATCTTCATCCTCATCAAGGGATGCTATCAAATCAAACAGTTTACCCTTGATAATAACCGTAGTAAATCCATCCACTTCGCCATATTTGTCAAACAATTTGTCAATGGCAGCATTCTGGGCATTTACTGCGATTCCCAAAAGAAAAAGGACGGCATAAGCAATTACTTTTTTCATGATTTTTGATTTTAGATTTATTTTATCCGACGGAAGATTTTAACTCCGTCATTTCCAATCTCAATAACAAGACGAACGGGACGAAAAAACATTACAGCCATAAGGACATTTCTTCAGTGGGGGAAAGCATAGG
>CAYZVJ010000124.1:4578-6888 GCA_964481765.1 uncultured Rikenellaceae bacterium | reverse complement strand
TCCGTTATGTAGATGATGATAAAAATAAAGGCAGCTAAACCAATCGCCAGTCCCCCGATGTTTATAATGGAGTAGTTCAGGTTTCTCAGAATAATCCGAATGGCGATGATAATCTGATGCTTTAGCATGGTATTCACTAATTATTGAAGATCCAAATCAAAAAAAGGTCCTCCCCGTAAGGCAGTTGGCTATTGAAATCGATGACAGACCTGGGAAGTGGGCCGCTTACCTTAAGCGGGGAGGATGCCTTCAAAACATTCAAAGGAAAAAAAATACAACGACCTGAAAACCATTTGATTTTCCCGGTCTGTCTTGATATCATTGGTCTATTGTATTGGCAATCTTCTTCCAAATACTTAGGCTTCACAATTATTGTGCAATTCTTTCTATATTACTATATTTCAATTAGTTGAAAGTATCTGACTTTTAAAATATCCGGTGGAAATGTATTGATTCCGTACACCTGGTGTTCAGATTTGTACGGGGGGGTGGGATCGTTGAATGGGGTAAGTAGAGGTTATTTATTAAGTATCCATAGATTAGACAGGTACAAGGTGGGATCAGGTCCTTTGTGCTTGGTACTGCCCGCCCGACTGAATGACTTCAGTCGTTCGGGCGGGGGTGCTCGGTAAAAAGTAGAGTTATAAGTTATACGTTATACGTTGATAAGTTATTAGGAGAAAACAACATATAACTAATAACATATCACTAATAACATATACCTGAGTTGGAGTACAACATCCATCACTCACTTCGGCTAAGCCTCTTGAATAATGTGTTTCACTCATACCTTAGACTATCCACCGGGTTCCGGTTTGCTGCTTTCCAGGTTTGGGAAAATACCACCAGCACCCCGACAGTCAGCAGGAAGAGTATTCCTTCGATAAAGAATCCGGCTTTCAGAGCTATCCGATGGTAAAGATTTTGCATGAGCATTTTCCCTATGAACCAGGCTAAGGGTGTCGCAATCAGCACAGCGAGACCCATCATGTAAATAAATCCTTTCGAGATCACCCAAAGAATTTCCATACTGTTTGATCCAACAACTTTCCTTATTCCAATCTCATTTACCCGGTTTTCATTATTAAAAACAACCATTCCAAGCAGTCCCAGTATTGAAATAAACAGGGTTAGGAACGTCAGGAAACCAAGCACCTGAACAACCTGCACGGCACCATTCTGGTAGTTCTCAATATGGTCAGCGTAAAACTGGCTTCTAAAAAGTTGTTCGGGATTCAGTTTTTTCCAGGTAGTTTCAATTGAATGGATTATCTCTTCACCTGGAAAGCCAGGCTCTATTTTTATAAAAGCGTAGTGAAACCGTCCCGGGATGATCCGGATCACCAGGGGATCGGGTTTAAAATCGGAACTCTGGATCACGAAATTTTTTACAACACCTATAATCTGGATATTCAAATTATCTTCAATCGAAATTGAATATTCCAGGGCTTCCTCCTGGTTTGCAAAACCCAGATGCCGGACTGCCGCTTCATTAATGAGTGCATGGGCTCCTGTATTTGTCTCTGAAAGGGAACCAAAATTTTCGCCAGCCAGAATTTCGACACCCAATGTTTCAACGAAATCAGGATCAACTGTCAGCTCACTGATTTTTGTTGAATCAGGAATTTTCTCACACTGAACAAAAGAGCGCATTACCACCCCAGTACCAGGCAGGTAATCAGTTGCTGTAACGGATTCTATACCCGGTATTTGCAGAACTTCATTCTTGAATATCTTAAAATCTATTTCCTGTAATTCCACATTCAGGATATTCTCCGTAGCATATCCCGGATCAATTTCTTTTTGATAATGCACCTGTTCGCGGGCAATGATAACAGCAAAGATCAGGAACAAAGAAATTGTAAACTGAAAAACGATCAGCATCTTTCGGAGGTTGGTCCGGCTGAAAAGCTTTATCCTGGAAAAATCCTTAAAAACATCAACCGGTTTGATTCGTGAAAGGTACATGGCCGGGAATATGCCTGTAACAAACCCGAGAATGACAGTAAAAACGAGGAATGCAACATAGATGGTTGCAGGTGTTTTTGCCATTCCGAATTCAAGTTCAAAATGCGGATCTAAACTAAAAAGTCTTGGCTCCAGTAATGTGAGAATGATATAGGCAAAATTCAGGGATATTACAGACAGCAAAACTGCCTCACCGACAAACTGTGTAAACAGATGGCGGCGGTTTGCTCCAAATACCTTCCTTACCCCCACTTCCCTGGCCCGGTTGAAGGCTCTTGCTACGGAAAGTGTGGTATAGGTAAAGCTTGCTGTAAGAATAAGAATAAGGGCAACGATTGCGAG
>CAYZVJ010000124.1:0-4478 GCA_964481765.1 uncultured Rikenellaceae bacterium | reverse complement strand
ATGGCTTTTGATCCCCTGGTTTTCCAGTGAAACGAGGGTAGAAGCCGAGACAATGCATTCAAACCTCAGATGGGTTTTTAGGTTAGAAATATCCTGTGTTATCCCTGTCACTTTGAATTCTCCCAGGTTTTTCAAACTTATCGTTTGTCCCATTGGGTCTGTTTCTCCGAAAAGTTTATATGCCCAGTCCGGTGTAATTACAATCGAAAATGGTTCTTTCAATGCCATTCCCGGATTTCCCCTTTCCAGTGAAAAGCTGAAGACATCAAAGAAAACCGGGTCGGAATACAATCCGTTTACCGGTATAACTTTACCCTTCCAGGATGCATCTCCACCAAAGCCCGATCTAACCTTAACAACGTTTTCAATATCGGCTAATTTTTCCAGCTCATTTGCCAGTGGTTCGGGTGTAGTGGCCAGTTGATAACCGGTGTGGCCTTCATTCTTTTCAAATGTAATAACCCGGTAGATGCGATTTTTGTGTTCATGAAACCGGTCGCAACTGTACATCCCAAATATCATCTTGATCACCAGAAGACAAATGGACATACTCACTGCCAGACCAAGGATATTGATCACTGAGAAGACCTTGCTGCGAAGAATATTCCGTATAGCAACTTTCAAATAATTAAAAAACATAGGCTTTGGTTTTGCAAATACCTGCACTCCCTGAACATCACACCTGAATCGATCTCCTTAGACATCTCAAATCATATGCCTAAAAACACAACATATTATATAACAATTAATTACACTGGCTATCTAATGATATCACTGAGAAATATGGTCTGTTTTCATACATATAGTGTTCCATTATCATACAGATCTATTTTATTTTAGGAAGAAGTTGGTTAGTTTTGACATGAATAATAAAAATCGATCATGAGCACCCGATCAGGCACCATTTTAATTGTGGATGACAATCCCAGTGTTCTCAGCTCCCTGAATCTTTACCTCAAACACAAGTTCAACGAGGTTCTTGCCATAAAAGATCCCAACCAGATTCCTTCTATTATGGAGAGAAAGGATATTGATGTCATTTTGCTGGACATGAATTTTTCTGCCGGAGTTCATACCGGCAACGAAGGGATCTACTGGTTACGGAGAATTTTGAGTATTGACCGGGAGAGTGTGGTTATACTGATTACTGCCTATGGGGATGTTGAGCTTGCTGTTCAGGCTATCAAGGAGGGGGCAACCGATTTTATAATGAAACCGTGGGACAATGAAAAGCTGTTATCCACGCTGCAATCCGGTGTAGCCTTTCGCAGATCGAAAACCAAAGTCAGGGAGCTTCAGCAAAAACAGAAGTTGCTGCGGTCGGATATCGACCGGCAATTTGATCGCATGCTGGGCAATACTGGGGCAATGCAAACACTGTTTTCCACTATAAAAAAGGTGTCAAAAACGGATGCCAATATATTGATTACAGGTGAGAATGGTACCGGCAAGGAACTTGTAGCCCGCGAGATCCACAGACAATCCAAACGATCGGAGGAGGTTTTTGTTACCATTGACCTGTCAACCCTGAATGAAAACCTGTTTGAAAGCGAGCTTTTCGGTCACATAAAAGGAGCCTTTACAGATGCAAAAGAGACGCGAACGGGCAAAATGCAAATGGCTTCCGGGGGGAGCCTGTTTCTTGATGAGATTGGGAATCTTTCGGTCTCGCTGCAATCCAAACTGCTCACGGTACTGCAAAACCGGGAAATTACACCTGTCGGATCAAACCGGACCCTGCCGATTGATGTGCGTCTGATTTCAGCTACCAATAAAGATATCGATCAATTGATACGAGAAGGTCTTTTCCGTGAAGACCTGCTTTACCGGATTAAAACGATCCACATCCATATTCCTCCCTTGCGGGAAAGAAAAGAGGATATTACCCTGCTGGCTGAGCATTTTTTAAAGCTCTTTTCGGACAAATATGAAAAACCACTGCTGCGTTTCAATACCGAAGCCATTGAGGTATTGAAGCATTATCGATGGCCAGGGAATATAAGGGAGTTAAAACATACCATTGAAAAAGCAGTTATCCTGACTGAAAACAACCTGCTGAAGACGGTAGATCTGCAGCTCAGGGAACAACCTGCAGAAATACCTGATACGGAGAAAGTAAAAACCATGGAGGAGTATGAACGGGAAATCATTCGTCATGTTTTAACCAAACACAAAGGCAACATAAGTTATACAGCCAACGAATTGAACATTGGCCGGCAAACATTATACAGAAAAATGAAGAAATATGATCTATAGACACCTGTACCTGGATGTTGTTATCCGTGTAATCCTGTTAACGGTTTCCTGTTTTGGATTCGCATTTGAATATGTTCTGATCAATGATGTGATCATAAACATTAATCTATTGGCTTTGATCGCTCTTCAGGTAGTCCTGTTTATCCGAAGTTCAAACCGTATTAACCGGGATCTTCAGACATTTTTTATGTCGGTGAGAAATGAAGATTCAACCCTCCGTTTTTCCAGGCGATTCAGAACCCGGTCATTTAATCGCCTTCATCAAACCCTCCAGGAAGTAAATGATCTGATCCGGAGGATCAAACTGGAAAATATTGAACAAAACCAATATTTTAAAACCATTACAGAACACATTACGGTGGGATTGATATCATTCAACCGGCAAGGAGAAGTAAAATTACTGAACCAGGCAGCCAAAGATCTTTTTAATGTGAAAGGTGCCGTTTCACTGGCTTCACTCGACCGCAGGAAGAAAGGCCTTTCAGAGGAGATAGTAAACATGAAGCCTTCGGAAAAAAAACTAATTAAACTGAAAATAGAAGGGATTCACGGAGCTGAACTAAAACAGCTTGCTGTCCGGGCAACTGAATTGAAATTCAGGGATGAACGGGTAAAAATTGTTTCATTGCAGGACATTAAAAACGAACTGGATGAAAAGGAGATCGAAGCCTGGCAAAATCTTATCCGGGTCTTAACGCATGAAATGATGAATTCAACCGGACCGATTAAATCCACCACGCACACCCTCATTGAACTGATTGCATCCAATACATTGCATGATGGGAACCAGGTTACTGTTTCCGTTGAGCTAATGGATGATTTGCTGGATGGATTGAAAATTATTGAAGAGAGAAGTACCGGGCTGGAAAAGTTTGTAAAACATTTCCGGCAGTTTAATCTCCTTCCAAAACCGGAATTCCAGGAAGTAAGATTGCATGAAGTGATCCAGGATCTTGGCAAATTGCTGGATGAGGATATCCGTACGAACAAGATCACCTTTCGATCAAAAATCCATCCCGGAAATTTATCCCTTGAAGCCGACAAGAAATTGTTGGAGCAGCTCTTAATTAACCTGGTTAAAAACTCAATCTATTCCCTGAGAAAAACAGAAAAGCCGATTCTTGAGATAACAGCTCTTGCTCCGGGCAATGGCAGGATTGAAATCTCAGTAAAAGACAATGGTGCCGGAATAGAACCGGGTGATATAGACAAAATCTTTATCCCGTTTTACACCACCCGTAAAGATGGATCGGGGATCGGATTAAGCCTTGCAAGGCAGATCATGCGGATGCACAGGGGTACCATTGAAGCATTCTCTGAACCTGGCATTCAGACGGTGTTCACAGTAAGGTTCTAGATCCCTTTTCCTGCGAGGACAATACTGTGCGTTCCATTAACACGGGCAACAAGTTCTCCCTCCCGGTTTTTGAAATAGCGCTCTTCAATGGAAGAGGTATCCAGCTCCTCCACCAAATCAAATTCATGCTCCTTTAAAAACTGTGATATTGTGCCTTCCTCAATACCGAAAGTCCATTTTTCATCTGCTTTTACAACGGTATTAAAAATATCACCTTCGCCATAGTATCTGTTTTCCTTTCGTAAGACAGAACCGTAAACATAATCGAACAATACCAGGCTTCCTCCTGCGGAACATTCACGGAACATATCAAACAATTGATTTACCGATTCAGCAGATAGATACATGATCAGGCCTTCAAGGATGAAAAGTGTTCTATTCCCGAAGGAATAATCCGACTCCATTAATTTCCCCCGAATATCTTCTCTCAGAAAGTCAATCGGGATATAGATATTGTTTTCCGGTTTATGTATTCCTCTTTTTGCCAATTGTTTTTCCTTTCCATTCTGCACACCCGGCGTATCCATTTCATATACCCTGGTTTTGGAGTCTGCCGGGAGAAGCCGGATCCCCCTGGTATCATAACCGGCACCCAGGATAAGGATCTGTTCTGTTCCGTTTCCAATGGCAGTTTTGAAAATATGATCAATGTATTTTGTTCTCGCAATAACGTATTCATAAATTCCTTTCGGAGAATACCTGCCGTTCAATTTAAGCAGCCGTCTCTTGAGTAAAAACCTGATAAATTCCGGTAGTAATCTGACTGAAATATAATCGGATGAATGATACTGTTCATTCTTTTCCATGAAAGAAGAAGCCCTGCACATGCAGGTGTATTGTGCTGTTCGTGAACTGCATTCCTTCA
>CAYZVJ010000123.1:0-7047 GCA_964481765.1 uncultured Rikenellaceae bacterium | reverse complement strand
TTTCCCTTCCGTCGATGGTATAGGACTCCGGCATGGCACTGATACCGCAATAGAAGGGCAGGTGAGGAGTTGTTGCCGGGTTATCGTATCCCAGCCAGACCACACCACCGATGGGATCAGGCAGCCAGTTCCGTGACTGTGTAACCTGTACATAAGTTGCCCGTGAACAGGCAATGGTACGTTCATAGGGGACTTTGAGTAATGCCCTTGTATCATTATCCATGAAGGGATTTGCCACCGGGCTTTTTACTACATTGCCGGTGCGGTCGACAGTTGTAAGTGATGATGTCATATCAAACGGTGTATCCTGGTAATAATTGCGGAACATTTCCACCACATCCTGCACCGAAACTTTTTTATCCGGTTTTACGGAGAGAGGGAAATTTTCCCCGTTTGGATCGAGGTTCAGCGAGGGTGCAACCAGGCTTAATACCCGCCATTCCCGCCTGCGGCATGCCATGCTTCTGCGGTCTGCATAGGCATAGCAGAACTTGAAGGGTTCTCCGCTATCCTTACTCCACCAGCCCAATTCTTCGGCCAATGAAAAGACATTCTCTGATGCCATGTAATTTTCCGGATCCTCCAGGTTAAGATAGCGAATGCGGCTTAAGTTTGCCGATACACCGACTTCATCATCCGGAATTCGCACAGCTGCCCAAACAGCCCCGATATTCCCCCGTCCGGGGCCCAGTATTTCAAAATGCCAGGTTTCATCGGGATCGGCAAATGTAAAACATTCACCCCAGTCATTGTATCCATATTTCCGCGTCAGTTCATCAATCACCCGGATTGCTTCACGGGCTGTTTTTGCTCTTTCAAGAGCCAGCCGGTAGAGTTCAGGACAATTCAGCAATCCCTCCTGCGATCGTAATTCACGCTTTCCCCCGAAAGTTGTTTCGCCGATTGCCAGCTGGTATTCATTCATCACCGGGTATGCAGTATTGATGAAGGCATAGGTTTCTGATACCTGTGGAATAAACCCTGCTTCAATAACATCAGCGTCATCCGGACCTTTGGTTCTTTTTGGTTCGAGATAAACAGCGCATTCATCTCCTTGCTTGTGCTGTTTGCGGGGGACGATATTGATCCAGGTCCTGTCCGTCCGGCTATCGCATGAATGCGAGGTTATGGTTGAACCATCCACGGAAGCTGCTCTTCCGACAATGATACTTGTGCAACCATCGAATGCTATCTCTTCCTGGGAACTTGTTATTTCTTTCTCCGGGCCTGTGAATTGACTGAATAGTAACAGTACAGCAACAGAGAGTAATAAAACAAGGACTGGCTTTTTCATGGTCAGTTTTTTAGTATTCTGTTATTAAATGAACGCCCTGCTTAAAGCAGACGGATTAAAAGCCCCTTCCGAACATATGCCAGAACTCATCGCCCAGTTCCCACCATTTGTTCATGGTTGCCCGGGCAAAATCTTTTGAATAGTTTGTAATGAATTCCCGGTATTTTGCCGGTTTTGGATTTCCGTTTTCATCCAGTTCGGGCTTTTTATCTTTTTCTGCATTGTACAGTTCAACTGCTTTTTGATCGATCAACGGGAGTTCAGCAAGTGCCTTATCTTCAAACTCTTTTACGGCTTCTTCAATGTAGCTGCGGGAATATCCCCATTTGACTTCAGCCAGTCGGTTTGTTCTCCTGAAATACCAGCAGGCAGCATCTTCCCTGTACCTGTGCTGTGCACATATTTCAAAGCTTGCCGGAAGGTCCAGGGTTCCGGCATAGATCGGTATCCTGGGGCTGCAAGCCGGGTTGTCGAACGAAAACCAGGCAACCCCGCCAATTTCATCGGGCAGCCAGTCGCGGCATTGAACAATCTGCGAATAGGAGCATCCACTGATCGCTATGGTTCTGACGCTTTGCACGACTCCCGGTTTCAGTGCATTCAGTAAAGAACGCTCCTCATATCCCATGAAAGGATTGACCAGGGGGCTTGTAATCATTTCAGGTTCTTCTCCTTCTTTCCGCTGTTCACCCCATCGCATGCGCCTTTCCACCTTCAGGTCCTTCGTCATATCAAACGCTGTTCCTTCGTAGGTTTCCCGGTAATACTTCATGACATCCCGGACATCCACCTTTTTATCCGGTTTAACCGAGAAGGGCAGTTCATCCATATCCATGGTAAGGTTCAGGGAAGGAGCCATGGTGCTGAGAACATAAAATTCGCGCCATGAATAGGGTTTATTTCCGCTATAAGCTTTCCAGAATTTAAAGGGTTCCTTGCTTTCCGGATCCCGGTAGCCCAGCTCTTCGGCGAGTGAAAACACATTTTCCGAAGCCATATAATAATCGGGATTATCAATATCCAGCGTACTGATGCGTGGTATGTTTGCTGAGATACCAACATGGTCATCCGGTATACGAACCGCAGCCCATACCGCTCTAGGCTCATCATAAGCAAAACTGGAGCCGAATATTTCAAAATGCCAGACCTCTTTTTTATCAGCAACGGTCAGGCATTCACCATAATCTGCGTATCCGTATTCATAAGCAAGTTTACCCATCAGTTTTATCGCATCCCGGGCATTGGTGCACCGCTCAAGGGCGATGCGCTGCAGTTCCTCGATCACGAAAAGTCCATCATCATTGATCAGTTCCCTTTTACCTCCAATGGTGGTTTCTCCAATGGCAAGCTGTTTCTCATTCATGGCGGGATAACAGACATTGAAGTAGGAGTAGGTCTCTTCCACCTGCGGGATTTCACCCTTTTCAATCAGGTTTCGTACATCCCAGGAGGTTTCCGTATGCATGGTCCCCCAGTATACTTTCCGCATGGAGCCCGGTTCATGTTTTTGATGCGGGACAATGTTCAGCCAGGTGCGGTAGGGACCATCACAACTGTGACAGGTCATGACGGATCCATCCGTTGAAGCCAGCCGGCCAACCATTATACTGGTGCAGAATCCCGGTTCTTCATATACCGGGATAGAGGACTTAAAAGAGGACTGTGTGAATACACACAGAAAAAGCGTTAACAGCAATGCAATTTTAACGATGCGATTTGGTTTCATAAATTTTGTTTTTATTTGATTACTCATAGATTACGTTATCCGGATCTGCCTTATCCGGATCTTTCAGGTAATATCCGACCCCGTTTTCAATCAGATCAGCATAGCGTGGGACATTCTCACACAGGATCTCTTTGTCGGGATAATATTCATTCCAGCACTCCATGGTTTGCAGGATGGTTGATGTGTGTCGTCCAACCCGTACCTTTATGGGCCAGCCATTTTCATCGATGGGAGCGAAGAGAAGGCCATGCTTTCCTGCTTTTACAACAAAATCATCCTTCCCTTCCAGCAATTGTTCACGGCTGGTAATGCCCCGGGTTGCATCCAGGAAGGGTTCCGGCGCTTCAAAGAGCAGGGAAATGGCATCGGAGTGATCTCCGATTTCGCGATGGGACAAACCGTGCAGGTTCTTTGGCGAGAATTCAGACCCCATGCTGAATCCCTCCATGTCGGACAGCATCATGGAGACCAGTGTTGCCATTTCGAGACCTTTATCATGTGCCACAATGGTGTTAATTACCGGATATTGCAACTCTGCTTCGTGCAGGTCAATCACCAGGTCAACTTTCTCTTCCCTGATAAGCTCCATAAAGGCGTAACAGGTTTGTTCCGTTATTGTACCGTTTGCCCTGCCCGGCCAGGTGCGGTTCAGGTTTCGGATATCCACATAAGCCAGATTCTGACCGCTGGGATAGTGTATGTATACTTCCGGATCCGGCCATTGATCCAGCGGGTTCGACCAGCGATCACCCATTCTGAATGTCTGACCACCCCAATCCGTGGGAATGGTAAAATCCGTTGGATAAGCTCCGCTGGGCCGTGTAACGGTTGTTGCACTCCTGTTTGCCGAAAGAACCAGGATGAGCCTGCCTTTCCGCATCCGGGCGTTTTCAACCAGGAGCCAGGGTACCAGCCGGCCTGCCGGCTCTTCCGGATGAGTGCCTCCCAGTATCAGCAGAGTTGCACCCGGCTCTTCCCCTTCCAGGAAGTAAAGGTTACAATCGTTTATCGTGCCTTTGATATCAGGAAAATAATCACCCAGTTTCTTTACTGCTGTCACTCCCTCACCGAGTACCACCGGTTCCGGAAGATGCCTGTGCTGATAAAAACGGATCCCTGATAATACAAAAATTGCAAGGCCGCACAAACCCAGTAAACTCTTGCGAATGATATCCCCTTTTTTCATAGAATTTTTTTCTTAAAAAACACCTATTTCAACCTGAATAACCGCAACAGGAAAGGAATCAATATTACAATGTATAAAATTTCTTCTTTCCAGTTTTTCGATTTTGCCAGATTATAAATCAATAATAGGGCAATGTATCCGACGAAAACATAATAGATTATTGAAATCAAGCTATTTAGAATGTCCATGATCATGCATTTTTTTATACACCGGTTAAAAATCCAAGTTTACTGCTGTAGATTACCATCAGTGTTCCGATCACACAGATGATGATTGCAGGAATGATACACTGTTTCAGGAACTGCATGTACGATTCCTTACCGCCGACCACGTCTACCGTAAGCCTTCCGATAATAGCTGTCGGAGGCAGGGCATCACCCAGCGGCCAGATAACACTCATGCCAGCGAGAGCAATTATCGGGTTCAACCCCATCGTATTGAATAAAAGCACCAGGGGTACTCCAAATACTGCTGCTGATCCGTACATCAACACAGATTCGGTGATGGGCAGGAAAAAAAACAGGCTGCCGATCACCAGGAAGGCAGGAAGTGTGATGAAGGATATCGCCAGCAACCCCCGTACACCCGTAAGGGTCATGATCTGCACCAGAATACCCACACAGGTTAACGTACCGATAAGCGGCAGGAGCTGCCTGATCGTATCCGATGAAATTTTTAAAATATTGAGCTTCCCGGGTGACAGCAGCCATGAGGAGGCAGCAGCTACAAGGAACATGAGCGGTAACCCGACAATCGGCGTGTCAGCAGGCCATTTCCTGCCGATGAACACCAAACCGAAAAACAGGATGAATGGAACAGTGATCCGGATCCAGCTCATTTTCTCAGGTGGTACCGGCAATTCAGAGAATGCTTTGTCCACATCGACCGGTGTACCTTTCCATCCCAGAATAAAAATGGTAACAAGGGCTGCGATGACACAGGGAATGAGTAAAGGCAAGAAGAAGCCAACGTATGGCATGTTCACGCCTGCTGCTGCCATCATCGCCCAAAGGCTGACCGGCGGGGCAGCTGCACTTAATCCCGCGATTAAAAAGATGATGGCGGATACTTTTATTTTCGGAATACCCATGTAGTAGAGGACCACTGCAACCATCCCTCCCATTATAAGCACCGTAACGCTTCCGGCACCCGTCAATGCTCCGGGGATCAGAAGGAGAATCGTCAGTAAAATCAGCAGCAACGCCCGGTTTTTATGAAACCGTTTAAGGATTCCCCGGACGGCAAATGCCACTCCTCCCGATTCTTTCAGGATATTCATGAAAAGGGTCGCCGAGATAAAGATCAGGTTAATATCAAGATAGGTCATCGACCCTTCGGCGATATGCCTGACAGGGATCCATTGTCCTGCAGCCAGCGCTCCTGCAAGGGCAGCAGCAAGCATGGATAATTCGGTTGAGAATTTGAACCTCAGAGCAACAATGTACACCAGTACCATTACCCCGAGAACGATTCCTGTAAATAGGGTCATCTCCACGACAAAATCGCTTACTTGGTAAATACTTTTTCCAGGACTCCGGTGATATCGAGATTTTTCTCGAAGAGAATGAGTGGAATGTTTTGCCCGTTTGAAATGTTCGTGAACCGGCTGTCTTCATCACCCTCTTTCTTTACGATCATAAAGGATGAATTCGGACAAACGGCATCGATGGACAACTCATCCGAGTTGTCACCCGGGGCTGCACCTTTGGCACGCCGCTCCATCCCTTCAATGTGCGATCCGATAATCGTAATTCCCTGTTTCTTTGCCTCTGCAATAAGTCCCTCTATCCTTGCCAACTCATCATCTATCGAAACACCGGCAGCTCCCATCCCTTTCAGGCTTGCCCCCGTAACAATAATGATTGACTTGTAGGGATCGCCCTCGTTCTTTTTGGTGATCAGGTCATCTGCCGTGGCAAACAGGTTGTAATCAAAATCCATCTCAAGCCTGGACATGAAAATTTTTAACCTTACCGGTCCGGGACTCTGGCCACAGGAAGTGAGCATTACGGGTTGCCCGGCTGTCTGGGCTGATACTTCATTCACTGAAAAGGATGTAAGGATACACATCAGGGCGATGATACTGATATAAACCGTCTTTTTTATCATAAGAGTAAAGTTTATAATGTGTTATACGATATAATTTATGTTTATCACCTTGTTTGGCATCATCCAAATTTATCCAATTTATTGATTAGACCCATCTAATAATTCATGTTTTGTAGCTTATTGTATCGTACAAAAATAAAAATAAAATATGCCAGATAGAGGATTCCTGAGAATTGTATGATGGGGGAGATGGAATAAATGCTGTCAAAATGAAGGGCAGTATATTCCGGAACAGACACCGGGTCCCATGTCAGGTTGTATTTTTGCGCTATCCCCTTGATGAATAGCAGGTGAATTACAGGGATCCCCTTTTCAAGCATCGAATAGATTACTCCCCTGCTGCTTTCCTCAGGCAATGGTGCTTCCATGATCAATCCGGGTGACAGCGTCAGTATTTGTGGACTGGTCCCCATGTTTGCATATCCACCTCCAATGTTAATAAACGCTTTGATATCAATGTTTTTATCCGTAAAGTACAGCGATTCCCGCAACCGAACATTGGACCGCAGGTCAGGCTCATAAATATAGGGTATAGCCAGGGATTCGGTTTTCAGTTGAATCAGGCTTACCAGGTCCGGGTCCAATTCACTCCCGATATCGTCAATTCCACCCGGTGAAACGGCAATGGGTTTTGCATCAATCAACTGATGCTGGCGCAGCAGTTCATGCATGTCCAGCAGTGTGAAATTGACGTTTGTTGCACCATAGGAGGAGGCACCAATGGACAGGATA
>CAYZVJ010000122.1:0-7085 GCA_964481765.1 uncultured Rikenellaceae bacterium | reverse complement strand
AAACCTGTTATTTTTTTTAATTTTGTCATGAATGTAATTATCTGAAGATGTCAATCAATAAAGTTATTTTAGTTGGGAATGTCGGAAAAGATCCGGAGGTGAGGTACCTGGATAGTGGAGTAGCCGTAGCCAATTTCCCTTTTGCAACGAGTGAAACATACCGCAATAAAAACGGTGAGAAAGTAACCACGACGGAATGGCATAACATTGTATTGTGGAGGGGGTTGGCAGAGGTTGCCGAGAAATATGTCAAAAAAGGTTCTCAATTGTATATTGAAGGACGGATCAGGACCCGGGCATGGGATGATAAAGAGGGGAACAAGCGGTACATGACAGAGATTGTCGGAGACAACATGCAGATGCTTGGCAAGCGCAGTGACTCCCCAGCCGATACCGCACCACCGGAAGAGGAGATCTCGGAGGGCGATGTTGAGGATAGCAATGGACCTCCTGAGGAAACGGACGACTTACCTTTTTAACCACATTTTTTCTAAAACAACACCAACGTTTTGGACACGGATGATCCTTTATCGTTAGCATCTCTTGCTAATATTGATTTTGCATTCTACCCCATTTCCTTAAGCGCTATTATCGGGTTGATCATCTTCTTTATTCTTCTTTTTGTATCGGCCCTTATTTCCGGTTCTGAGGTAGCTTACTTCTCATTACGGCCCTCTGATTTAAACCAGTTGAAAGAAAGGAGATCGGGTCGTGCCGATCTGGTCATCAAACTGATCAACATTCCGGAAAAGCTTCTTGGAACCATTCTGGTAACCAACAATTTTGTAAATGTCGGCATTGTTATTCTTTCCACACTATTCTTCGTTTATGATCCGTCATCCGAACCCAGCTCATTTGCGCTGGTCAATTTTTCAAGGTTCCCGGTACTTGGATTCATCTTCCAGGTGGTGATGGTAACTTTCTTTCTGCTACTGTTTGGAGAGATTTTGCCAAAGTTATATGCTACTCAAAACGGCCCCCGGTTTGCCATGATCATGTCCTATCCCCTGAACATTCTGGAAAAGGTATTCCGGCCGGTCAGTGCCATTTTGATCTATTCCACCTCCATTGTGAAGAAGCGGATTTCGAAGAAGAAGCAGAACCTTTCCATGGATGATCTTTCAGAGGCACTGGATCTGCCCACAACTGAAATCGATGAAGACGAAAAGATACTGAAAGGAATTGCCCAGTTCGGGAACATCGATGTGAAAGAGATCATGAAATCACGGATCGATGTATTTGCCATCGATATTCATACCAATTTCAGTAAACTGCTGCCAAAGATCATTGAATCAGGGTATTCCAGGATACCCATTATTGAAGGCTCGTTTGATAACATAAAGGGGATACTGTATATCAAGGATCTGCTGCCATACCTTCACATGACCGATACCTTTAAGTGGCAATCTCTTATAAGGCCTCCCCATGTTGTCCCGGAAACAAAGAAAATCAACGATCTGCTGAAAGAGTTTCAATCGAAAAAAATACACATGGCTATTGTGGTTGATGAGTATGGCGGGACGCACGGGATCATTACACTGGAAGATATTCTGGAGGAGATTGTTGGAGAGATTTCAGATGAATCGGATGAGGATGAAGCCGTATATACAAGGCTGGATGACAGAATATTCATTTTTGAAGGGAAAACACTCCTGAACGATTTTTATAAAATCACCAATTCAAAATTTGATATTTTTGATGAAATAAAAGGGGAAGCCGATACGCTTGCCGGACTAATTCTCGAGATCAAAGGTCAAATCCCGGAAAAAAATGAGACGTTAACCTATCTCCATTTTACGTTCAAAATAATATCGGTTGATAACCGCAGGATAAAAAAGATTGAGGTCACCTTAAACGATATCGTATCTGACCGTGAAAACAACCAAATGGAACAAGCCTGACATCTCTTTTTCTGTTGTGGGTCTTCTGTTTTTTTTCTCTCTTCTCATGATGATACAGGATGGGTGCAGAAGAAAATACACCCCAAAACCGAGAGGATATTTCCGGATTGATTTCCCTGACAAAGAGTATCATCTATATAATAACACCTGTCCCTACACGTTCGAGTACCCCGGGTACGGGACCATTGTACCGAATAGCGATTATTTATCCGAACCCTGCTGGATGAACATTGAATTTCCCCAATACAAGGGAAAGATTTATATCAGTTATAAACCCATCTCACATAATATCGGTGCTTTGCTGGAAGATTCACATACACTGGCTTATAAACACTCGATCAAGGCAGAAGCCATAAACGAGAGGCTTTTTATCGATGAGGAAAACCGGGTATACGGGGTAATGTATGACATAACGGGAGATGTTGCATCATCCGTTCAATTCTTTGTTACCGATAGTGTTACACATTTTGTCAGGGGGGCGTTGTACTTTAATCTTCAGCCAAATTCCGATTCACTTGCTCCGGTAATTGATTTCTTTCGGGAAGACATTATTCATCTGATTGAAACCATTCGCTGGAAATCCTTTCACTGAACATCGTAAATAGTTATGATAAATTATGTAAATTTCTGGTTTTATATTTAACCCTGCGTAAAGGGGCTAATTATGGGGTTGATTATTAGGAAACAGTTAAGCACGGGATGTATGCTGGGGGTATGGGAGATTTGTGAGGATTATGATACCTTACGATCATTCCTGAACCTTGAAGATTCTGATGTCCATTCACTGGAGAGCTTCAGAAATCAGGAACGTAAATTAGAATTTCTCAGTGTACGTTCCCTTCTCACCAGAATGGCCGATCCTTCAGCAAAGATTATTTATAACGGAACCCGCAAGCCTTTTCTCAGGGATAAATCATTCAATATCAGCATAACTCACTCGTATCTTTTAACCTCAATCCTGTTAAGCCGGAACAAAAGGGTTGGTATCGATATGGAATACATGACGGACAGGATAAACAAGGTTGCACATAAATTTATTAGCAAGGATGAATACATTACAGAGGATGAAGCATTGCAACGGTATCATCTTTACATTCACTGGTGTGCAAAAGAAGCACTGTACAAGTTGTGTGACAAGCCGAACCTTAATTTCAGGGAGAACCTGTTAATCAGTCCGTTCCAGATTAATGAAAAGGGAGTAATCAAGGGGCATCTGGATACGGTCAGCAGAAAAGAGGATTTTGATTTACACTATTTCAAACACGATAACTACATCATTGTCTGGTGTTGTGAAAAATGATGCCTGGTTGTTGATTTCACATTTCCTTGATTAGAACCATGATCTACGATTCGATACTGCATAAAACCGGGAAGCGTAAACAGATTGCCCTGCTGGTTGATCCGGATAAAATTGAAGAGGATTCCCTGATCGAAACGCTCCGGATTGCCAGCCGGAACAGTATCGATTTCATTCTCATTGGAGGGAGTCTGATTTCCAATCCGGTTGATCCGGTTATTGATCTGATCAAAGGGAACAGCTCCATTCCGGTGCTACTGTTTCCCGGCAGCCTTCTCCAGATCTCCGATCATGCCGATGGTATTCTGCTGTTATCTCTGGTTTCGGGAAGGAATCCTGACTTTTTAATCGGGAATCATATCATCGCAGCTCCTCTGTTAAAGAAAAGCAATCTTGAGATCATATCCACTGCTTACATCCTGATTGAGAGCGGTGTTACAACATCGGTTGAATACATGAGCTACTCAAAACCAATCCCATCTGACAAGCCGGATATTATCATTGCTACTGCTCTTGCCTCTGAGATGCTGGGATATAAACTCATCTATCTGGAGGCCGGGAGTGGGGCCAGTACCAGGGTACCTGAAGCCATTATCAAGGGCGTTAAGCAGCATGTAACTGTTCCCGTGATTGTTGGAGGTGGAATCCGGAGTAAAGAAGATGCTGCTGATATTTACGCGGCAGGCGCTGATATCATTGTGGTCGGAAATGCCATTGAAAAAAACCCTGAATTGCTGGGAGAAATTGCCTCGTTAAGAGGCAGTTAGAAGTCATTGGTTAATAAGTTATATATTATTGGTTGATAGGCTGTTAAAGATTAAAGGTTAAGAGGGATCAGTAAAAATAATATAAAAAAAGGCAATACCATTTAGGCATTGCCTCCTTTTAACGTATCCCACAGGGATGCCTATGGCATAACTGATTACTTTTAACTTATTCCGTGTGACACACGGAATACTATCCGTTGCTTATTGACACTTCAGCACGTGCTCGATCTGGTATCTGGCATTCTCTTCATACGCTCCGAAGAGAGCTTTCTTATAGGCTTCGCAGGCGGCATCTGTATTCCCCTGTCCGGCGTACGAAGTGGCCAGTTCATAATAGAGTTTGGCTTTTTCCTCATCTCCACCGGTTTCGTATTCAATCGCCTTATTGATCTTAGCAATGGCTTCGGTATACTTTTGCTTTGAATTATAGATTTTAGCCAGTTGATAAAAAGCATCTACCATCTGGTTCCCGTATTCGATAGTACGTTCCAGTGCTTCTTCTGCTTCATCCATATTTTGAGCTGTGAGCGCCTTTACAGCGGCATTGAAATAGGTATTTTGCATCACTTTTTCTGCTGTTTCCACCGATTTCATGTCGTTGGTATTCAATCCCAGTTCGATGACCTTATCCAGGGTGGCTTTCATGTTTTCAAAATCATCCTGTTCTCTGTATGCCAATCCCTTACCAAGGTATGCTTTGGTGTACACCGGATCGTATTCAATAGCCTTATCGTAGTTTGCATGCGCTTTTTCCCACTCGTTGCTTTTACTGTATGCATTCCCAACGATGTAATGTAATTGCGGGACCAACTTCTCAGCACTTTCCTTCACTTTGGGATCGTTATATTCTTCTGCTGACTGAATGGCCAGGTTGAATTTTGCGATGGCTTCTTCATAATTTTTAGCCTGCATTTCTTCCCTGGCCATGCTGTAATGCAATTTAGGAATCTGTATTTCAGCGAGAGCCCTGGTTTCATCGCCTTCTTCACCAAGCGTTTGGCAAATGCCGATACATTTCTCTAATGCAGCAAGTGCTTCAGCGGCATTGGATTGTAAAAGCTGTACCCCTTCATTATAGGCAGCGATCGCATCATTTTTGGTTTGTGCATAACCTGTAAGGGTAATAAGTGTCAGAAAAATGGCTATCCATTTCTTACCAGGTTTCCATGATTTCGTTACCATGATTTTTATTTTTTAGAACATAAAACAGTTAATGAAGCAAAGATGCAAATATATAAAGAGTTATCAATTTTTAAAAAGAATTATTCCCATCTGTTACATGTATTGGTGAAATGCATGGAAGTTCGGATCAAAAACCATACCGGATCGAAGGTGGGTTGATCAGTTGTTTTTCAGTATATAGTCATATTTAGCCTGTGATTTTGCCTCTCTCCAGTTGTCCCGGGCCAATTTTCTGTCTCCCTGTCGTTCATAAATCCTGCTGAGTCCAAAATGGGCAAGTGCACTATAGTTATCGACCCTGATGCCATACTGTTCAGCTATTTTTAATCCTTCCAGGTAGTTTTGTTCAGCAGCTTTATCATTCAATTCCAGCTTTTCCTGTACAATGCCGCCAAATATCAGGCACGCCATGGCTGCAAACCGGTCCGTGGCAATGTCTTGCTGAAGGATCTTTATATGGTATTTGATCTCTGTATAGTTACATGCCGAGTTTAATGCAAGCAAATGTCTTATTCTGAAGAAGTTATTATGAGGGAAGATATCAAGCACTTCTTTTGTAAACGTGAGCGAAAGTTCAGGATTATCCTCCATGCTCATGGCAATATGGGAGAGGAAGTACAATGCTTCAGCCCGTAAAAAAACAGAATTATCCTTGATCCACAGGAGCATTTTCCACCCTATATCCTTGTCACCCGGGGGGAAGAACACTGAGACAGGTTTATAGACTGGATGAATGACGGGGTATACTTCGCGGTAGTAATTATAAACACCGGTAAAGAACCGAAATTCCGCGAATTCCTGGTCCAGATAAAATCCCTGTTTAAGGCGCCGGTAAGCTGGGATGACCAGTGAAAGCACTTCCCTGCTATCACCATTATCGGCATAGAATAGCAGAAGAAGTGCATGTGCAGCCAGGTCGAAGAAGATTCCCTCTATATCCTCCTCATTCTTATCTGTCATGTTTTGGGAGATGCGTTTTGTCTCCTCCATTTCCGCTACAAATTCGCCGGATCTCTGCTCAAACGGGGTTATTGGTGTGGTTTCCCAATAGATGATGAATCCGCGTAAAAAGGGGTTTACCGGATGTCCGGGAGTCAGGTTTTCAACCTGCCGGAATATGGAATCAGCTCCCTGAAAATCATAATTGTAGACATGGTCAATCCCATTCCGGATCTGATCCATAATATCCTGCCTCTCAAATATCCGTACCTGGGAAAAGATTACCTGTTCAGAAAAAAACAGAGTCACTCCAATAAATACAAATCGATGTATTAACCCCATTTTATAAACCTGCATTAGAGAATCTCTCTATATAAAGGTACAGAAATATATTGAAATGGAAGGATGAGGGGAAGCATGGAGCAAGGAGCACGGGGCGTGGAGAAAAGAATAAAAGGTATGGAAAAAAGAAATATCGTCCGAAAAGACTCCTTCGGAGAATAATGGACAAGCCTGCCTGCCGGCAGGCAGGGAATAACGAATTATGAAGGAGGGCAGGAAAGCATATATATGACCGAATGCTTAAAGTGTCTGAAATGCCTCAAATGCCTCAAAATAAATTCCCTCGTACTGCGACTGTGTGCAAGAATTGTGCTAATGGCAGTTCGCGGTACGAGTAAGAAGTCCGCAGTCAGCAATTTCCAGTATGGAGGGCGATCACAACCCCGGATGCCTGCCTGTCAGCAGACCGGAATGATGATTGATGATTGAAGGTACTCGGTCCTGCCCGCCCGACTAGCCGTCCCTGCCCGACTATGTCGTTCAGGCGGGCGAACGGAGTCCATCCGGGCGGGAACGTCGTTCGGGCGGGGGTACTCGGTGCTCGGTGAAAGATAAGATATGAGAAATGAGTAGTGAGTGGTGAGTTAAAGAAGTTAATTGTTAAAAGGTTAAAGGTTAATTGTTTAGTTTCCCGGAACGTATCACTCCTGCCTGCCG
>CAYZVJ010000121.1:2318-7186 GCA_964481765.1 uncultured Rikenellaceae bacterium | reverse complement strand
TTTCACTCATAGAGGTCATCCAGGTCTGCCTGAGCCAGTTCGATCATAAAGCTTGCGATCTTCTGGGTGACATCATGAAGAAACCGCTTCCCCTTTTCTGCAGTTGCCTGCTTTGGATTCCCCACTCCTGTATCTTCTGAAATTTTTGTCCATTCCCTGGGTGCCCAGACCCACCCCTCTTGAATTCCCCTCAACCTGAATTTCTTTACTTTGCCATCCCCTGCCTGGTCGAGGGGCAACATCAAATCCGGGTCGATAAACAGGAGGTTACTGGTTTCCATTTCACCACCATGATCCCCCGGTTCATCAAAGAAATCTGCGTTATCGAAAATCTTCCACCAGTCAAGGGTGCAGATGAACAGTTCGGGAAACTGTGGTTGCAGTTCACGGATTATCTGCTTAAAATCATTTCCTCCGTGCCCGTTCACAATAAGCAGTTTATCCATTCCCTGAGTGACCAGGCTTTCAGCAATATCCTCAAGGATAGCATGATGGGTCGAAGGATTCAGGTTTATGGTAAATGGTATATCGAGTTGACCGGTATTGACTCCGAAAGGAACACAGGGTAAAACGATTGTTTTTGATCCCTGTTCCCAGGCAATTCGTGCAGCTTCAGCAGCGATATAGTCAGACTGGATAATATCCATCCCATACGGCAAATGGTAATTGTGTGCTTCGGTTGCACCCCATGGAAGTACTGCCACCCGGTACTGTTGCCCTTTTACTGTTTTCCAGTTTGTTTGGGCAAGGAGATAGGGTTTATTTGTCATTGTCTGATTTTTTGGGATTTTAGTCATACATTTCAGATTTTCTATTCTACTTCATAAATCTTTAATATCCATCCTTTTCCTGGTTCCACTGGTATTAATCCATTGAGTGAGAAGCTTTGGTGTTCCTGAAAATCCTTAATACAGGGAGCCTCAACGTGTGCATTTTCCATGTTGATCCCCAGCCTGTCCCAATCGACCAGAAGGTGAATGTATTCGGTTGACTCTGCCCAGCTGCCGATAGCAACCAGGCATCCATCCTCCCTGACATAAGCGGTAGCAAGAACAGTTGGTTTGTCTGTATTTATGGGGCAATCGGGTGACCAGTAACCGATCATTTCACTCTCCTCCATACCGAACTCGTCCCAGATCTTCCATAGGCTTCGGGGGTCACCTGCCCAGGGTAAACGAGAGGTCATTCCATACACCATACCACGATATTTATTCCCTCCATCCTGAAGCATTTCTCCCATCAATCCGAATGGAATGCCGGACATTTCGACCAACCAGAAATCAGGTGGTGAATCTTTGTCAAAATATTCGCCAAACCAGAGACGATCAATATACGGAAAATGTTCCATATAGAGGCACGCGCTGTTAATGAATCCATCCCGGACATTAAACTGGTTCGCTGAGTGAAGATCAATAAGTGCTCCATCCCTGTTCCGGTCCAGGATTTTTCTCACCCTCTTCATGGTTGTCCGGTCAAAGGCAACATCATCAATATATAATCCGTCTATTTCCATATTTCTGGCAAGCCAGTCAAGTCCTTCAATATAATAGTTGTGCCAGCGTGACATGCCTGAATTAATAATGGCTGCATCGTTAAGGTGGGGTACAAACCAGGCAGCAATATAATCATCCACAAGGTGTTCCTGTAACCAGGAATATCCATTTCCCGGGCCGGGTGAAAAGATCTCATGACCAAGACTCCGTATAGCGAACAGCTCAGGTGCATGGTTCGACAACTCCCTGATGGTGTTGTATATCTTTACCTTAAGCCCTTTTTGATGTGCTTCGGTAATGTATTCCTTCATTTCCTGTTGATGGAGAAACGGATAGTTGATATATGGATTTACTTCATTTGCATGATGCACATTTACCACCGTTGCCCCGGTGGCGAGAATGCTATCCACCGGGTTATACCTGTGGTAGAATCGTGTGCTCCATTGAAGTTTTGTGTCCAGGGGTTTGAATGGCGTAAGCAGAAGAGAGAAATCAAAATAAAGTTCCTGGTTTTTCTCAAGTTCCCGGGGACCTGAGTAAGCGTTAACCAGTACGATGTTTTCTTTATTCCTGCGTATCTCAATTCCTCCTTTGCCATCGTTGTACCATGATTCGGGCATATTCAGGGGTTTTGAGAGGTAAAAGTTGGTATTCAGTGGACGGGCATAATTTTCACCTCTGAGAGCGAACTGCAGACCTCCGTTTACATTTCCGATCCATGCCCCCTCCTGGTTCTTTTGTTGATCCCATTTCCAGGAATAATCACCTGACCGTCTTCCTCCTTTATGTCCAAGCCCCATAAAGTATGTGGCAAACTCCTCATTTATCGGTATTTCAAGTTGTATATTGCTGAGTTCAGTCTCTTCCATTGCCGTCAGCACTATATGGTAACCAATATACCCGTCAAATTCCATTTTCCCGTTATACTCAATCTCCAGGCTTCCTGCACTGCTTTTTGTCTGCCAGCTGATCAGTCCTGGTTCCGATACCTGGAATGTCAGATCGGTTGACGATCCACTCATTTTTTCACCATGCTTATCCATAATGATAAACGTGAACGGGTGACTTATAACTTCTTCACCTATTTCCAGAATGCGGGTAACGGCAGGATTGAAATAGGTAAGGTACTTCTCAGGCAAACCCAGTTCGTCCAGAATAATCGTTCTCCCAAGGCAGGAAAGGATATTCCCATTCCTGACCAGCGGAGTAAACGGTTCAACAATATCAGTACCTGACGCTATCTGAGAGTTCAGCCAACGCAACCGTGAATGTTTCCATGGCTCACCATCTCCACGATCTTCAAGTGTCCGGTTCTGAATATCCAATTCCAATTCGATTGTTTGTTCAGGCAGTTGATGTGGCTGGATCGTAATTTTTCCTCTGTATGTTCCGGGTGAAACAGTATCCGGTATATCGATCCCAAACCACAGAGCCTGGATTTTTCCTTCATCTACGGCTATTTTTTTTCTGAAGTATTTACCATCCCAGTTAATTCCTTCCTTGTTGAAGCAGGTTATACTTTCTGCTGGTATCATTTCTTTGCCGGTTTTATTCGATAAGCTGGTACAGAGGATCTCTATATCTTCAATCGGGGATTTCACTGCATATAAGCCAATCTGGAAAGCGAAATATTCATTGATACAGGGTTCAGCTTTGAAAATTTCCTGAATGCCTTTCTTAATCCAGCGATAGGGCAGGTCTCCGGTCATCCTGACAGGAAATTCCCTGCTTTCAGGAAAAAGCAGGTAGTGTGAGTCGGGAAACCCGGAGAGCAGCTCTTCCGTCTCTTCTTTGGTGGCTATTACTTCCATCGGGTAGAAACTATTGAACTGATCAATGGATTGGAATTCCACAATCTCCGCCTCTGGTAATTTCATCCAGCTTTCCTCTGTGAGTTCAGCCACCTCAAGATGGTTCTGGCTTACCCATGAAGAATCAATGCGGTAAACCGGTTTCGGGTAATCAACTTTCGGATAATTTCTGCCCGATATCTGATACGGGAGGTAGTAGAGGTAATAATCGCCGGGACCGGTAACCGGTTCAAAGACAATCTTTCCATATTCCCTCCTGATATCTACAGGCATCATATTCAGAACCTGTTGACCTGTCTTTTCATCGACCAGGATCATCATTTTATCGCCGGGATATTGATCTCTCCTCCGCCATGGGATCTCTGCTTTTACAGCCTTCTCATTACCCGTAACATGCAATACAACCCGGTGATTACCAAGAGTATCTGGCTGCCACGATCCGGTTCTATAAGGTATCGTTTCCACCTTGGTTTTGGAAGGGGAACAGGCAGATCCGGCAATCAATCCAATGAGGATGATGAACCACCATTTTTTAGCATAAACAGTGAGCATGATATTTCTGTTGATCATGATAACCTGGAATTTATTTTAAGGTTCAGTTCAGGTAAATATAATCATTCACCGGGAAATTCAGTGGTCTGATGTATACGTCTTGCCAATCGCCTCAACCATGGCAATAAAATTTTCCATGGGGGTATCGAGTTGGACATGATGCGTCGGGCCGATGATAAGTCCTCCCTGGTTTCCCAATGTGGCAACCCGGTTAAACACCTCCTTGCTGACATCATCCGGTGACCCGAAAGGAAGTGTATACTGTTCATCGATCCCTCCCCAGAAGCAAAGGTTATTACCAAACTCACGTTTCAACCTGGAGGGATCCATTGCTCCGGGCTGTATTGGATTCAGTACATCCAGCCCGATCTCGATCAGGTCAGGAATGATGGGATAAAGGTACCCATCTGAATGATAGGCAACTTTCAGATCCGGATTCATTGATTTCAACGATTGAATGAATTCCGCCATTCTGTTTTTAAGAAACCTTCTCCACTGGTCAGGCGCAATGAGCATGGAGTGTTGTGCACCCACATCATCACCCAGCCAGATCATATCCACTCCCATTTCAACCAGTTTTTTGGCTATGGTAAGATGGTACCCGAAAGGAAGATCAAGTATCACATCTACCAGATCAGGGCTTTTTAGCATATCCAGCATGATCTGTTCAAAACCTCTCAGCGCCCAGGCTTTTTCAAACATAGTAGTTACTGTTACACCGACAATCCAATATTCGGATTTAAAGTCCCGGATGGCCTGTTCTGTTTCGCGAAACAATTCATTCCGGTTCGGATCGGGTGGCCTGTAGGTGCAGATATCCTCATCTCTTTTCAATGGATGATCGATCATTTCAGTGTATATCCCGGTTCCGAATTTTGTTGAATAGGGAATGGCTTTCCACCCGATGCCCCATTCATCGGTAAACTCTTCTCCCGGTTTGTATTTTTGAAAATAGGAATTATCCCATAAACCGGTTAATAACATGTCCTCCTCCAGTAACCGTTCCAGTTCA
>CAYZVJ010000121.1:0-2218 GCA_964481765.1 uncultured Rikenellaceae bacterium | reverse complement strand
TCGATGCTTGAAACCGGAACTTCGCTTTTGGTACCTGGTTTGGTGACACCGGGCCATTTAATGATCATCGGTTCCCGGATTCCTCCTTCATATGGAAATCCTTTTCCCAGTTTCAACGGATTGTTATCGGTTGATACAACGTGTCCTCCGTTATCAGAAAAGAAAACAATGATGGTATTTTTGGATAACTTGAGTTTATCTAGTGTTTGCATGATTTTCCCTGTTGCCTCATCAACACTTTTGATCATTGCGGCGTATTTCGGGTTTCTTTGACCGGTCAGGGGGTTTCTGTGGTAGGATATGGCTAATGCATTTTCCGATTCAGACAGGGGTGGAATACCCAACTCTTCCGCTTTATTGATAAAGTAAGTGGTGATTTCCGGTTTTGCCTGGATGGGAGTATGGACGGCATAGTGGCAGAGATAAAGGAAAAAGGGATGGTCTTTGTTTTCCTCGATAAAGGATACCGCTTCATCTGCCAGTCTGTCGGTCAGGTATTCTCCCGGATTCCTTGACGGAAGCGATTCGATTGAAAAATCACCCCGTGTATAGGGATCAAAATAGGAGGGGGGCTGCCCATAATCTTCTCCCCCGGCATTGAAATCAAATCCCTGAGTAAGGGGTGACCACTCCTCTGGACCCAGGTGCCATTTACCAACATGCCCCGTTACATAGCCTTTGGTTTTCAGCATCTCTGCCAAGGTAACCTCCTCGTGCTCCATCCAGTATGGATTCTTTGGAGTAAGTAATTTCCGGGATGGAATGGTATCATATCCCGATGGATTTTGCTTGTTTTCAGGGACTACAACACCGGAATACCTGCCCCTGATCCAGTCGGTAATGCCAATCCGTGTAGGATACCTTCCGGTAAGGATGGATGCACGGGTCGGTGAGCAGACTGCACAGGCTGCATATGCATCTGTGAAAATCATCCCCTCATCTGCTAACCGGTCGATGTTGGGTGTCTCATAAAATGTACTACCCATGTAGCCCACATCTTTCCAACCCAGGTCATCAACGAGGATAAAAATGATGTTTGGCTGTTCCGGTTTCTGCGGTTCCCGCTGGCAGGATACCAAACACAGAAGCATTATTCCAGCAAGTGATAAACCTAATCGTTTCATTTCAGTTCAACTTTATCCGTTACACATCGTGATATTTTAACGTTCAAAAATATAAAAAATGCAACATTCATGTAAGATCCTTGTCTTTTTAATGCGACTTTTTCATTAACCCACTTCTGGACAGGTCAAATTATGAATATTCACCCACACTGTTTATATTTAATCTCTTTAATTCAATAACAAGTCAATGATACGGAATTACATTCTGACAGCCCTGAGAAATCTTTACAAGAATAAGCTCTTTGCTTTGATCAATGTCATCGGTTTGGGAGTATCTCTGGCGATCTGCATTGTTGCCTATTACAATCATATGTTTGGTGCTGAATTTGATATGATGCACAGCCGGAGCGATCAGATCTACAAGATCAATTCGATACGTGATCTTCAGGGCCGTATGCAGGAATATGGGATCACGCCAATGGCACTTGGGCCGATGATTTCCGGGGGTATCAGTGGCGTTGAATCGGTGATCCGGTTTGACAGGAACAGGCTATCGGTCAAGCACGGCAATGAGGTTTTCAGCCGGCTGATCGCCTTTGCTGATCCCGATTATTTCAGGGCTTTCGATCTACCCCTGGTTTCCGGGAGTTATGAGTCATTCCTTGGAAAAGGCAACATCATGATCAGCGAGCAACTGGCTGAGATCCATTTTGGAGATCAGAACCCCGTCGGTGAAATGATCACGGTATATGACAGTGAGGGTAAACCGTTTGATTTCGTCATCGGGGCTGTATTTAAAGAGATAACCCAAAACAGCAGCCTGCAGTTTGATGCCCTGTTACTGTTTGAAAATTACATTGACATTTTCGGTTTAGATGAACAGAGCTGGACAAATTTTGTTGCAGCTACTTTCCTCCTGGTGCCGGATGAAAGCCAGCTTCCGCTTATCGACAGTCAAATAGATGAAGTGATTCCAGTCCATAACAAAGCAAATGAGAATTTTAAAATAAATGATTTCAGGCTCATACCCCTGGCAGATGTTGCGGATAACAGCCGGGAGATCTGGGGTAACTGGCTATATCCAGGATTACACCCGGCACATAAGATATCTCCAACCATTATGGCATTGCTGATTTTGCTGATCGCCTGTTTTA
>CAYZVJ010000120.1:0-7340 GCA_964481765.1 uncultured Rikenellaceae bacterium | reverse complement strand
TCACCCGAATTTATCAAAAATAATGACCATCATTCTTTTGTAATTCCTTACCTGCTTGTTGCTTACTCTGACTATTTTTCCTACTTTCGAATGTATATTTTTTCTAATAAACACAATCATGAAATCAACACTTACTTGCCTGTTCTTTTGTTTCGCTGTAATATCCTTCTCACAGGAGTCAAACAGTGTTAGATTCATGTCCGATCCGTCCCCCTCTCCGGATGGCAATACCCTGCTTTTCGCCTACGAGGGGGATATCTGGGAAATGGATGTGACTGGAGGAACAGCCTACCGTATAACGGCTATGGAAGGCAGTGAATCCCTGCCCAGGTTTAGTCCGGATGGTAAATGGATTGCTTTTACAGGGACACAGGATGGCAACGAAAATATCTATGTTGTCCCTTCCAATGGCGGAGAGATCAAACAGCTCACCTTTCATTCATCTTTCGATCATACCGATTCCTGGTCGTGGGATTCCGAACAGATCTATTTTACATCGGGCCGTTTTAACAACTTCTCGACATACCGGGTGAGCATACATGGAGGCACACCACAACGGTTGTTCTCTGATCATTACTGGGATAATGCCCACTTCGTGGTTGAAGATCCCGCTGGTGAAGGCTATATTTTTTCCGAATCCGGTGAAAGTTTCAGAAGCAATAACCGAAAACGGTACAAAGGCGAAAATAACCCGGATATCAAACAATACAATCCACTCAAGGATCAATTCAAACAGGTAACGGATTATGAAGGGAAAGATCTGTGGCCCACCATTGACGGAGGCGGGAATATCTATTTTGCATCGGATGAAGGAACTACCGAATATAACCTGTTTACCATGAAAGATGGGGTAAAAACAAGACTTACATCCTTTACCTCCTCGATAGGAAGACCCCAGGTCAGTGCCGATGGTAGCGTGGTTGTCTTTACGCTCGACTTCGAGATCCACGCCTGGTTTCCAACCACGAAGGAGACAAAAAAAATCCCGGTGAAGATTTTCGCCAACAAACCCCTTGCCTTTGATAAAAGCTTCAATACGGATGGTGAGATAACCCATTTTGACATCTCCCCGGATAATAAAAAGATTGCATTTGTTTCCCGCGGCAGGCTGTTCATATCCGACATCAAAGGACAGTTTATCACCGGGATCGAAACATTAGACAAGGAAAGGGTTATGGAGGCCCTCTGGTTGCAGGATAGCAAAAATTTAATCCTCATCATGACCAATCATGGCTGGCCGAATGTCTACCGGTTGTCATTGGAGGGGCAGCCGGAACTTACCGCTTTGAACAGGTCCGAAAAAAGTGCAAGAATGCTTGTTATGAATGCTGATCGGGATAAAGCGGTTTATTACTCCGGCACGGATGAGCTGCGGATGATTGACCTGAAAACATTTGAAGAAACGTTATTGCTCAATGATGAATTCTGGTTCAGGGGTTCACAACCCGGGTTCTCACCCGATGATCATTACGTACTTTTTACCGCATACCGGCATTTTGAGCAGGATATCATGATCTACGATCTGGAGAAGAACCGGAAAACAAACCTTACCAGTACATACCTCACCGAGAGCGATCCTTTCTGGTCACCCGATGGGAAATACATCTATTTCACGGCAGACCGGACAGAGGCAAGCTATCCCAGGGGTGGCAGCAACAACCGGTTATACCGCATCCCTTTGCATAAATATTCAAAACCCTTCCGTAGTGATGAGGTGGAAAAAGTGATGGCGGATTCTCAGGAGTCCGTACGACATCTCCCTCCTGGTATCGACATGAATGACCTGCTGTTGCGATGGGAAACCCCGCTAAATGTGGGACCACGCCAATCCGAACCCTATGTCATCAGTAAGGACACCGTTACCTATGTCCTGTTTAATTCAACCCACGAAGGAAAACAGGGTTTTTATAAATTATCCCTCAATCCTTTTGAATCTCCGAAAACAGAAGCTTTCAAGGGCATAACCAGTGGAACTGTCAAAAACGCAGACAAAGATTATTATGCATTGTCACGCGGAAAGATCTATAAACTAAACCTGAAATCAAATAAGGCTGATGAGATTAAGATAAACTATGATTTTACAAAAAACCTGAGTGACGAATTTAACCAGATGTTTTACGAAGGATGGACCGTCCTTGCCGAAAATTATTATGATGAAAAGATGCATGGTACGGATTGGAAAGCCATGCGATCAAAATATGAAACGTTCCTACCTTATGTACGAAGCAGGAATGATCTGAGGATCATTATGAACGATATGTTCGGTGAACTCAATTCATCACACATTGGTTTCTATTCCAGCGGTGAAGAAGAAGGTGTGGAGGTCAGTATGGTAACGGCATCCACCGGTATTCTTTTCGAAAAAGATAATCCGTATAAGGTCAAACGCATAATCCGGTATTCACCGGCAGATAATATCTATACCGATATCTTACCGGGTGATCTGCTTGTAAGTGTCGATGACCTCTCTGTCGATGAATACGTAAACAGGGAACGCTATTTTATCTACCCGAAAATGCCGGAAGAGATAACCCTTGCCCTGCTCAGGAATGGGAAAAGGATTGAAACAAAGATCCATCCGATCGGACGAATAAATGGTTTACTCTATGACGAATGGATTGCAACCAACCAGGAAAGGGTGGATAAGCTGACCGATACCAGGATTGGATACGTTTACCTGAAAGACATGGGAGGAAGCAGCCTCAACCGGTTTCTTATAGAAATGACCTCCGAAGAAGTGGGAAAAGAGGGACTGATCGTCGATCTGAGGTATAACACCGGAGGAAACATTCACGACGATGTGCTCAGGTTCCTATCTCAAAAGCCCTATCTCAACTGGAAATTCAGGGAAGGAATGCTTTCACCACAACCCCATTTTGCCCCTTCCGGCAAGCCGATTGTCCTGATGATCAATGCATCGAGCCTTAGCGATGCGGAGATGACTACGGCCGGTTTCAAGGCACTGGGCTTGGGAACGGTGGTCGGAACCGAGACCTACCGGTGGATCATATTCACTTCCGGCGCCAGGCTGGTGGATGGATCGTTCTGCAGGCTGCCTGCCTGGGGATGTTATACACTCGATGGTACAGATCTGGAATTCAGTGGGGTAAGCCCCGATATCTACATTGAAAACCGGTTCCCTGACAAAGTGAAAGGAGAAGACCCTCAGCTCATGAAGGCAGTTGAGGTGATTCTGGAGCAGATTCAAAAGTGAATGAGAAGTGAGTTAGTAAGGATGATGGATGAAAGAAATTGTGAACTGAGCGTAGCAGTCTCATGAGGCATGCTGAAAGCATGGCAAGTAATTGCTAATTGCAAATTTTCATAACCCGAAAAGCCTCGTCTATTATCGATGTAGAGACGTAAGATCTTACGTCTCTACGTTGAAAACACCCGCAAATGCAAAGGGTTTATGCAACCCCCGGTCCTGCATTGCTATCCATCCGTAAATCGCCCTAAATTCAAATGACATCCTTCGTCAGACGACTGAAGTTATAATCAAACTCCGATGGAGTTGGATTATCTTCACCGAGTCGAAGAGCATGAGTTTTCATAACAAACGTCATAATTGGAGACCCTGCCCGACGAAGGAGCGTCTGGGCACAGAGCACCCTGCACCCCTTCTACTTACTCTTCCCACTCACACAACTCATCACTCATCAATCATTACTCCTGCCTGCCGGCAGGCAGGGAGGCATGGCAGGCACGGCATCACTTCCCAATCATCATCTTCCCTTTACAATCTTCATAAACTCCCGGGTGTCATCCCGGAAAAGAAGCTCAATAAGATAAAATCCGGGATCCAGGTGGATTTGATCAAGAACAAGCCGTTCCCTGTTATCACACTGCACCTGGAACACCTTCTCCCCGGTCATCGACCAGATAACCACACCTGTGACATCACTGCTATGCTCAACAATGATCCGGTCATAAAACGGATTCGGATAGACCTGCAATCCTTTACCGATCTGATATTTACCGGTTGATGATACCGCTGTGGTAGTCCCCCGGAGCATTAACCGGCAGGCAATCATATGATCATCTTTTATGGTTGAATCCAGCCTGAATTTCAGGTACATGGGGGTATCGTAATTCCCTGCTTCTGTTGGCTTGAATTTCAGCCCGACCTGTTCTGTTGCACCTCCGGCTATTTCTACCGGGAGTGTATCCACGATTCCAAACTGACCCGCTTCATCAGAGAAGGCAAACAGTGTTGCCGGGTCTGATCCCTCATTTAGCAGTTCAATAAACTGGATAGCAGAATCTCCTGTTTCAACATAACCAAAATCAATCGTATTTTCATTTGTACTGATTACGGATTGCAGTTGTTCAATGAAGGAAATATGATAACTGGAATAGATGGTTGTTCCGGGTATCGAAATGGATGTACAGATGTTACCATTCTGATCAAATTCGGTAAGAAATGCATTTGCTGAATTCTTTCCCCAGCCTATCAATACATGGTTTCCCGGCATAAGTGCAAAGTTTCCCATCTCGGGGGAATAAACATCCGGTGAATGCCTGAATTCTTTTACCATGGACACGGTTTTTTCAAGCTCATTCATCTGATAGATTATCCCTCTTGAATATTGAGGGAGCCGGTTTAAACCGTTATCAAATAAGCCCAGGTAACCAAAAGGCATTCGAATAGCAGTATGTTGTCCTGAAAATCCAATCGGGTCATCGAGGAATGTAAACTCGTTGTTTTTCCCACCCAATCTCCAGATGATTTCACCGTTCGTCCTGTCAATCTTGGTTATTTCACTGAGATGCCTGCTCGACAATATTAAATGACCGTCAAAATCAATGGAAATCGAATTTCCATGAATTAAATCTATCACCTGGGAGGTAAGGTCAACAAGATTTGTATCGCAGTCTAAAATATCAAAATGGTCCCAGCTGCTCCATTCAAATAACAGGTTCCTGTCTTTATCCAGCTCCTGGAAAACCAGTCCCATTACGGTTGCATTTGGATTCCCTCCCTCAACCACCTGGCTCATATCAACCAACCGGGCATCGACAGCCACCATGAGTGAATTTCCATTACTGAGAAGCCGGAATTCATGAAAATCGGTATAAAATCCACCAAGCACTTCAAACGTATCCGTAACCTGATAGAAACTGTTCATTATATAGAACCGCCTGTCTGAAATGGAGTAATAAGAGAATTTCCCATCCGGTTGTGGTTTAAAATTTCTCACGCCAAAAGGAATACTGCGATAAAACAAAGGATTGCCATAATGGTCAATGATGATAAGATAGGGCGAAATTTCAAATACATAGTATCCCGGAATCGTTGCCTCCGTATCAGTGACTTTGAAATCCGGTAATCCGGAAAGGTCCAGTGATGCTGATTTTGCCGATCCGCTTGCAAGAGGATAGTCCGTAACTTGTCCGAACATACAGTTTGCCATCAACAGGTATATGGCTATAATAGCAAGATTCCCAATTGCAGATTTTCCCGTGTTAATCATAAATTCAATGAAGTATCAATACTGCTTCAAATTGAAATAAAACCTGTAAATTTAACAGTAAAAAGTTAATCGTTATTGGAAAAATGGTAATTGTTGATATTCCCAGGGATTTTCTATTTTAATTCATTGCTTTGGTTTTAACAAAATTCATCAAAGAATTCCCAGTGCGGTGGGTACCGTCTGACCGATAGGCCGGTCTGACGGATAAAAAGGCAATCGTTTTTTCCCCTAAAACTCTGAACTCTAACATTGGTGACTTGAAGTTTTGTAATTGTTATTTATCTTGTAGAACTATCATGTACAGCATAATTCCATAAGGAGAACAAAACTGAGAACTTGAAACCGAAAACTACCTCACCCGGTGAGTACTCTCCAAAAAAAAAGCCCCGAAACGGGGCTTTTTTTCATATAGCGAAATGGCTTATTGTTTTGTGAAAACTCCATTCCATCTGTACCACAATCCACCTGTATTCCCGCGGAAGTCGTACACCAGGTGAAATGTCATGTCCTGTCCATTCCACCATCCTGTTCCGCTGACCATGTAATGGTATACGGGGTCTTCACCCTCTCCCCAGTTGGTCACACCCCAATCCTGCAAATCAATGGTAACAGCTCCTGAGGTCATATCCATGGTAACAATAATATTACCATTATTTCCATAATCTGTTACAAAGTACTCTCCCCAGCCAACAAAGATGGGAACATACAATGCAGGCAGGTGAGTTAACCCGTCAACTTGGAAAACAAGTTCATCTGCTTCAGTACCGGCAGAAGTAGAGAAGGTAGTGGTACCACCTCCGCTCTCATCTCCACTGAAGGTTCCGATGAAATCATCTCTTGTTTTAGCGACATAACCGAACAGGTCAATGTAGGCTGTATCTGGAACGGATTGCAGACCAACATAGGTCTTCACGCAACGAATTCCAACACCGGCAATGTCGGTAGCCGAGAGATCCCATAAAACATCGACTGTTCCGTCATTATTATCGGTCAGGGTTCCTGTTGCACCAATAACACTCCATGCATAGGTAGCACCCACATCGTGGGGTGTGGAAAACACCGAGGTCCAGGCCCCGGAAGCAACGGCTTCATCGGGTCCGCTAACCGTAATCACGAACGGAGAGACCATCACTTCCTTGGTGGCAGGTTCGGATTTTTTTCCACCCATTGTGGTTTCCACCACAGTAATGGTTACTGGTCCATCCAGCTCGATGGAGTCCTGGTCGAAGAAAATATCCACTTCGTTCCCATTACTTCCTTCAATAGGCACCACCTGTGCCCCGACAGCTGACCAGGCCCATGTCGATCCTCCCCTGTAATAATTCAGGGAATAGGTCAAGGTATTGGTTTTAATTGCTGTAGCACTACCCTGGATTCCATCCCATACGACAGGAATGATCTTGTTGTAGTTATAATCCTCCTGTGACTGCTCTATCTCAGTTTTGCCACATGAAGATAGTATGAACAAGAAAGCAAGCAGGATGCCCAGTGCACTTAATATTCTTTTTTTCATGATATCAGATTTTTTACGTTATCAATTGATTAATAAGGATATTGGACATCCCATCCGGGCCAACCCCAGTCAGGTGCTGCAAAATCAATTCCGGCTTCCCCGAAAGAGCCACCCAGTGAATAATAATCTTCACCGAGGGTTTCAAGCTCTTTCCCGGGAATCGGGAAGTGCAGAAGGGTTCCGGGCTGTAACTGATTCGTTCTCCTCATGTCAAAGAATCCGGTACCCATAGAGTGTGAGAACAGTTCAATGGTCCTCTCATACATAATAGCATCCAGCACTTCCGTGTCAGTAGCACCTGCATCCAGCGGATCCAGATTGCCACGGGTTACACGCGGGCTGGCATTGAGGAT
>CAYZVJ010000119.1:5133-7342 GCA_964481765.1 uncultured Rikenellaceae bacterium | reverse complement strand
ACGCGTCACTACTTTCCCCCTCAGTACTTTGGATCTCCACATAATGCTATAGGAATTGATCTTGTGCTCAAATGAGCCTAACAGCCACCTTCTCCCCCTTCTGCAGTGTTGTTTCTCCAATGGGAATGGATACCATTCCCGTTGTTTCATTCAATGAATAGAGGTGTGCTGAACCATGATAATCCAGTGGTTCAACTTCCCCATCGGCATTTATCCGGACAGGGAACCAGGATTCCCTGTCCGATTTTTTCCGTTTGTACGTGACGGCCATTGGAAGAATCAGGTTAAGCGGCGAATAGTGATGCCCCATTAAGCCGAAGAGCAGGGGTTTAACCAGAAGCTCAAAAAGAAGGAAGGAAGAGACTGGATTTCCGGGCAGACCAAAACACAATTTTTCCCCCCTCACCCCAAAGATGGTGGGTTTACCAGGCTGAATCGCGATCCTCCGGAATTTCTGCTCGATACCCAGACCGGTCATGATATCGGGTACCAGGTCATACTCCCCCATGGATACACCCCCTGTCAGTAAAATGATGTCGTTCTTATCCATTGCCTTTTCGATCTTTTCCGTAGTGGATTGAGTAGTGTCTGCGGCAATCCCTTCGTAACCGGGGATTGCTCCGGTGGACAAGACCTGTGCGATAAGCTGGTAGGCATTGCTGTTCCGTATTTGTGAATGTGCAGGCGATTTGTCCGGCTCAACCAGTTCATCACCGGTGGAAATTATCCCCACAAGCGGACGCCTGTAAACTGCCGGATGCACGATACCCATGGATGCCATGATCGCCACCTGCTGCGGTTTCATCCTTGTTCCTTTTTTCAAAACCACCTCCGACTTCCTGATATCCTCACCACGATAGCAAATGTTATCTGCTGTTTTCTTTCCCGTAAAGCGGATCTTATCCAGGCCAACCTGTTCGGTCTGCTCTACAATAATTACACAGTCGGCACCCTCCGGTACCATTGAACCGGTCATAATTCTCGCACACTTATTCCGGGAAATTATTTTTTCAGGGATCTTACCAGCCGGAATTTCTTCGACCACGGTGAGAATACCGGGAAGATCTTTCCTCCGGCAGGCATATCCATCCATGGCTGACTTGTCGAAAGGAGGCATATCCATATCAGACACAATGTCCCCGGCAATAATACGGTTTAGCAGGTCAGTTAGTCCAACCTGTTCAGTTCCCAGTGGACGGGCATACTGCATAACGGTTTCATAAGCTTCTTCAAACAGTATCATAATACAGACAATGTTGTTTTTTTATTCGATGAGGTTGTGACTCAGATTCCTGCTGTATCAATAAGTGTCAGGGTCATGGAAACCGAGTCGGCACTGTTCGCCTTGTCCCTGACCAGAAATTTCCATAATTCCGTCTGCATGGTGTCCTTGACGATGTAAATATCGGCATCCAGTGAACTTCTGTCGATCTCAATGCTTTCCATGGTTTCCCCATTCCGGTAAATCTCAAACAGAATAAGGTGCCCCCTGTTTCCTGATTCAGCTATAATCCCGACTTTCAATGAATCATCCAGATGGGCTGATGAATTGGTCGATGTATAATCACCTCCCTTTTTAAACGCAATATCGGGTTTGGTAATCACCTTTTCCTCATCTTCACACATGGATAAAAACGATGCGATCAACACTGCAATGATCAAAATGGCACTGGTTTTTTTCATGGGTCTCTTCACTTTTTATTTACTGTTTATCAAGGGATTACCTGTTCATTCAATGAATGAAAGAATTTTTTTGTCACGGCATAGATAGCCCTGTCAAATGCCTGATGCAATTCGTCAAAGCATTGGATCAGTTTTTTTCCATCCTCCGTAAGCCGGGTTTCTCCCCCCATTTTACCCCCACGCTGTTTATCAATCAGCTTAAGCTTGAGGATCTGCTCTGCCCTTTTCAGTGTACCCCAGGCATTCCTGTAACTTATTCCATGTTTGTCAGCTGCTGCTCTCAGTGATCCATGATCATCGATTAATTTCAGCAGCATAAAATCGGAATCGTCAACGATCTCCTCTTCCGAGTCAGTAACAAGCCAGATTTTATACTTCAGGAAGACATTGTAATATTTTGAACCTTTTGAACCAGCCATTGGATAATGTTTTATTTTGGTTACGAAAAATACGGCATATCGTGCATAAAGAAAATGGAGGAAGGGAATAGAGCAGTGAGAGTGTGAGCGATGAGAACTTGCCACGT
>CAYZVJ010000119.1:3666-5033 GCA_964481765.1 uncultured Rikenellaceae bacterium | reverse complement strand
GTGAAATGCGACGCCTGCCCTGTGAAATTTGAGGTACGAAAATATTTCACCAGGGAAGGAGCATATTTCACAGGGTAAACCATTGAATGACTATCGCATGACAATTGTATGACCATTGTTTGACAATCGCATGACTACCACCTTTTCTTCCGGTCTGGCATACATCCCTATCGGCAGGAAGTAATCGAATGTATAACAGATTATACTAAAACTCCGGACAGGGGATAGCGTGTACTTTCTTCTTTTTTCTCTTGTTGAGTCGGAACTCGTAAATCAGGGATATCTCATGCGCTCCACCCGTATCACTGATCAGATTGGAAACGGTTACATCATAGCTATAGCCAATGTGTACCTGTTCATTCTGAAAACCAACAAGCAGGATCATGGCATCTCCAATCTGTTCATGCAGGAAGGGGATCCCACGGTACCAGAAGCCGAATACAAGCGGATTTTTATACCAGTAAAGTCCCATACTGAGCTGGTTAAAATGTTCCTGATGCAGGTACTGGAATGCAAAAGAGAGGCTCTCATCGATCGGTTTCAGCAACCGGCCTCTTCGGATAAGCTGGTATCCTCCGAAAACAGAGATCTTCATCGGGATCCGTGTTTTATCTCCATACAGCGATTGTTCAGGACGCAACAGGTGATCCAGGGTGAATCCCAACCACGCCCTTTCGACATACCCCAGGGTGGAAAAACCTGCATCAATATCACCGAAAGGTCCTTCAGGTGGCTGTTCAATGGTTGGTGTGGTCACACCACCGGGTGATAACTGGTCGTTGAAAGTAAGGTCCTCGAAGCGTATCCCGATGCGTGTATAGTTAAATGAAAGCCCCGGTCTGATGTGCAACAATTCGGTGATCTGAAAATCATAGGAATACTGCAATCCGAGGTTCGTGGTGTTCAGTCGCCCGGAACCAGCCCTGTCATGAAAGGCAAGAAATCCGACACCCGAATTGAAATTGGCAAAGTAATGATCGTATGAAAAGGTATAGGTATGAAAAACACCCGGCAGAGCAGGCCACTGATTCCGGTGGTTAAAGGCCAGACGGTTCTCCTCGGTCGCCCCGGCAAAAGAGGGTGCCAGATAAAGCGGATTAGCATAAAACTGAGAAAACTGAGGATCCTGCGAAAGACCAGATCTTATGAACACATAAAACGCAAAAGCTATGAAAACATACCTCTTCACAAAAGCTTGGCTTTAATCCATAATAATGAAACGGGTCTGCTTGTAACGAACTTCAAGGCATAAATATACTGAAATATTTAGCATACCCCGTGAACTTGATACGTGATTTTCGTGCAAAAGTTAATCAAATAAGGGAATATTTTTCCTATTTATCGTCTGTCTGTGTGTAAAATGATGG
>CAYZVJ010000119.1:2019-3566 GCA_964481765.1 uncultured Rikenellaceae bacterium | reverse complement strand
GTCCTTGGTGAAACCCAGCGCTGTAAATTCAATAATGATCCGGCTTTGTCATTTGTACCTGAGCGTCTGGCTCCTCCAAACGGTTGATGACCAACAACCGCTCCGGTAGGTTTATCATTAATGTAGAAATTTCCGGCTGCATTTACAAGCCTCTTTGATCCCAGCTCAATCGCCTCCCGATCCTGTGCAAAAAGTGCTCCGGTAAGCCCGTAAATGGAGGTGCGGTCCAGCAGGTCCATGGTATCTTCGAATTTATCTTCTTCATAGACGTAAATGGTTACGACCGGACCGAACAGCTCTTCAATCATCGTTACATAACAGGGGTTTTTTGTCAGTATAATGGTCGGCTCGATAAAATAACCGCTGGATTTATCATACTTCCCACCAAAAATGATCTCTGTATCGGGATCTTTCCTGGCATTTTCAATGTATCCCACCAGTTTATCAAACGATTTCTCATCGATAACTGCATTCACGAAGTTTGAAAAATCTTCCACCCCCCCCATTTTTATTGAGCTAAGGTGTCCGGCCACCAGCTCCTTAATGCGGGGCCACAGGTTATCGGGAATGTATGCCCTGGAGAGGGCGGAGCATTTTTGTCCCTGGTATTCGAACCCTCCGCGTGTGATTGCGGTGGCTACCTGTTCCGGCTTGGCCGACCGGTGTACCATGGCAAAGTCCTTACCGCCGGTTTCACCGACAATCCTCGGATAGGTCCGGTAATGATGGATGTTTTCTCCCATGGTTTTCCAGATGGTATCGAAAACATCCGTTGATCCGGTGAAGTGTATCCCGGCAAAATCGCGGTGTGAAAAGACCTCAGCACCTGCATCGGGACCGGATACGAGAACCATGTTGATCACCCCGTCGGGTAATCCAGCTTCCCTGAAAACTTCCATGAGGACCTGTGCAGAATAGACCTGGTTGTTTGATGGTTTCCACACCACCGTATTCCCCATCATGGCAGGGGCAGTGGGCAAATTGGCAGCGATGGATGTAAAATTAAACGGGGTAAGTGCGAAAATAAATCCTTCCAGTGGCCGCTGCTCCAGCCTGTTCCAGGTGTTCGGGAACGATTTGGGCTGGTTCATGTAAATCTCGGTCATGTATTGAACATTGTAGCGGAAAAAGTCGATGCTTTCACAGGCAGCATCGATCTCTGCCTGGAAAACCGTTTTTGACTGCCCCAGCATTGTCGCTGCATTGATTCTGCTTCGGTAGGGGCCGGAAAGCAGTCCGGCTGCTTTCAGAAAGATCGAAGCCCGTGCTCTCCAGGACATGCTTGCCCAGGCAGGCTTTGCTTTCAAAGCGGCTTCAATGGCCATTTTAACGTGCTTCCGCTCACCTTTGTGGTAATGACCCAGAAGGTGTTTGTGATCGTGGGGTGGGTGTATTGGAACAAGATTTCCCGTCCTGACCTCCTTCCCATCAATTATCATGGAAATTTCAACCCGTGAAGAACGCATCTTCTCAATGGTTTCCTTCAATTCAACCCTCTCGGGTGTCCCCGGAGCATAGGACCTGACCGGTTCGTTCTCGGCCAGGGG
>CAYZVJ010000119.1:0-1919 GCA_964481765.1 uncultured Rikenellaceae bacterium | reverse complement strand
TGCCTTAAATGCCTTAAATGCCTGAAATGCCTCAATTGCCTTGAAAAAGGCAGAATTTGAGGCTAAGGCGAAGGAAGAATTCCCTCGTACTGCCTGTCTGCCGACTAGGCAGACGACTGTGGGCAGGAAATGTGTTGATGGCAGTTCGCGGCACGAGTATTGGTATGAGAAGTGAGTTCCGCCTTCGTTAAAACTACGGCGGACAGGGGTGAGTGGTGAGTTACGTGATACGAGTTACGGGGTGTTGGAATGATGATTGATGCCTTTGCTTGGACCGCAATACTCAAGAGGCTCCTTTTTTTACGAACACCGTTACCTATTAACGACCCGGGATTCGTTACCGTAACCGAACAACGAATTACTATCGTCCAAAGGACTCCTATGGAGAATTACAATTGCATGACCAACGCATAATCATTGCCCTGACGGCAGGCACTCACCACTCATCCTCTCCATCCCTTACCGATTCAGGGTATTCACAACGGTTACTCCGATCAGTTTTTCATACCGGAATGCATCGTCATGGTGGTAAACATAAATTACATAATCATTTTCTGTCTCGTAATGATTGCCTTCAAACCAGGAGTTGTCAGCCACCCCTTCCCGGTCTGAAACGAATATGTATTCGTAATTGTAGAATCCCTGTTTCAGTAGCATGGATAGCTCGTATCTCTGACTTTCAGGGTTATATCTCATTCTGTTACGATCGTTCCATTCCCAGTTTGAAAGGCCTCCGAAGACATAAACCTGTCCGTCATCCGGTGGTGAAAGGTAGGGCAGGGTAAAATAGACCCAGGCGTAATCAGCATCGGTATTACGGTTTGTCTGTTCCTGCACATCCACATAGAATCTGCCGTTCAGGTCCTCATGAAAAAAATAACTTCCTGATGTTCTGAGGGGATCGGGATGGAGTGCAACGTGATAATAGTCATTCCGAAAATCGATCTCCTTCACATATTCCGATTGATACCGCATGCTTTTGAAATCAAAATAACGGTATTCAGAACCTCCCCTGAAGACGTTCTCGACGGCATAGTCATAAATCAATACCTGGTTTCTCAGGAACGATGGCTTCAGGGCGGTAATGGCATTGTCCCACCGGTTATTCTGACAGATGGCTACCCGGATGTCCTGGTAAGGATTTCTTATTGGATACCCCTGGTAACTGATGCTGAAATCGATCTCCTGTCCCGAGTCCCGGAAACTGGTAAACGAAGGTCTTTTAGGAGTTACGGTAATGGCTACCCTGCTTTCTGTGACAGCGAATCGTTGTGAGATAACGATATCCTCAGGATCATTATTCCGGTAGACATGCAACACATAATTACCGGAAAGTTTAAACCGGAAATACTCGTTGGGCAGGATCAGTTCATAATGAATGTACCGGACGGTAGTATTGAAGGAATAGTCATATTCCTCTATTCTGTTGTCGGTAAATCCCTCGAGGTATTCCGAGGGAAACAGGTTGGAAGGTTGCCAGTTTGCGTTACAATGGATAAAGGTATAGTAATAGTCCTGGATATCCTCCCCCAGGTAGTCAAAACTGAACACCAGTTTCTGGTTGCTGTTCAGCTCCATGATGGGCCAGGAGAGTTCCCATCCTTCGCGGTGGAGAATGACGGTTTTAATCCGGTCGGAAAAAATATGGTTATCATACTTTTGGTCCTGGTTGTCGGGCAGGTCACCCTTCAGCGGGCCACCGGCAGTAGCGCCGAAGCAACCGGGGATAAGCAAAACCAGGATATGAATAGCTGTATGTTGAATCGCTTTCAATGCTTAAATCCTTTTGATTATAACGGAAACAATCTGGAAAAAATATAAATAATCTATGTAAGTTGACAAAAATTAAAAAATATCTATTTTTGTTGCAAATTAAATAAAATCAAAAGCTTACCATGCCGAAAGTAATAAAGATCAAG
>CAYZVJ010000118.1:6145-7577 GCA_964481765.1 uncultured Rikenellaceae bacterium | reverse complement strand
ATTGGTTGTTGAATCCAGGCAGCCAGTTTTGAAAGGCCTTCCTCAATTGTAATTTCCGGTTCATATCCAAGTAAATTACAGGCAGCACTGATATCAAACCAGTGAGCAACGGTAAGTTCTTTGATAAGGAACCGGGTTAGCGAGGGTTCAGACCGTATAGAAAACGCTTTATAGATCCATTCCACAAGGCAGGCAGTGCTTAATGCTATACCCACGGATATTTTCTTATCAACTGGTGAAACACCTGCAGATTTTAATACCCGGTTAATAAATTTCCAAAGGAAGCATGGCTCTCCATTAGAAATAAAATAGCTCTTTCCAGCAACCTCCGGATTCTTCTCAATGGCATTTATTGCACAAAGGTGTGCTGCCACGGCATTATCAATAAACGTTGTGTCTACCAGGTGATCCTTAGCACCTATTTGTCGTAATTTCCCCGCAACAGCTTTCTCTAAAACTCCTGGAATTAAATGGTTGTCACCCGGGCCCCACACCAGGTGGGGGCGCAGGGAAAGGGTTTTTAATGCAGGTGAGTTTGCTTCAAGAACACATTGTTCCGCTTCTGCTTTTGTTGCCGTATAATGTGATAAATGCCGGGAAGGATAGGGCAGGGATTCATTCCTGCCCTCGATGCTTTTGCCATTAAAAACAACACTGGCAGAACTGGTATAGATCAGTTTGTTTACCCGGTTTTCCCTGCAGGAGCGAATGAGGTTTTTTGTCCCCAGCACATTTGTCCGGTAATATTCCTGGTAATCTCCCCATAATCCTGCTTTTGCAGCAACATGAAAGACAGTTTCCACACCGGCACAAGCTTTTGAAACACTCTCCAAATTCTCAAGGTTTCCGCGGATAACATCCACTCCTTTCTCTCTGAGTTGTGGATAGTCATTGCGGGAGAAACTGGTAACCCGGTATCCCTGAGCCACCAGCCTGTTGACCAGTGCTCCTCCGATAAAGCCCCCTCCCCCTGTTACCAGGATGTTCATTGTATCTTTTTTGAAGCCCAACGGGCTAATTTTTCCCTGAAAATCTTGGCATTATGCCTGGCATCTACCGGGAATCTCCCCGGGAACAGAAAATGGGAAATGTCCCGGGTAGCCTCACTGGCTTTTCCCATCTGAAGCAATTCGCCGATTAACTTTTTTTTGTTAAACCCCCTGTCCCCGGTTTCAAATTCGATGCAGATTGCCGGAGTCATTAGTTCTGCATTGTGTTTATGAATACCCACTAACGCAGAACGGGCTACCCGGGGATGTCGGTTGAAGATCGCTTCAGTAGGAATCGAAAATAATATCCCTTTATCAGTTATTACCCGGTGTGATTTCCTTCCATAATACCAGAGCCTTCCCTCGCTGTCCAGTCTCCCGATATCTCCCATTCTGTGCCAGGTTTGCCCTTCCTGGTGACTTTCTATTTTTGCCAGGCTATT
>CAYZVJ010000118.1:4910-6045 GCA_964481765.1 uncultured Rikenellaceae bacterium | reverse complement strand
GCTTCCGTAGCACCGTAGGGAGTATGAATTTCAACTTCTCCGGAAGATATTTTCAGGAATGACTCAAGAACATTCCTGGAAACGGGAGCACCTGCTGAGATAACACGCTTAAGGGAAGGGAGAAAGACATTCCTGCTATTCCCGTACCGGGCCAACCGATCCAGCACCATAGGTGAACCAAACATTTGAGTACATTCATATTCCTTAATATTGGAAATGACTTTTTCTGGATCCAGGGTTGCCGGATGCACCGGATCCATATCGGCAATAACAACAGACATTCCCCGGCAAATGGAAAAGAGGCTCAACAGAGGGAACGTGCAGAGATCAATTTCTTCAGGTCCATATTTAAAATGAGAAGATAGTATCTGAATCTGGGCATCAAGCATATTTGCTCTATAACAAACTCCTTTTGGTGCCCCTGTACTTCCGCTGGTAAAAAAAATTGCAGCCAAATCGTCAGGATCTGACAGACATGTTGGGAACCCTTGTTTTGTTTCTGACCGCAATAGTGCCAGCCTGTATCCTCCGGAGAACCATCGGCGTCCGTGGGTAATCCATATCCTGACTGTTTTAAAGGCGACAGGATATAACCTGCGAAGGATGTGAGCTTTGGGGATTCCAATGAATGCATCTGCATCTATTCCAGATAATGCATTTACCATAGCTTTGATTCCCATACCCGGATCAATCATGACCGGGACCGCTCCTACCCGAAGCAGGGCAAAGGTCAGAATGAAAAACTCTGGCCCGGCGGATACCATCAGGATGGTTTTTTTACCTTTTGAAATTCCGATACTTTTCAATCCGAAAGCATACCTGTCCACTTCCTCCTGCAGTTCCCCGAAGGTAATTCTAACGGGATAAAGAAGAGCTGGTTTATCAGGAGTTCTTTCCGCATTCAATGCCAGGTAATGTGCAATATTCAACCTGTTTTTCTCCAATCGTTTACGTTGTTGCATGCATTGTCAAAACTAATTCCTGTTTCTATAGAGGGATAACGCAGTAGTTATTCCTGAACCAACGGTAAGAAGCAGGATATTCCTGGCCTGTTTAAACCGGTTATCTTCCCAGGCTTTTCTCAGTGCAAACGCTAATCCAGCTGTATGCAACTCTGCTTCCGGTTTTCCATTCA
>CAYZVJ010000118.1:3203-4810 GCA_964481765.1 uncultured Rikenellaceae bacterium | reverse complement strand
CAAGTTGGCTTGTAAATGCATTTTCGTGTTGCGGGTGGGTATCCGTTTTAAAATGGATAAATCCCTCCCCATTAAATGACTCCGAAAGGATTAATGCAGCCCCGGCAGGTGTAAAATGGAAAGAGTCAGATAATCCTCTCACAGGTTCAGAATCTCCCGTGATGATCATGCCACATCGTATTCTTCCTGATCGGATAAATCCATCTACAATTTGAATTGCATTCACCAATCCACATCCACCATTATTCAGATCGAAAGAGAAAGTTGTACCGGCCATTTTCCTGTTGGTTTTATGATCATAGAGGGATTGAGGATTCGCTCCTATCCTCTCCTGAATGATAGCTGCGATGGCCGGTTCACCCAGGTAGTCGTCGGGATAAATCCCCGTATATATCAATAGTTCCAGCTTCCCCGGATCAATTCCAGCTTCCCGGAGGCATCTTTTTGCCGCCCTGACAGCAAGACCGGTAGACCCGGTTGAAGTGAACGAAAAAACCGGTCTGGATACCGCCACCATTTCAATTCTTGTTTCCATACCGATTCACCATTTCATTCATAATAAACAGAACGACTCCGATAATTATTCCGGATGCAAAGCATAGCAGCATGATCCTGTCACCCTCTTTAAATCGTTTTTCATTCAAATAGTTGTACATAGCCAGAAAATGTGATGTGGAAGCCGTATTTCCATACTCTTTCAGGTTCACAACCACCTGTCCCGGACGTTGGCCGAAACACTGTGCAAAATGGTTAGCCCCGGAGAAAATTGAATTTCTGGATGTCTGGTGAGGAATAACATAGTCGATCTGATCGAAAGTAAGATCACTTTTTTTCAGCACCTCCTTTACCATAGGTACAGAATCGCTTATCGAGACCTTGTGTATCTTCTTTGCCATTGTTCTCATAAACCCACCGGCATATTTCCTCCCGTGTTTCCCGATGCACAGATGGCTGTACTTACTTAATGTGGTAAAACCTGAAACTACTATTCCCTCCCTTTCAATGGTTGTCCTGTCAAGGATCACAGCTGCACCTGCATCACCGAGCGTCAGCGATGCCAGTTCTTTACTGAAAGGGGTTTTTACCGTTTTCATCGCATGATCCATAAGGCTGGTAATATATTCACCGCTCACTATCATGCAGTTATTAACCACTCCGCGCCGGATAAAATCTTCAGCAATGAATATTCCGGTTTGCATACCTGCGCAGGCATTTGTTATATCGAAGTTGAGTGCGCCGGATGCACCGATAGAATTCTTAATGCAAACCGAAAGCGGTGGTTCATACTGATGTATTAAATGGCCATTGTACTTTGTAATGGAGCAAGATAGTATCATTTCCAGGTCTTCCGGGTTATATTTTGAATGATCAAGACAATCGATTGCAGCATCCACGGCAAGCGAACAGGAATCTTCACCGGGAGAGCAGGCCCTTCTTTCCCTGATGCCGGTTAGTAATTCAAACTTTTCCAGACATGGAATGTTAAGTTTATCAATTAGCTCCCTGGTGGCTAATATTTTAACCGGCACTTTTATACCGATGCTCTCAATCTTGCTCTTCCAGTTCATAAGGTTAAAAAATAAATAAATGATCTGATTTCCGATAGA
>CAYZVJ010000118.1:0-3103 GCA_964481765.1 uncultured Rikenellaceae bacterium | reverse complement strand
GGAGCAATGACCCGGTTCCCTGCTGCTGAACATTCAGGGATTATATGACGATAGAGGTATGACCATGCCGGGACTCCATGCATAAGCAATATTGTGGATTCCCCTCCCGGACCTTCATCAATGTAATGCATGCGCAGACCATTTATATCCACATAATGGGCATCGAAAGGATAGTCCTTTACATCGTGAAAGAAGGACTCAGATACTCGATAATATTCCATTCTTTTTCATATATTTATATTTGAACGAAAGGCATATCCTGTTTGGGATAAACTTACCCCGGCATGAAACAAAAAGTTTGAAAAATGCTTGTAATTAAATTGTAAATTATTTTACAACGGTTTTACCAATATTTAAACCGATAACAATCTATTTTTATGAAGGAAAGGGAAGGCCAATACCTGGATTTGCTGAAAAAGGAGATTGCCAGGACCATGAACCTGTCAAATCCGGGTATTTCCCTTGATATTAATGAATGGAAAGGTCAGGACATAATAGATTTTCAGGAGGATTTGCTGGATAAGACAAAGGAGCGTATTAGTGAGAAGTGGTTTTATACTCACATGAAAAGAGACAATGAAAAAATTCCCCGGATCGATGTTCTTAATTTGCTGGCACGGTATTCAGGCTACAAGGGTTGGAGGGAGTTTAAAAATGAGAATCAGGGTGACATCGATTCTTTAGCAGAGCCCCGGAAGAAAAAACGATCCGGCATCTACCTTAAAATTTTCGGCCTTCTGCTTGTCCTGATAGTATCCATCATACTGGTAAAGAAATTGGGCTATAAAAATTATAGTTTTGAATTTTTTGATGCGTATACAAAACAGAGGATCAGGAATATGGCTATTGAGATAATTTTCCTGAGTGAGGATGAATCACCCGTTCACAGAAATTCGGATACAGAGGGCTATTTCACCCTGAAAACAAAAGAAAAGAATACCAGGTTTATTTTGAAAGCCCCTTATTACAAGACAGATACCATAACCCGGGTTCTGAGAAAACTGGATAAATTTGAACGAATTTATATGTACCCTAATGATTACGCCCTGATGATCCATTATTTTTCTTCAGCAAATGTCAAGGATTGGCAAAAATGGAGGAAACAACTGGAGACAATGATATCAGACAGTGCATATATCTGCCAGGTATATGACGGGGAACAGACAGGTATCGAACTGTATAATAAATCAGAATTCCTTAATAAACTGACTATGCCGGTAAGCAGCTTAAAGAATATTGAGATCATTGAGACTGTTTACACCGGAGGAAAAATATCCCTTTTACGATTCAGACAATTACCAAATGAGTAAATGAAATTTAAGAAAATCCATATTGCATTCATTCTTGCGGGGACGATGATTCTTGGCTCTCCAACCTGTGAAGATCCCGGGAACGAAGCGGAATATGTTAAGGAAGAGGTGAGTTCTACAGACAAGCATTATGTGACCCAAACCAGTGAGTCCCTGAAACAATCAATCGAAAGTGATTTTGAAGCCACTGACCTTACGGAACAAAAAAGACATGCTTTCGAGGAAAGGGCAAAGCAAAAGGTGCTGGATTTCGCAGAATACCTTACCCTGTTTGCGAGCAAAGAACTTGACACTGCATTCAGATATCAGGCCTGGCAGATGATCTCCGACCTGTTTGTCAATGAAGGGGTTAAAACAAATATTGAGATCAACGGACATGATCCGGAAGGTCCGTTTCCCTTATCTGACCTAAGGGAAGAAATCCAACGTTCTGACTTTTCTTCAATAATAGTGAAAATTGAAAATATCTTCATAACAGATCCAAGCAAATCGATTAAAGAAGGGGAATATAAGGGATCAATGGGGTATACCCGGCATGTATGGGGAATTGAATCCTATGATACTATATTAATAAGCTCGGCTGAAGGATGTATGGACTTTCATGTCAGGAAAGTCGTTAAACATTTCGGAAAGGATTCCCTTCAGGTGTGGAATGTGTTCCTGGGGGATTCTTATTAATAGCATAATCCTTCCGGCTTCATAAGATGAATTTTTGAAGATCAATGTGACACCTGTCATCGGTTCGGATCTTCCTGATCAACCATTCTTTTCATTCCAAGACCTGTTATTACTCCAAGAAGCATTCCCGCTATGAGAAGCAATACCAAAACATATCCAATGGTTAGCCTCCCTGTACCCGAAAACTGCAAATAAACTATATTCGAAATTAGCATGAACAGGAAGGCAATTCCCCAACCCGTTGAGCTGGCTATGAACCAGACAAGTGGATTCAAGACCTTTTGTTTGAGCAGCGTAATTTGCATTAAACCGGCCAAAGCTCCTCCAACCGTATATATAAGGAAATAAATGAACAACCCCTGGCTATCCAGCTCAAGGTCCCTGGAGGATCCGATAGCCCAAAGTGTCAATCCGGCAACTAATTCACACAAAGCAAAGGCTATGGCACTTATGAATATCCATTTCATTGAAACGGATAGTTTCCTTTTGAAGAGTTTCCATTGGACCAAACCAATGCCCCCACCGATTCCTGCACCCATGAAACAATAACTTATGACGGTACCAATTTCTTCAACTAAAAAATCAGTAAGAAGACTTCCTATGACCAATCCGATGATAAGACTGATCATTAACACAAGCGGGAAAGCAATGGATAAACTAACCACATACCAGACAATGAACATAAAATATCTGGAGTTCTTCATACTTTATTTTATAAACAGACCTGCATGCTGCAAAAGTATAAAGCATATCTGTTTACGTAACATTTTTTTTCTTTCGCACCAATAGTATGGGAAAGAATACGATGATGATTGATGATACTATGACCAGTGAAATACCTATCCCGAATTTATCGGCTAAAAAACCAGTTAGTGGAGCCAGCAGGGCAGCATAGATACTTTTAACCTGAGATTCCGTAGAAAGGGCCGTGGCAAGGATATCCTTACTCAATATCTCTGCAACATAGGAAACGCCGATGGGTCTTCGAAGGTTCTCTACCAGGTAAATGCCAATAAAGACAAGGATGCCCATAGCAACCATAATCCTGGCTTCACCGGTGAACAAAACGCCACTCACAACACCAAGCCCTATGCCGGCAACCAGGCTGATATTCA
>CAYZVJ010000117.1:3056-7582 GCA_964481765.1 uncultured Rikenellaceae bacterium | reverse complement strand
CGAAGGTGCCTGGAGGTGATCATCACGGATCTTTGTGAACGGGAACTGAAAAGAGACCGGGGGACCGAACCGCTGAAAGGGATCATCGACAAACTAAACAAAGAACAAAAGGTTCCGCACAACATCATCGTCTCCATGCAGAACCTCAACAGCCTCTCCTCTTTCGGTGCCCACCCCAAAGATTTTGATCCCAGGCAGGTCAAACCGGTTTTGCTCGATCTGACCACCGCTATTGAGTAGTACCTGAAGTACATGGAAACACAACAACCCGTGAAATCAAAGCCAGGTGCCCCGGAGGAAAAACGGAAAGAACCGTCCGGTGTTAAAAAAGCCCCCGCAAAACCGAAAATACGGATTCTGCTGGTTTCCGCTGTTGTACTGGTTTGTGCAGTCATTGTGGTTGCTTTGATCCTGACGGATGTGATCAGCGGTGGAAAGGAAGTAAAGGCAGGAGCCATTGAATCCGTTTTGATCCTTCCCTTTGGTAATTATACCGGTAATGATCAGTTGGAACCCCTGGTTTCCGGGATGCATTCCTCACTGATCAGGGAAATGGGGCGGCTCAGCGGGTTGCGGGTAATCTGTAAAACCTCATCCGATGCCTTTAAAGGTGCTGACATGACAGTGCATGAGATCGCGAGGGAAATGAACGTGGATGCTGTCATTGAGCCAAGTGTATTGTGTTGGGGAGATACTATCTGTATGGCATTTTCCATGATTAGTGGTGATCCGGATAACAACTTTGTTAATGGACCTCTGGCAGAGGCCTATTTAGCAACAGGCGACACGTTGAAATGGCATAAAACAATGAAAAGAAGGTGGTTTTGGGCCGATGACGAATACCTTGCATATCTCGATACAGTTTTTCAGGAAGGTGGCTATATTGCTGTTATTGAGGATAGAATAAGGGTTAATGAGGAGAGATACAGCCACGTTGGTAGTATACCACTCAGAGGGCAGGCGGAGCGGTATTTAGCTGTGAAAAATTACGACAAAGCAATGGATTATTATGAAAAAGCTTACGCGGAAAAGAACTGGACATTGGCATATGTCTCATTAGATGTTATTGAGTACCCTGAATTGAAAGACAATCCCCGATATATTGCACTCCTGAAGAAGATGAACCTTCCTGTGGGTGAAAACTAAGTTTTCAAGTTAAATGTTATCCGTTAATAGTTGAAAAGTTAACAGTCAGCGTAAGTCCCTTCGGGACGATTTTATAAAATCTTTTCCAGATAATAGGAAGCATATCTGCTCCCGTAGCAAGTCATACGATGACTAAACCGGAAGCCTGATCCCATCATTTAATGCAGTAGTTCCCTGAGCATCGAATGAACACCCTGGCGAATAATTACTGAGTCATCGTATGACTCCGTTACTATCCATTCGATAGATTTTCCCTCTGTTCAAAACCGTGCATCCCTGTTTCATTACCGAACAAAAAACAGGGAAACCAAAAAAACGCAAAATCGTTCTACCTGCCTGTATAACAACGCGATAAAAATTATGGTACAATCGTTGAAGGTGAAAGGACTTAATAAACCCAATACCGAAATCGATGCTTAAAAATTACATCATCAGCGCCTATAGAAATATAGCCCGCAACAAATTCTATTCTGCCATTAACATTGCCGGTCTGGCAATCGGCATGATCTGCGCAATCCTGATCTTTCTCTATGTTCAGAAAGAACTGACGTTCGACAAACACCATGTGAACTATGAACGGATCTACCGCCTGGAATCCGATTTCACCATCTCCGGGAAAAACACGCTGGCCGCCCTGGTTCCTATGCCCATGGCACCAACCCTGATGGATGAATACCCGGAAATAGAGAATTATGTGCGATTCGCCGGGTTTGGTCTTGAAGACATCCTGTTTACATACGGGGAGAAAAAATTCTACGAAGACAACATCTATTTCGCCGATTCAACGGTCTTCGATGTATTTACCCATGAATTTATTTTCGGATCACCGGATCGTGCACTGCTCGAGCCAAACACTATAGTGATCACCGAAAGCTTTGCAAAACGGTATTTCGGAGATGCCAATCCGGTCGGTGAGGTGCTCACTTCAAGCAACTTCGGAGACTTCCGCGTTACCGGTGTGATTGAAAATGTCCCGTCCAATTCCCACCTTACCTTTGACTGCCTCCTGTCCATGGCGACCGTTGTTGAGCTTGCGGGTACGGAGCGATTCAATGACCGGAGTGCCGGATCGTTCTGGAACATTTCGGTTTTTGGTTATGTGCTCCTGCATGAGAATACCACCATGGAAGGTCTCCTCGAGAAATTTCCCGACTTTTATGAAAAGTATATGGCGTCCCTCGGGAACCAGATCAATGCCAGCTTTGATCTCATGTCGACCCGCCTGGATGATGTTCATTTCGGATCCACCCTGGAATTTGATTTGCCCGTTGGAAATTTCAATTACATCATCATTTTCTCCCTGGTCGGTGTTTTCATGCTGATCATTGCCTGTGTCAATTACATGAACATGGCCACTGCCCGTTCCACAAACCGCGCAAAAGAAGTTGGATTACGCAAGGTGATCGGTGCGCAGCGTGTATTCCTGATCCGCCAGTTCCTGAGCGAATCGGTTGTTTTATCCATCCTTGCACTGATCCTCTCACTTATCATCACCATCCTGATCCTTCCCTACTTCAGCACACTGGCAGGGAAGGAGATTGCGATAGCTGACCTGTTCAAACCCGTCACCATTTTTTCAGTGTTGCTGATCGCCCTTTTTGTGGGTATCGTTTCGGGTAGCTATCCCTCTTTTTACCTCTCCTCATTTTCACCGGTAAAGGTTTTGAAAGGAATCCTGCCCGGAGAGGGGAAAGGATTGTTGCGTAAAGGCCTGGTTGTGTTCCAGTTCATTTTATCCGTGGCATTGATCATCGGGACCATTGTGGTTTCCAGCCAGCACCGTTACATAGAAAACAAAGACCTCGGTATGAACAAGGAGAACTTGTTGTTGATTCCGAATCGTGATACTACATTCATCAACAACCAGTTGAGAGCATTCAAGGAAGAACTGATAAGAAATCCCAACATCAAAGGGGTCACTTCGTCCATTCTCATTCCCCCGAGAATGGCAAGCAAAGTGGTCTTCCAGGTCGAAAAAGAGGAAGGGTTGGTTGAGGTTGCCCTCAGCTTCTCCATTGTTGACCATGATTATTTGGAGGTCATGGATATCGAGTTGCTGGAGGGGCGTGATTTTGAAGAGGAGAGAACAACTGATCTGACCGAAGCATTCATTATCAACGAGACCGCTGCAAAAGCCCTCGGCTGGGGTGACGAGGCCCTCGGAAAACGGGTACGTTTCGGAATCAATCCTGCCGACGGGACCGCCCGAAATGACGGTGTCGTTATCGGTGTGGTTAAGGATTTCCATTTTTCCTCCATTCACAATACCATCGAACCGTTTGTATTCATGGTCAGCGAGAATCCTACCCTGAATTTCTATGTCAGGATCGCTGAGGACAACACAGCAGAAACAATAGAATACATCAAGGAAAAACGCATTGAACTGGGAAATACTCTACCGTTTAATTATTTCTTCTTCACCGAGAAACTCGACGAAATGTATTCCTCAGAACAGAAACTGAGCTACCTGTTTACCATTTTTGCCCTGCTGACCATTTTCATCTCCTGCCTTGGGTTGCTCGGACTGACTTCATTCACCACCCAGCAGCGTACCCGGGAGATCGGCATCCGGAAAGTGATGGGTGCAACCAGTGTAAACATCACCTGGATGTTGAATAAAGATTTCTTATTCCTGGTTATCATTGCCAACATCATCGCCTGGCCCTTTGCTTACATCGCCATGGTCCGTTGGTTGCAGGATTTTGCTTACCGGATCGATTTTTCCATATCTCCTTTTGTATGGTTTACTGTTGTTCCCTTTGTACTGGCAACACTGGTTTCCGTCATCATCGCCATGATTACGGTAAGCCTGCTGTCTGTTCGTGCAGCCAATGCCAATCCGGTTGATGCTATCAGGTACGAATAGTTCAGGATGTCTGAAAAGAGGCTGACAGGTATCCCACTGCAAAGCGGGATCTGTTATAAGTTACTGGTTGATAAGTTATAAGTTCAAACCAAAAAACTAAAAACCTGCCTGCCTGACCCTGCAGTCGGTCATACTGGAAAAACTGGATTTGCCAGAATAAGCCAAATATTTCCTATTTTTATTCCATTCCTTATCATCCGGTGAATGGAGCAATCCTACGATTATATTGTTATCGGTTCTGGTTTTGGAGGCAGTGTTTCTGCACTGCGTCTCGCAGAAAAGGGCTATTCTGTCCTGGTCATTGAACAGGGGAAGCGTTATGGTTCAGGGGATTTCCCCAAAACCAACTGGAACCTTCGAAAGTATTTATGGGTTCCGGGATTGCGCCTGTTCGGCATTCAGAAACTCTCCTTCTACAGGGAAGCAAGCATCCTCACCGGCATCGGTGTAGGTGGTGGGAGCCTGGTCTATGCAAATACCCTGGTGATCCCCCCGGATGAATTTTTCAACAACC
>CAYZVJ010000117.1:0-2956 GCA_964481765.1 uncultured Rikenellaceae bacterium | reverse complement strand
AGCCTGGTCTATGCAAATACCCTGGTGATCCCCCCGGATGAATTTTTCAACAACCCGTCATGGAATGCCTTCAACGACTGGAAAACGCTCCTTGAACCGTTTTACCATAAAGCCGGGGTTATGCTCGGCAGAACGCACTACGATAAACTCAATGTGGAAGATCAGATCCTGTTAGAGGTGGCAAAAGATTTCGCGTGCGCAGAGACCTTTGACCGGGTTGATGTCGGGGTCTATTTTGGAGACACCGAACAGGAGAAAGATCCCTATTTCCATGGACTCGGGCCGAAGCGGAAGGGGTGCACGGAGTGTGCCGGTTGTATGGTGGGTTGCCGCGAAAATGCCAAGAACAGCCTGGATAAGAATTACCTCTATTTCGCAGAGAAACTGGGAGTCAGGATCCTGCCGGAAACACGGGTAGAGAAAATTCTTTACCGGAACACCCGGTATGAGATCCATACACGTTCCGTAACGAAACCGTTCCGAAAAAACCGAAGTGTATTCACATCCAGGGGTGTTGTCGTTTCCGGCGGATCACTGGGCACACTGAACCTGCTCCTGAAACAAAAGTATCAATACAAAACCCTTCCCCTGTTGTCGGAACGGTTGGGAGATGAGCTAAGGACCAATTCACAAACGTTGTGCGCTGTTTCAGGCGCCAAGGAAAAACTGAACAATGGCATTGCCATCTCTTCCATCATTAATCCGGACCGGGATACACACATTGAAATCGTCAAGTATCCCGATGGTTCCAATGCCATGAAATGGTTTTTTGCCCTCTCTGTTCCCGGAGCCAGAAACTCGTTAATCCGTGGATTAATGCTGCTGTATAGAACCCTATCCCATCCGATACGGTTCTTAAAAACCGTTTTCAATTTCAACTGGTCGACCAACCTTGTTATTTTTCTTGTGATGCAGACCATCGACAACTGTATGAAAGTGGAGTGGAAGAGGGGCCTGTTCAAAAAAAGAATGGCAATCCGGAATACCGGGGAGAAGAAGGTCCCTGCCTACATCGATATTGGCCAGCAGGTCATGGAGAAATATGCTGAAAAAGCGGGAGGTATTGCTCAGAATATAACACTCGAAGTTTTCCTGAACCGGCCGACGACTGCTCATATTCTCGGTGGTTGCCCGATGGGGCGGGATAACCAATCGGGTGTCGTTAATGAACGGTTTGAGGTGTATGGATATCCCAACATGCTGATTGTTGACGGATCTGTGATCCAGGGCAACCTGGGAGTAAATCCCAGCTATACCATCACGGCACTGGCTGAATACGCGATGGCCCGGATTCCGGAAAAACCGGGCAATTCCATTCGCCCGGTGGAAGAGGAGGTAAATATTGTAAAAAACACGACCGATGAAAAAAGAGATCAGCCGGATCAATAATATCCAGGAAGAGTTTTTTAACACTCACAAAACCAAAGCGTTGAGCTTCAGACTGGATAACCTGAAGAAGATGAAACAGCTAATCCTTTCTCATCAAAACCGTTTGTATGATGCCTTGTGGGCAGACCTGCACAAACCGGGATTTGAGGCATATGCCGGTGAGGTTGGTTTTGTGCTCCAGGAGTTGAACCTGCATATCCGGAAATTAAAAAAGTGGTCAAAACCCAAACGGGTCAGAACGCCCCTGCTTCATTTCTATTCAACCAGCTTTATTTACCCGGAACCGTATGGCAGGGTGTTGATTTTTTCCCCCTGGAATTTCCCTTTCCAGCTGGCATTTGCTCCCCTGATCGGAGCGCTCTCTGCCGGCAATTGCGTTGTACTTAAACCCTCCCAGCACACACCACATACCGCTTCCGTTATGGAAGAAATACTCCATCACTTCGATCCTCAATACATCGCGTTCTTCAAAGGCGGTCATGAAATGAATCAGGCGCTCCTGGAGGAAAAATACGATTATATCTTTTTTACCGGCAGCTCCCGGGTTGGAAGGATCATTCTGGAAAAGGCTGCCGGAAACCTGACTCCCGTTTCACTGGAACTGGGTGGTAAAAATCCCTGTATTGTGCACAACGATGCACCGCTTGCATTAGCTGCAAAACGGATTGCATGGGGGAAATTCTTTAATGCCGGACAATCCTGTGTTGCCCCCGATTACCTGATCATCCACCAGGAGATTAAAGATCTATTCCTTGAAAAACTGATTCATCATATCCGTGATTTCTTCGGCGAAAATCCCGAATTGAGCCCCGACTACCCCAGGGTGGTGAACCGGGCTAACATCGAACGGCTACAGGGCCTCATGAATGCAGGAAAGATTGTAACGGGGGGGACAATAAACCCGGATGCAAAATACATCGCCCCAACCGTGATTGATGATCTTCATCCCGATGATCCCATCATGAAGAGTGAGGTGTTCGGTCCTCTATTACCGGTGCTGATATACAGCCGCGTTGAAGAAGCAATCGAAATGATTAACCGGTATCCAAAGCCTCTGGCGTTTTACCTCTTCACCAGAGACCGGATACTTCAAAGACGGTTGTTGAACGAGGTCTCTTTTGGAACCGCTTCGCTGAATGATACAACCGTACATTTCATTAACTCCCACCTGCCTTTTGGCGGAGTCGGAGAAAGTGGAATGGGTAAATACCATGGGGAAAAAAGTTTCGAGACATTCACCAATTACAAATCGATCCTCAATAAGACCAACCTTTTTGATTTCCCAATCCGCTATCCTCCCTATACACAGCGGAATGTAAACCTGTTGAAGCGATTGCTACGGTAAAAAAACCGGAAACACCATTTCTTAACAAACCCGATATCATGTTTGTATTTCCGTGTGGTTCACTGTATTTTTGTGTAAAATCGTGATCGTTGGAGAAGGGTCTGGTCATAAAATCAACGGGAAGCTGGCACACCGTAAAGAAAGAGGATGGAACTCTGCTGGAATGTAAGATCAAAGGGACATTCCGGTTACAGGGTGCCCGTATGACAAATCCTGTTGCTG
>CAYZVJ010000116.1:0-7746 GCA_964481765.1 uncultured Rikenellaceae bacterium | reverse complement strand
TAGGTCTTATCTGTTTTTGGGCAAAAAAAAAGTCCCACAGCGGGGACCTTTCCATACGGTATAAGGTTTCCCCTTTATTGGTCAATATTGAAATAATAAAAATGAATATAATTGTTCATCGTACTGTATGTTACAGGAACAAACGTAGGTAATATTTTTTATTATTGCAATGATTCCTTACTATATTTGCTTCGAGTAAGATTATCCGGATGACCAGGAAAGAACGATTTGACAGGATCATAGCCTATTTTTTGGAGCATCAGCCAGCTGCCGAAACAGAACTAAAATATTCAACTCCCTATGAACTGCTGGTTGCGGTCATTCTTTCGGCACAATGTACTGACAAGAGGGTCAATCTGATCACTCCTGCTCTGCTTCGCAAATACCCGACTGCCAGGGAGCTTGCGAGGGCTACCACCCGGGAGATTTTTGAATTCATAAAAAGCTGCTCTTATCCAAACAACAAATCCAAACACCTGAAAGGGATGGCAGAGATGCTGGTAGAGAAGTTTAATGAAGTTGTACCCTCGGATATTGAAAAGCTTCAGCAACTTCCGGGTATCGGGCGAAAGAGTGCTAATGTAATTGCTTCGGTTGTATTCAAAAAACCTGCTCTTGCAGTCGACACACACGTTTTCCGGGTATCCGCAAGGATTGGTTTAACCAGGCAGGCAAGGACACCCCTGGAAGCAGAAAGGCAACTGGTAGAATGGATTCCGGAAAGCCTCATACCGGTTGCGCATCACTGGTTAATTTTGCATGGCCGGTATATTTGCCAGGCCCGCAAACCGAAGTGCCCGGAGTGCGGTCTGAAAGAGTATTGTGCTTTCTATACGAAAACCGTCAACGATAGTATCACACAGAAATGAAAAAAATTTACCTGGATTATAATGCCACCACTCCACTGCATCCGGAGGTGGCAGAATGCATGAAGCCTTATCTGGACAGGTATTTCGGCAACCCATCGAGCTCACACTGGTTTGGTATTGAAACCAAAAAAGCGGTGGAACGAGCGCGGTCACAAGTGGCATCTGCCCTTGGGTGCGATCCGGATGAACTCCTGTTTACCAGTGGAGGAACGGAATCCAATAACATGGCATTAAAAGGTTATGCCTATGCACACCGGGAGCAAGGCAATCATATTATCGTTTCCTCGATCGAACATCCTTCGATTATTGAAGTAGTTAAATACCTGGAAAAGAATGGTTTCCAGATAACCTATCTGCCGGTTGACAGCAATGGTATAATCATCCTGGAGGAGTTGGAGAAAAGCATTAATCCCGGGACGATACTGATCAGTGTCATGCATGCAAACAACGAAGTGGGAGCTATCCAGCCCATACAGGCTGTTGTGGAGATTGCAAGGAAGCATAAGGTCGCAGTCCATTCCGATGCTGCCCAGACAATAGGAAAGATTGATGTAAATGTGAAAGAGCTTGGCGTTGATCTGTTGTCGGTTGCCGGACATAAACTGTATGGACCAAAAGGGATCGGGGCACTATTTATTAAACGGGGAACAACTGTTGAGAAAATTATCCATGGAGCAGATCATGAAATGAACCTCAGAGCTGGAACGGAAAACGTCCTTGAAATTGTCGGGTTGGGAAAAGCCTGTGAAATTGCCGTCAGGGACCTTAGAACGGTTCCTGTTCATCTGAAGAGAATGCGAGACCGGCTGGAAAAACAACTGATGGAGGGAATACCTTCAATCCGGATTAACGGGGATCGGGAAAAACGGCTACCAAATACCACAAACATAGGATTCCCGGGAGTTGAAGCGAATACCCTGCTCTCCGAACTTCAGGAAATTGCAGCTTCAGCCGGAGCTGCCTGTCATTCGGATCAGGAAGAAACATCATCTGTTCTGATGGCAATGAATGTCCCATCGGAATACAGCATGGGCTCCATTCGCTTCTCCACCGGAAGGGATACAACGGAAAGTGACATCGACCGGGCTGCAAAGGAAATTATCGGCATTTTCCGTAAAATTAAATCGGAGACAATAGAAGAGGTGTTGCTTCATACCCCGCAAAAGGATGTGAGATTAACACAATATACACACGGATTGGGATGTGCATGCAAGATTCGTCCACAGGATCTGGAAAAGATTATTAAAAACATGCCAGCTCCTTCCGATCCCAATGTTTTAATCGGGTATCAAACCTCGGATGACGCTGCGGTTTACAAAATAAATGAGGAAACAGCACTGGTTCATACCATCGATTTTTTCACTCCAATTGTGGATGATCCTTATCATTTTGGCAGAATTGCTACGGCAAATGCACTGAGTGATATTTATGCTATGGGAGCAACTCCTGTTTTTGCCTTGAACATTGTGGCGTTCCCTGTGAATCGTTTGCCGTTACGTGTTCTCGAACAGATCCTGGATGGAGCCAACCATACAGCTACAGAAGCCGGCATTGCTATCCTCGGCGGACATTCCATCGAAGACTCGGAACCAAAATTCGGATTGGCTGTTACGGGGCTGGTCCATCCGAAACAGATCATCTCCAATGCCGGTGGCCAGCCGGAAGACATGATTATTCTGACCAAACCGATCGGAACAGGTATTCTTTCGACAGCCATGAAACGAAAAATGCTTGATCAGAAAACGGTAAACGAAGCAATAGAGATGATGGCTTTTCTGAATCAAACTGCCGCTGCCCTGATGAGGGATTATCCCGTTTCCTCCTGCACCGATGTTACAGGATTCGGACTGCTCGGGCATCTGCTGGAAATGACAAGAGCAAGCCAGGTCGATGCAGAACTATATGCCGATCGTATACCCCTGCTCTCCAGGGTCAGAGAGTTTGCTGCAGCAAATGTCATCCCGGGAGGAACACTGAACAACATGAAACACGTCGAAAAAGACACAACCTGGGACTCCGGAATATCCCGCCTCGACAGGGCAATCCTGTCAGATGCTCAAACATCCGGTGGGTTACTCATCTCCCTTCCGGAAAAAGATAGCAGGAACCTCCTTAAGGATCTTTACCAAAAAGGGATTAAGGAAGCAGCAATTATCGGAAAAATGATACGAGCAGGCACCGGAAAAATAACGATCAAACAATCATGGATGATTTAACCCAGGATATCCTCCCTCATATATACATCCCGTTAATTTTTATAAATTTTTATTATCTTTCCTATGTTTTCAGACTGTTGCAGACATTGACCAATTCATTCGCTTCATCAGGTATATGCTTTAATAGACCGGTAAAGGTTATATCCTTTGCACTTATTTTATAAGACAATATGGGTAAAAAACCGACATATCAGGAACTTAAGGATTTAAATGAGAGATTAAAGGAACGAGTCAAATTCCTTGAGAAGAGTATAAAAGAGTTTGAAACAGATCGGACCGACCAGGCAAAATCCATCGCAGAAAGCCATTCCCCTGAAATCTTTTTCAAAGCATTTCACTCGAACCCGGCCCTGATGGCAATCAGCAATTTTCGCAATACAACCTATATTGACGTCAATAAGGCTTTTTTAGATGCTCTTGGATATGAACGGGAAGAGATCATAGGTCGTACATCTGCCGATTTGCAGTTATTTATAGATATCGTACAGCAAAACAAATTACTGTCTGATCTTCAAAAAAGGAAAAAGGTCCGGGCCCATGAAGTGAAGATCAAAACTAAATCAGGTAATCAGCGAATCGGGTTGTTTTCTGCTGAGACCATCATGCTGAATGATGAGCCCTGTTTGCTCACCATCATCAACGATATTACAGAGAGAAAAAAGGCGGAAAGAATCCTGAGGCAAGCTGAATCAAGGTACAAGCTCATATTTGAGAATATGAGCAATTGTGTTGCCGTGTATAAGGCAGTAGATAAAGGTAAGGACTTTGTGTTCCTGGAATTTAATGCTGCTGCAGAGAAGGTTGAAAAGATCAGTGCGGATGAAGTAATTGGCAGAAGGATAACGGATGTGTTTCCAGCTGTGAAAGAATTCGGGTTTTTCGATTCACTAAAACGGGTATACAAAACGGGAGAATCGGAAATTCTTCCGGTTTCATTTTATAAGGATAGCCGGATTTCCGGATGGAAAAAAAACCTGGTTTATAAACTCCCCACAGACGAGATAGTCGCAATATACGAAGACTATACCGAACTCAAGCAACAGGAAGAGAAACTGAAACGGAGTGAACAACGGTTCAGGGAGTTTGCCGAACTCTTTCCTGCTATTATCTGTGAAGCAACAATGGAAGGGCATCTTTCCTATGCAAATTCATTTGCAGTGGAATCGTTCGGATACACAAAGGAAGAGGTTAGGCAGGGGATACTATTTGACGATCTGCTCACCCCCGCGGGTTTCAGGAAAGCCCGAGTTCAACTGCTGCGCCAGATCAAGGGAGAAAAGATCGATGCTTTCGAATTAACTGCCGTCAGGAAAGACCGGAGCAGATTCCCTGCAATGGCTTATGTCGATCCGATCCTGGAAAATAATAAACCGGTTGGATTTCGTGGTGTCATGTTCGATCTGACTTCCCAGAAAAAAGCACAGGAGGAACTACAAACTGAAAAAGCACTGCTGGAACACCTGATTGAAAGTGCACCGGAAGTGATCGTACAAACGGATAACAGGGGGAAACTCCTGCGGATGAATTCCGAGTTTGTAAAATTGTTTGGATATACGAAAAAAGAAGCAATTGGTAAAGAACTTGATAAACTGATCTCCTCCGGCGACCTGTTAAAAGAAGCACAACGAATAACAAACAGCATTGCCAGCGGGAAGGCTGTCTCCATGGAAACGGTAAGAAAACGGAAAGATGGAACGTTGATTGATGTTTCACTCCTGGGAACCCCGGTAATAATCAAGAATAAACAGATTGGCGTATTCGGTATCTACAGGAATATCAGTGAACGCAAGAGGATAGAAAGAGTCCAGCAACTGATCTATGAGATCTCCAAGGCTGTCCATACTACCGAGAACCTTGACCAGTTGTTCCAGATCATTAAGGAGCAGCTCTCAACGATCATGGATACAAAAAACTTTTTCATCGCATTATATAACAAAGAGACCGACTCCTTAACTCTACCTTTCTTCAGGGATGAAAAAGATCAGTTTGACAGCATCCCTGCAGGGAAGACACTGACAGCCTATGTCATCCGGCAGAATAAACCGGTATTGGCTGATAGTATGTTCATATCCGAGCTGGAAGAAAAAGGGGAGGTCGATCTTGTTGGAACACCCTGCAAAGTATGGCTGGGAGTACCCCTATGGGCAGCAGATGAAATCATTGGCGTAATCAGTCTCCAGAGCTATGATAATGAAAACGCTTTTTCTGAACGGGACTTGCAAATCCTTCAGTTCATTTCCAGCCAGGCAGGACTATCCATCGATCGAAAGCGAGCCGAACAAAACCTGATTATTGCAAAACAGAAAGCGGAAGAAGCAGCCATGGCAAAACAGCAGTTCCTCTCCACCATGAGCCATGAGATCCGAACTCCTCTTAATGCAGTGATCGGGATGACCTACCTTTTATTTCAGGAGAATCCACGGGAGGATCAGCTTGAATACCTGAATGCCCTGAAATTCTCCGGAGAAAATCTCCTGGTTCTTATAAATGACATTTTGGACTTCAGCAAGATCGATGCAGGTAAGGTGTTCTTTGAGGAGATCTCATTCAGCATCCAAGAACTTATTAACGGGATCAAACAAACCTTCATTTACAGGACAGAAGAAAAGGGATTGAAGCTGATGGTGATGGTTGACGCCGGTATTGCCGATTATGTTCTGGGGGATTCAACCAGGCTCAACCAGGTGCTTACAAACCTGATTGGAAACGCTATCAGGTTCACGGAAAAAGGTTCGGTGAAAATCGAGATCAATCTCGTGAAAGAAACCAACCGGCTGGTCGAAATCGAATTTTCAGTTCAGGATACCGGCATTGGGATCCCTGCCGACAAACTGGAATATATTTTTGAAAGCTTTACACAGGCAGGTTCTGATACCACCCGCAAATATGGTGGAACAGGCCTGGGCCTTGCCATAAGTAAAAAGCTGCTGGAACTGCAGAACAGCGAACTCATGGTCGAAAGTACCCCCGGAAAAGGTTCGAGATTCTTCTTCCAGCTAACTTTCAAAAAAAGTCCTGAAAAATCAACACAGGTGCTGACCATGGACCTGGAGGAGAGGTTTGACCAGTTGAAAGGAAAAAGGATATTGCACGTAGAGGATAATGAGGTTAACCAGATTGTGGCAGAAAAATTACTGGTCAAAAAAGGCATTCAGGTGGACCATGCGGGAAATGGAAAAGAAGCCCTTGAGAAACTGACGAAAAATAATTATGACCTGATCCTGATGGATTTACACATGCCTATAATGAATGGTTATGAGGCATCAAGAGCCATACGCGTTAACAAAGATCCAAAAATCAGTTCGATCCCCATTATCGCAATCACGGCATCCGTCATGATGGAGGTTCAGGAACAGGTCCAGGAATGCGGAATGAATGATTTCATCCTCAAACCATTTAATCCATACGAATTGTACAAAAAAATCCTGGTCCTGCTGATATAGGTATAACTTCTATTGCAAAAAATTGCGAAACATCATGATCTGCAAATGCGTTCATGATTACCCAAAAAGTGTAAGGAAAAATGAGTGACAACAGATGGAACCTGCAGGGAAAGAATGCCCTTGTTACCGGCGGTACAAAAGGCATTGGCAAAGCCATTGTCCGGGAATTTATTGGCCTTGGAGCCAACGTTTTTACCGTTGCCCGGAACATAAAGGACCTTGCCATACTGATGGAACACATGAACGATACAAATCAGATTGACGGACTCACTGCTGACGTGAGCCAAATGTCTGAACGGATCAGGATCATCGACAAGGTAACACAGAAATGGGACCGGTTGGATATCCTGGTAAATAACGTTGGTGTAAACATTCGTAAAAAAACACCTGAATATTCAGTTGATGAATATGATCACATCATGGATACCAACCTTCGTTCTGCGTTCGAGCTCTGCCGGCTTGCCTTTCCCCTGTTAAAAAAATCAGAACAGGGAAATATCATAAATGTCAGCTCAACGGCCGGTTTGACCCACATCCGTACAGGTGCCATCTATGGCATGACAAAAGCTGCGTTGATCCAGCTTACGAGAAATCTCGCTGCCGAGTGGGCTGAATATAACATCCGTGTAAACGCAGTTGCACCCTGGTATATTGAAACACCCCTGGTAAAAACGTTGTTGCAAAACCCGGATTACTTCACGGAGGTCATTTCCAGAACTCCGATGAAAAAGATTGGGAAACCGGCTGATGTTGCCGGTGCAGTATCTTTTCTTTGTATGCCGGCATCTGCCCACATCACCGGTCACTGTATCCCGGTAGATGGAGGATTTATGATAAACGGGTTCTGAGTGGTTGCTGCCCGTCCGACCGGAGGTCATCCGGGCGGGAACGTCGTTCGGGCGGGGTTGCTGGTTGAGTTGGCAGAGGGCATGGAGCAAAGAGCATGGGGAAGGATAAAGGTTGAAGGATTAAGGATAAAGGACGGAGGAACTGAAAGAAGTGATTAGTGAGAACGGAGCTATATACTGGAGATGCCACGAATTCACGAATAAAAAAACGAATGAATCATACCACTCCATTTAATCAGTCTAATTTAGGCAAATTTTGTCAGGTTTACGTAAAGATAAATTACTACAATTATGTAATTCCTGACAGCAGGCAGGGAACTCTGTACTCTGAACTCTGTACTCTGAACTCTGAACTCTGTACTCTGAACTC
>CAYZVJ010000115.1:0-7796 GCA_964481765.1 uncultured Rikenellaceae bacterium | reverse complement strand
CATAAGATATCTCCAACCATTATGGCATTGCTGATTTTGCTGATCGCCTGTTTTACTTTTACCAATACTGCGGTTTCTGCTTCGAGCAAAAGGTTAAAAGAGATAAGCATGCGCAAAGTATTTGGGGCCAGGCGAAGCCAGATCATCGCTCAATTCTGGGGTGAAAACCTCTTCATCTGTTTCCTGGCCCTGCTGGTGGCACTCTTTTTTGCCAAATACCTGATCCAGGCGTATAATAAAATGTGGGATTACATGACACTGACCATGAGTTTCAAGGAAAATGTTGATTTCTGGCTATTCCTGCTGATTATATTGATTATGACCGGGATCATAGCAGGTACCTATCCTGCTGTCTATATCAGTTCATTCAAGCCAATGAACATTCTCAGACAAAAGGTCAGGTTGGGTGGAGCAAGTCTCTTTTCAAAAATCCTTCTATTCCTTCAAATAACCATTTCTGTTGTATCTCTTGTCGGAGGGATTGTATTTTCAAGGAATGCCTATTACCAGGAAACACTGGACATGGGGTATGATAAGGACATGCTCATCGTGGCCATCCTCCGTAACCAATCAGATTATGAAGTATACCGGCAATCCCTCCTGAAAAATCCGAAGATTATCTCTGTTGCCGGTACAAATTATAATATAGGTTGGGGTAATTACCGGAGAGGAGTTGAATACCGGGAAATGAAGCACGAGGTAGATGTGGTGCACTTTGGATTGGGTTATATCGAAACAGCTGGACTTGATCTTATTCGGGGAAGAGTGTTTGAACCTGAATTCGAACAATCAGATGCTGAAAACTCCATCGTTGTGAATCAAAAATTCGTTAAGGATTTTATGATGGAGGATCCGGTTGGAAAACAGGTCAGTATAGATGATACCATTATCCTGACCATTGTGGGTGTTGTCAATGATTTCTACACCAATGATTTCTGGGCTCCGCTTGAACCAACGATGATCCGTCTTGATGATGATGATTGGTTTGGGATCATTGCAGTTCGGTCACTGAATGAAGACAGGGAAGAGGTACTCGAATACATGAAGTCGGAGTGGGAGCGAATCATCCCCTCGATGCCTTTCAATGGCGAGTACCAGGAGGAGACGATGGCTGAGGCAAGGGAGATAAACAATAGCATTAAGAAAATATTCCTTTTCCTGGCAGTCGCAGCAACCCTTCTCTCCCTGATCGGCCTGTATAACCTCATTATGCTGAACATCATAAGCCGCACAAAAGAAATCGGGATACGGAAGGTTCTGGGGGCAAGTATCCTGAACATTGCCGTACGCATTAACCTCTCATTTGTGATCATTCTCATTATTTCATCTGCGGTAGGGTGTGTTGGAGGGTATTATTTAACAAAGATGCTCATGAGCAGCATCTGGGCAAACCACCTTGGCTTCGAGCTTTTCAATTACCTGGCAGCATTTTTCGGAATGATCATTGTTGCCCTGCTGGCCGTAAGCTGGAGGATTTATGTTGCTGCGATCACCAATCCGGCAGAATCACTACGATATGAATGATACTCAAATTTCAGATTTCGGATTAATCCTTCTGATAAGAAATGGGCTGTGTTGTATGCAACCTGGTATGGTTCATCCCGCGACGTCGGTGTCTGGATCTCTGAAGGAATGGGCGGGATTGCCAATGTTTATGATGTTCGTGAAAACATGGATCTTAGTGGCTATGACCACCTGAAACGGGAGGATTGCCTTGTCTTTGGAAAGGAAATCCTGGAGATTGCAGGATAGCTATTTACAACTCTTTTATCCTGATATTCCGGAATTTTACAATTGAACCGTGTCCGAGGAATCCGATGTGTCCCTTTTCCCGTTTGAGACCAGGGTGTTTATTTCCATCAATGGTCCCATTCTTACTTGCTGCAGCAATATTTCCATCCACAATGACGGTGCCGTTCAACATGATTTTTATATCCGAACCCCGGATGATCACCTCTTCGGAATTCCACTCACCGACCGGTTTTAGAAAACCACGTTTTGCAGGGATGACACCGTAAACAGATCCATGGTACTGCCATTGTTCGAGCCTCCGGTAAATGGGAGCCGTATTATCCAGTATCTGCAATTCCATGCCGACGTAAGCCGGATCTCCCTCAAGTGGTGTACGTATACCAAGGCCGTTGTTTGCACCCGGTGTCAGTTGAAATTCAAAACGAAAAATGAAATCGGCATACTCCTTTTCCGTATACAGGTTCCCGTGGCCACCCTTGTCGGGATAAATTACGATCACACCATCTTCCACAACGTAATCGGTTGTATTCCCGGTCCAGTTTTGCAGATCTTTTCCATTGAATAGCTGGACGAATCCTTCCTGCTTCTCCTCATCTGTCAATTGATTATGATCTGTTTTTGGTATCTCCCGGATATAAATATCCCTGAATCCCAGGTTTGTACCATGAGCCTGAAGTTCAATCTGCTCAACCGGGAAAATGGGCTGACCCCTGTCCCAGTAGTTTTCCATAATGACGTTATCGACCACCAGGTAACCATTGAGCCAGACAGTCACCCGCTCTCCGATCATGATGATCCTGAATGTATTCCAGTCTCCGACCGGGTTATCGGCAACCAGCAGGGGCTTGCTTGGGTGAACCTGGTTATTGTAAAGTCCTCCGGAGCCGACCTGTGCTCCGGATTCTGTTCTTGAGGTATCCCAGATCTGCACCTGTGGTGAACCCCTCAGGTAAATTCCGCTATCCCCGTTTTTAGTGATTGTCCAGTCAACCAGCAGCTCAAAATCACCGTATTTTTTTACCGTGCAGAGATTGGCACCCTGTCCGTTAAACCAGATCACACCATTATCAACACTCCAGCAATCAAGCATTTTCCGGTTTGCTTCCTGCTGGGTTTTTTCCAGTGTTTCAGGATCCATCTGCGCCCGTGCAGTTGGGTTTTCCACCAAACCCTGCCATCCGGTCAGATCCCTGCCATTAAAAAGCGAAACAAATCCCTCATCATCCGGCATTGCTGACAGGTAATCCCTTATTCTTTGCCTCTCTTTTTCGTTTTCTTCTCCGGAGATAACCTTTTCAGCTTTCCGGAGCAGGTCAGCAACAATCGTACCGGTCATACCATTTCCTCCTTCATTTGAGGGTAATGCAATCTTAGCTACAGCGCTGGCGGCTGCCTGCTGCAGGTCCGGATCATTCAGGTATTTGCCGGCAAGAACGAGTGACTGAAAAACCGGAAGGAAGGATAATTGTGTGAGGATTTCCTCCTCACGATCATTACCGGGCGAGAGCTCGAGCAGTTGCCTGTAATACAACACTTTTTGCTCATCCGGAATCCGGCTTTTTTTTATCATTTCAAAGGAGTAATCCATTGCCGGATTCAGGTAGTAATCCCTGGGCTCTTCCAGCAGAATATCATACAACCGTGGGATCACATCCGGAGTTTGCCATCTGCCCAGTGTTTCTAAAGGTAAATCTTTCTGATTCTCTTCGCAGGTGAAATAGTCTGTCATAACCATATCAAGCGCTTTCGTTCCACCTATTTCAGGCAGGATTTCAAAGAAGTATTGTTTGTTTTCAGGATCGAGCCCTGAAAACATGCCTAAAAACCTTGATTGGTCTGCGTAATCCATTCGTTTTGCCAGGGAAAGTATTGTATTCTCAAGTACTTTCTTTTCCTCCGGGTCCTTCCTGGTAACAAACGCTTGATAGATTATTTCACCCTCTTTTGGTGCAGCCAGTGTGGCGAGAGCGGAATAGGCTGCCAGCCTGATCTCTTTTTCGGGATTTTCCGACTCCAGGACTGCAAGGTCATGAAATCCATCCGGATCACGGTTTACCAATACTTCAAACAATGCTGCTTTGCTTTTGGGCGTCATTTCATCCAGTGCATTATAGATAGCAGGTACCAGTTGGTCGCTGTCTATAAACAGCATGGTTTCCTTAACGGCATTGACCTCCTCGGGTGTGCCATCCTGCATCACATCAAGCAGTGGGATGATCGCTGTTTCTCCAGCCAGTAAACCGGCAGCATTGACCGCTGCCAGGCGAACAACCTGATCCTGGTTCGTTAGACAGTCAAGTATTGATGGAATGGCAGTTTGATCCCCACGCTCTCCCAGAATACGTATGATATCAGCCTGAACGACGGCTGGTGTTTCATCCAGCCTGCTCACCAGTTTTTGGGTAAGATCCTTACCGGGATACCTGTTTGTAAGCTGCAATGCGGTAGCCCTGAATTGTGAATCCGGGTCTTCTAAAACATCCAGCAGGATTTTATCTCCTTCATCTTTTTTGAAATGAATAAGCAAAGAGAGAGCCTGACTGCGGATGTTAGACGGGGCATTATCCATCAGGTAATGACACATTCTTTCCACAACCTTCGTTTCACCCGCTTCACCGATCCGCTTAATAAAGAGCAAATACGATTGTGTTGCTCCTGTCTGTTCGTACTGAAAACTTGTTTTATTTGCAGCTTCGAACAGGATTTTTTCAGCATCCGGAGATCCGGAATTAGCAAGTGCATAGAGACTTACTTTTCGAAGTTCACTCTCTTCGGAAAGAGCCAGTTTTTCGATCTCCTTTATGGCTTTCGCTGAACCCAGATCCCCCAGAGCTTTCACAATGGTAATTTGATTTGCTCCGGAGGATTCTCCGAGCGCTTTCAGCAGTACTTCCTCTGATCCGGATGATTTGATAGCAATCAGTGTTCTGGCAGCCGGTTCACACAGGAAATCATCAAAAAGATATTTTCCCAGGAAGGGCACGATAGCACCAGTGCCGGAGAATTGCAGCTGGCTGATGAGAAAGGATCTGATAAAGTCATTCTCGTTCCTCTCAATTGCCTTCATGATTGATGAATTATAGATCTCACGCTCACCCTCATAACCTGCAATTGTCACATACTTTGCCAGCCCGCTGATTGCAAACCGTACCTTGGAGTCGTCCTCTTCTCCCGGTGGTTGCAGCATTTCGGTGAACATGAGGATACCGGGTTCACCAAGAATGAGCATACCTTCCATTAATTTTTTAAAATGACCTTCATCCTGTGCGGGCATTTCGGTGAGCACATCAATAACTTTTGTTTTCAGTGTTCTTTGATCACCTGACCCGGTTGCTCTGGTCTGGCACAGAACAATACTACCTGTCAGCATAAAAAGAAGAATAAAAATTGTTTTTCTATGGTTCATGATTTGTTATTTTTCTGGTTACAGAATGATCATTTAAATGATCCAGGGGGCTCTCATGGGCTGATCGATCAGGCGGTTGGCAAGTTCATCATCAATAACTACCTGATTCTCCGGATCGAATTTCAATGATCGACCAAGGCGGAGGGCTATTTTTCCCAGGTTAACAAGTGTACAGGAACGGTGACCGTTCTCTTCGTTTAGTGCAAATTTTGTCCTGCTTCTAACAGCGCTTGCAAAGTCTGTTACCTGGGGTTCAGGATCGTGTAATGTATTAACTTTTTCCCACAGGCCTGGAATATCTGATGTGAATCCCTTGAATAGTTTTCCATCGGGTCCCGCAAGGAACGGCGCATCTGTCTCTCTGTTTTCACCATCGAGAATGATTTTACAACCGTCCTGGTAGGTGTATTCAATTCTTCTCCACGAGCTTACTGCATCAGGATGCTGTTGTGGTGCGTCAACCTCGATCAGGACCGGACTGGTATTATCCTTTTCCAACAGGTATTGAACCGGATCAATGTAATGCTGTCCCATATCCCCCAGTCCTCCACCATCATAATCCCAATACCCTCTGAAACTGGAGTGTACACGGTGTGGATGGTACGGTTTATAGGGTGCAGGGCCAAGCCACTTGTTATAATCGAGTTGTTCCGGAACCGTTTGAGGGATGAGGTTTGTTTTTCCGCTCCAGTAGAATTTCCAGTCAAATCCGGTGGTGGCATTGATCGTTGCGGTAAGAGGCCATCCCAGAAGACCACTCTCCACCAGTTTTTTGATCGGTTTAACGGTTGTTCCAAATCCGTAAAAACGGTCTGCAAACCGGAACCATGTGTTAAGCCGGAATATGCTTCCGTTTTGCTGAACTGCCTGAACTACCTTTTTCCCTTCCCCGATCGTCCTTGTCATTGGCTTCTCACACCAGATATCTTTGCCTGCCTGAGCCGCTTCAACCGATATAATACCATGCCAGTGTGGGGGTGTGGCAATATGGATGATGTCGATATCGGATCGCTGTAGCACTTCCCGGTAGTCGGTGTATGAATCCACATCACTTTCGCAAATTTCCTGAGCCAGCTTCAGATGTTCTCTGTCCACATCACAGATGGCAAGGAGTTTTGCACCTTCATACCGGATGTGTCCACGGCCCATGCCGCCAACACCGATTATGGCTTTGGTAAGCCGGTCACTCGGAGGAATGAATCCCTTACCGCCAAGAACATGGCGGGGGATAATGGTAAAGGCTGCAACTGAAGTGAGAGATAGTTTAAGAAAATCCCTCCGCTTAATCTCTGGTCTTTTTTCCATTCATTGTTGTTTTAGAAATGTGTTCAATTCGTTTCACCACGAATGGTTGCAGCAATTATCTCAGCCATTATCCTGCAGCCCTCTTTGTCCGGGTGTATCCCATCGGGAAAAAGCGATCCTTTATCCAGTAAAGGTTGATAAAGGTCGATAACCGGAATATTCAATTCCGAAGAGATCTTATCGATCGTGGGAATTACGCCATGAACAACTACGGAATCACGGATACCCCACCGGGTTTCAAATGCCGGTACAGGGTAGCAGATCCAGATTTTGGGCGGAGATGGCAGGCTTGTAAATTCCTCTATTAATGCTTTGTAGTCGGTTTCAAATTCATCGCCATACTGCCAGTTCTGGGGCTTGGTATCGTTCGTCCCCAGCTTGATAATGACAATATCCGGATGAATGGCTTTCGCTGCCTTGAGATACACTTCATCCCAGTATGGGAAGTCTCCTTTTTTCAACAACGTCCGACCTGAATAACCGAAATTAAAGACATCATACTCTTCCCCAAGTAACTGTTGAAGTTGTCCGGGGTAACTGTTGTTTCCCCCGTCTTCCCTTGGCCCGTATGTGATGCTGTTCCCGATACAGGCCACGGTAGCCGGTTCCTTGTTGCAGGCAGAAAAGCTCAGCGAAACAAGGATCAAAAGCAAAAGAAATGAAATGGATTTTGTTTTCATAATGTATGGTTTTTGATTATCACTTCGTGCTACGATTGGAGTTCTCCAGCCTGCCGGCTGGCAGGTGCTACGAATAAACCGACTGCTTAGTCGTACCACGAGCTTTAGTCGTAGTACGACTAAGTTACTAAATTTTCTAAAAAAACGAGGTTAACTCGAAAATCTGCTCGTAGTACGACTAAGTATCAATAAGCCGGATTTGGTGTGGGGAATCGTGCCTCCACCTCCACCTGCCAGGTGTGCAGCATTTCTAGCATCCGGTCACGAATGTTTGGAAGGCTGTCCGCCAGGTTTTTCTGTTCTCCAATATCCTGAGCGATATTATACAGTTCAACGGGACGGTTGTCCTCAAAGAACTCGATCAATTTATAGTCCCCTTTCCGGATGGCAGCACCGGGACTGCCTCCCTGGTTTCCATAATGGGGATAATGCCAGAAAATGGCTCTTTCCGTTGTAGCTTTTTTACCTTTTAATTGAGGGATGAAACTAATCCCATCCAGGTGCTGTTTCGGTTTCAGAGCTATTCCGGCTATTTCCAGAATTGTTGGATAAAAATCCGTACTGATGACAGGTACTGTACACGTTGAGCCGGGCGAGGTATTTCCCGGCCACTTCACCACCATGGGTTCCCGGATGCCTCCCTCATAGAGCCA
>CAYZVJ010000114.1:4469-7817 GCA_964481765.1 uncultured Rikenellaceae bacterium | reverse complement strand
AGGATCAGGGCTACGCCGATGGTTATGGAGCTATCGGAAAGATTAAAAACAGGCCGGAAAAAGATGAATTCCTGTGATCCCCAGATGGGGAACCAGCCTGGCAAATGTCCTTTAATGATTGGGAAATAGAGCATATCGACTACCTGGCCGTGCAGGAAGCTGGAATATCCCCCACCTTCGGGTAAAAATTCTGCTACCCTGAAATAGCTATCACTAAAGATTATCCCATAGAATGCACTGTCAATAATGTTTCCTATTGCTCCGGCCATCACTATGGAGATACTTAATATCAAACCGTTAGAAGCGTTTTGCCGGATCAGATAAACGAGATACCAACCGATCGCAGCCACAGCAATAATTCGAAAAATGCTAAGGATAATCTTCCCGAATTCACCGGAAATTTCAAGTCCGAAAGCCATTCCATTGTTTTCCAGGAAATGAATGATAAACCAATTCCCAAGGATATGGTATTCCTGTCCAAGCATCATGTGGGTTTTGACCCAGATCTTTAACATCTGGTCAGCTACAAGGATCAGGAGGATCAGGAAAAGGGACTGTTTTCTTATTGACATCGGAATTATTTTTCGACCAAAACTATAATTTTTAAACGATTTGAAAAAGGGAGGAATAAAAAATGATTGAAACCATGGCTTCAATCATTTCATCGGGACGATTTTCAAGCCGTTTACCGTTGTCTCTGTTTTGCTTCGATACTAAGGGTAGCATGCGGGACAGCGCGGAGCCTCTCTTTCGATATCAGTTTCCCGGTTTCCCTGCATATACCATACGTTTTGTTTTCAATTCGTATCAATGCAGCCTGAAGGTGCTGGATGAATTTCAACTGGCGTTGAGCCAGTTTACCGGCTTCCTCCTTTGAAAGGGTTGCTGCTCCTTCCTCCAGTACCTTGAAAGTAGGTGATGTGTCCTCCGTGTCATTACTCTCTTCATGAGTAATGGTATGTTTCAGCAGGTCGTAATCCTGCTTGGCTTTTTCAATTTTTTGTAAGATGATCTCTTTAAACTCAAGGAGCTCTTCATCTGAATAGCGTGTCTTCTCTGCCATGGCGCTCTTATTTTTATATAAATATAACAAATTTCCAATAAAACACCGTACATTTTACCATTTTTGATCTGTTCCGGGAAACCGGTCCTAACCAAAAGATTAATAGCCCGTTATGTGTTTATTCTGTGAATAGTAATGATTGTATTTACCCCTTCTTCCAATTCTATGGTTTTCGCTTTTTTATCGTCCGGTTGATCCACCAGGTCCACCCCGGTTGCCAGTGTCTGGGAAGCAATATAGTGAGCATGGTGTTTCACGGCGTTATTTAGTGCTGTATGTTTCTTAATTTGGATGGTGATTTTATCCGTTACATCGAAACCGTTCTCCTTTCTCATGTTTTGAATCCGGTTGATCAGTTCACGTGCAATGCCTTCTTCCTTCAATTCATCGGTCACATTGATATCGAGAGCAACCGTCAGTTGACCTTCGTTTGCCACCAGCCAACCCGGAATATCTTCAGTAAAGATCTCTACTTCAGACAGTTTTATTTCCCGGTTTACACCATCAACCTGAAGGGTATGGTGTCCCTTTGCTTCCATTTCGTGGATATCTTCCTGGCTGAACTGACCGATTAATTGAGTAACCTGTTTCATCTCTTTACCAAAACGGGGTCCAAGCAGCTTGAAATTTGGTTTAATCCGTTTCACGATCAGGCTATCCTTTTCATCCGTAATGATTTCCAATTCTTTTACATTTACTTCGGGAAGGATAATGTTTTCGACAGCTTCCAGTTTCTCTTTATCATCGTAGTTGGAAACGGGAATTCTGATTTTTTGCAATGGTTGGCGTACCTTGATATTCACTTTTCGGCGAAGACCGAGAACCATTGAGGAAACTTTCTGTGCAAGGGCCATTTTCTCTTCCAACTCCTTATCAATCAAGCGGGCATCGCATACAGGGAAAGCAACCAGGTGGACCGATTCAGGGTTATTATTTCCGGAAACACGGTTCAAATCACAGAACAACTTGTCCATATAGAACGGAGATATGGGTGCTGAGAGCCTGGAAACGGTTTCCAGGCAGAGATACAGGGTTTGATAAGCAGCGATTTTATCACTCGAATACTCGCCGCCCCAGAATCGTTTTCGGTTTAGCCGGACATACCAGTTACTGAGGTTTTCCGTTACAAAATCCTGGATAGCCCTGCCAGCTTTTGTGGGCTCGTAATTGTCATAGCTCTCTTTCACCTCTTTGACCAGGGAATTCAGCAGCGAGATGATCCACCGATCGATCTCCGGTCTTTCGTTCACCGTGCTCTCTTTTTCTTTATGAATAAATCCGTCAACGTTAGCATACAGGGCAAAAAATGAGTAGGTATTGAACAGGGTTCCGAAAAATTTGCGTTTCACCTCTTCCACACCGGTGGGATCGAATTTCAGGTTATCCCAGGGTTGAGCATTGGTGATCAGATACCATCGGAGCGGGTCGGAGCCATTGGTTTCGATGGCTTCAAAAGGATCAACGACATTCCCCAGCCGTTTTGACATTTTTGCCCCGTCTTTATCGAGAACAAGTCCGTTTGAAATGATGTTTTTAAACGCCACGGAATCAAAAAGCATGACCGCAATGGCATGAAGTGTAAAAAACCATCCACGGGTCTGATCTACTCCCTCGGCAATGTAATCAGCGGGAAAGATTTTTCCGAAATTTTCTTTGTTTTCGAATGGATAGTGGACCTGTGCATAGGGCATTGCTCCGGAATCAAACCATCCATCGATGAGATCGGGTTCCCGAAACATCTTTTTTCCGCTGGGTGAAACGAGAATGATCTCATCTACAAAGGGCCGGTGGAGGTCAAATTTTTCATAATTCTCTTTTGAATTATCACCCGGGATAAAATCCTCCAATGGATTCTTTTTCATGATCCCGGCTTCCACTGATCGTTCGATCTCACCTTTCAGCTCTTTTACCGAGCCAATGCAGAGCTGTTCTTTTCTGTCTTCGGTCCTCCAGATCGGCAGGGGCGTTCCCCAATATCTGGAGCGTGACAGGTTCCAGTCAACCAGGTTTTCCAACCATTTGCCGAATCGCCCGATTCCGGTTGAAGGGGGCTTCCAATTGATGGTTTCGTTCAACTGCATCATACGCTTCTTCAGAGCCGTGGTCTTTATGAACCAGGAATCCAGCGGATAATACAATACCGGTTTATCGGTCCTCCAGCAATGTGGATAGGAGTGAACATACTTTTCAATTTTGAATGCTTTGTTGTTTAATTTCAGGTCAACCGATATATCCACATCAACAGTGGGATCTTTTTCCGTCAGGTTATTATCGTATTGATTTTT
>CAYZVJ010000114.1:0-4369 GCA_964481765.1 uncultured Rikenellaceae bacterium | reverse complement strand
ATTCCTTCAAGGTCAGCACCCAGAAACTCGGAAAGGATCTTGTAGGGGATGTTTTTATATCCCTTTTTATACTCTTCCAACCGAAGTCCCTCATTCCGTTCAGGGAAGTAGTACCGGAAGCGGTCTTTGGCAAGAATAACGGTAATGGGTTCGCCGGTATACTGGTTGAAGGTACTGACCTTAACATAGTGAAGACCTTTGCCGACAGCCAATGCTGTATTGGAAAGCAATGTCCACGGAGTGGTTGTCCAGGCGAGAAAATAGAGTTCACTGTCGATATTCCTGAACAGGAATTCAGACTGTTCATTTCGGATGATCTTGAGCTGGGCAACAACCGTTGTATCTTTGACATCACGATAGCAGCCGGGTTGGTTCAGTTCGTGTGTGCTAAGACCGGTACCGGCAGCCGGTGAATAAGGTTGGATTGAATACCCTTTATAGAGCAGTTTTTTCTCGTATAATTTTTTTAACAAATACCACAGTGTTTCGATATACCGGTTGTCATAGGTTATGTATGGATCTTCCATGCTGATCCAGTAACCCATTTTTCGGGTGAGATCCTCCCAGGCGTCCGTGTATTTCATGACAACCTTTTTGCAGGCTTTATTGAACTCCTCAACGGAAATTTTTTGCCCAATATCTTCCTTGGTAATGCCGAGGTCCTGCTCAACACTTAATTCAACCGGAAGGCCATGAGTATCCCATCCGGCTTTCCGTTCAACATAAAACCCCTGCATGGTTTTATAGCGGCAGAAAATATCCTTAATTGTTCTGGCAATGACATGATGTATCCCTGGCATACCATTTGCTGAAGGTGGCCCTTCATAGAAGACAAATGCCGGTTTTCCCCTGGTGGCCTCTAATGTATTATGATAGGTATCATTTTTATCCCAGATCTTCAGCACCTCTTTGTTGATGTCTGCAAGATCGAATGTTTTATATTCAGGAAAAGCTAAACCCATCGTTTTGCACTGTTACTTTTTTACTCTCTTTTTTAGAAGTCCCCAAAGGTAGAAGAATTGGCATTAAAAACCAAAATCAGGCTTTTTTCAGTGTAAAGGCAAAAGAGCTTCCTTCCTCTTTTGAGCTTCTTACATTAATTGTCTGATTATGAGCCTCTATAATGTGCTTTACTATGGACAGGCCCAAACCGGTTCCCCCGAAGTGCCGGGAGCGGCTGCGATCGACCCGGTAAAATCGTTCAAAAATCCGGTGAATGTCCTCTTCCGGTATCCCGATACCGTTATCAGTCACATCGATCAGAATGTTATCTCCCATGTCACTGAAAGAAATAGTCGTTCTGCCCCATTCTATGCCGTAAATTATCGAATTGATTACCAGATTATTGAGGGCTTCATAAATTCTTTTTCTATCAGCACGAACAAAGATTTTCCTTTCTGTTCCCCCCTGTATTGCTAACCTGATCCCTTTCTCCTGTGCTCTCATCTCCTGGGTCTCAACAACTTCCTCAACGAGACGAACGATATCAAATTTTTCTTTCATCAGCTTCAGCTCACCGGATTCCAGGCGGGAGATGATTTCAAGATCTTCCACGATGGAGATCATGCGGTTGATACTTTTTTCAGTACGTTCGAGATACATCCGGTTTATCGATGGATCTTCCAAACCGCCATCCAGTAACGTAAGCACATATCCCTGGATGTTAAAAATGGGTGTCTTCAATTCATGGGATACGTTTCCCAGAAACTCCTTACGATGCTTTTCCATCTGCTTTAACTGATTGATCTCCTGTGTTTTTCCTTTCGCCCAATTGATCACTTCATCTTTTACTTCGGATATGATGTCTCTTCCTGAAAGATCTCCACGAAGCACTTTATCAGGTACACTGATATTCCGGATGGTTTTGTAGATTGGATTGATCTTTTCAGTGATAAAATAGTTGAGCAGGGATAATATTCCCCAAAACATAAGGATGAACAGGATACCAAGGGATACCAGCAGGTAGTACCAACTGTAAGATGGTATCAGGTGCTCAAAAAGGAGTAAAATGGCTGTTGTAAGTAATACGGCGAGTAACGATATGATAAATGCAATTTGACGGGGTGTCAGGCTTTTCATTGCAGTTGTTGTTTCATTATTCTGGCAATGTATTTTCCGATGATATCGAATTCAAGATTAACAATGGTTCCTGCCTGGATCTGATGAAAATTGGTGACTTCATAAGTATAGGGAATGATCGCTACCTGGAATGATTTGTCTTTTGAATTAACAACGGTCAGGCTAACCCCGTTAACAGAGATCGAACCTTTTTCCACCGTAATGTAATCATCCTGTGCGGGTTCATATTCAAACCTATAATACCAGCTTCCTTCCGCCTCTTTTACTTCGGTACATACCGCGGTTTGATCAACGTGCCCCTGTACAAGATGACCATCCAGCAAACTGTCGATCTTCAGACTTCGCTCAAGGTTAACTTTATCACCGATCTGCAATTTTCCAAGATTTGATTTTACCAGGGTTTCTTTAATTGCCGTGACCGTATAGGTTTTCCCTTCTTTCTTAACAACTGTCAGACACACTCCATTATGCGAAATGCTCTGATCGATTTTTAGTTTATCGACAAAAGAGCACTCCATGGTAATGTGGAGATTTTCCTGCTCTTTTTCAAGTTTTACCACTTTGGCTGCTTCTTCAACAATTCCTGAGAACATGATATTCTATTTTTTAATTGGTTTTTTGGTCAATCTGCGAAGGTAAAAAAAATAGAAGACATTCACGGACTTATAAATCTGCATTTTTTATATCAAACGGGCCATTCTATCCCGGTAAACCGGAAGGATTAATGTTGACAGCTCCGGGTTAGTAAATATCAAAACAACTAACTACCTTTCGAACCGGTAACACATCAAAAAAGGCAACTATGGATTTGGTAACGGGCGGTACCGGTCTCATCGGGTCGCACCTTCTCTACGCATTGTTAAGTCAGGGGAAACCGGTTAAAGCGATCAGAAGATCCACCAGCAATCTCGAACGTGTAAAGAAAACCTTTTCCTATTATTCCAGTGATGCTTTAGGGATGTTTTCCCTCATCGATTGGGTTGAAGGAGATCTGTTGGACCCGGACTCGCTCACTGAAGCGATGGAGGGAGTTGAACGGGTTTACCACTGTGCGGCAATGGTCTCCTTTATAACCAAGCAGAGGCAGCAGATGATGCAAAATAATGTTTCCGGAACAGCAAACGTGGTCAATGCATGCCTTGAGAGAGGAATAAAAAAGCTCTGTTTTGTCAGCTCTACTGCTGCTATCGGTTACAACCAGGGGGAAGCGGTGGATGAAACCATGAGCTGGAAATATTCAAAGCACCGTTCTGCTTATTCTGTCAGCAAGTACCGGTCAGAAATGGAAGTATGGAGAGGTATTGGGGAAGGATTAAACGCTGTGATCGTCAATCCGTCGATTGTTATCGGACCCGGCGACTGGAACAGAAGCAGTTCCACTATTTTTAAACCCGTTTGGAAGGGGTTGAGTTTTTACACCTGCGGTATGACCGGGTATGTTGATGTGTGGGATGTGGTCCATGCAATGATTACCCTGATGGAGAGCACCATTTCAGGGGAGCGTTTTATCCTGTCGTCTGAAAATCTCTCTTACCGGGAGGTCTTCACGCTTGTTGCAAACGCGTTGGGCCAAAAACCGCCGAAATACTATGCCCCTCCTTTTCTCACAGGCATGACCTGGCGAAGTGACTGGCTGGTGAGTAAACTTCTGTTCAGGCCACAGCTCTTTACCAGGGACACCGCACGGTCAGCACACCATAAGACCTGTTTCTCGAATAAAAAGATCAGGGAAGCAACCGGGATAACGTTCAAAAGCATTGGAAAAAGCATTTCGGAGACAGCCAGCATTTTCCTGGAAGAGCACAATACCGGACAGGTTATACTTTAAGTCCCCTATATTATCTGTAAAACAAATGGCATGCTTTTCACGTTATTTCATGGATATTACATTTGAATATTCAACCCCTGTAGGGTTGTTATTTCCTCGTACATTATAACCACCGGTTAATCACCGGTGGTTACTCATTGTTCTACCCCTGCCTGCCGACCTGTAGGGTAAGTTTGGATGGTTAAAATTAATTTCGCTTACGGATTTAGCACTCAATCCCGATCGATGGACCGGTAAACCGGTTCACCGGATCCGTATTGTACCATCTTCCGATAGCAGGATCATAGAATCTCGCGCCGTAATCATACCAATCAAAATACAAAGAACAATATATCAAATAGTTACGCAAGTATAATTATTTAAAATTAGAAATTTACGATTAATATCAAAATACAACATTTTGATAATTAGATATTTGAGAAAATCATAAAAATTACAAAACTACTCCTGAAAAAATATTGT
>CAYZVJ010000113.1:4987-7867 GCA_964481765.1 uncultured Rikenellaceae bacterium | reverse complement strand
CTCAACCGGATATCCGTCTGTTGATCATTACCGGTGAAGGAAAAGCATTTGTTGCGGGGGCAGATATTGCGGAAATGGCAGATATGACACAGTCCGAAGGATTGGCATTCTCAAAGCGGGGGCAAACGGTTTTTCGCATGATTGAGGAACTGGAAATCCCGGTGATTGCTGCTGTAAATGGATTCGCCCTGGGTGGGGGTTGTGAACTGGCTATGTCATGCGATATCCGTGTGGCAAGCGCTAAAGCCAAGTTTGGACAACCGGAAGTAAATCTTGGGCTGACACCCGGATATGCCGGCACACAGCGGTTATCCAGATTGGTTGGAAAAGGGGATGCAATGCTCATGTTGTTGAGCGGGGATCACATTTCCGCTGATGAAGCCCTCCGGATTGGCCTTGTTCAATGGGTGACAGAACCAGAAGAATTGATGGATAAGGTAGTTGATCTTGCAAAAAAGATCGTTTCGAAAGGACCGCTTGCTGTAAAAAAGGTAAAAAAAGCAGTCAGAGCCGGGCTGGAATCCACTTTTGAAAAGGGATGCGATCTTGAATCGCAGGAGTTCAGCTCCCTCTTTGAAGGAGAAGGAAAAGAGGGAATGAAAGCGTTCCTGGAAAAACGCCCACCAAAATGGTAAACCTAAAAACCTGAAATAAATGGAAAACAAAGAGTATGCAAATCGGTTTAAACATGTAACCGTTCTCGGTGCAGCCGGTAAAATGGGAAGCGGGATTCTGCTGCTTACTGCCCTGGAAATGGTTGCATTGAAAAGGGATCCGGAACATCAGTCGGCTGACTTCTCACTTTACGCCATGGATATTTCTGAACAAGGGCTTCAGGGGGTCCTGGAATACCTGAAAAAACAATCACAGAAAATCGGGGAAAAGAAACTGGATAAAGTGAAGGCAATGTATGCCGGCGTAACGGGTATCGAAAAAGATGAGGATTTCGTTGCCAGGTATGTGGAGGATGTGATGTCGTTCGTGAAACCCGCAACCTCCATTGAGAGTGCCTATGATTCAACCCTTATTTTTGAAGCGGTAAGTGAAGATCAGCCTCTGAAAGTTAAACTGCTGACTGATATCGCAAAGAATAATCCAAATGAGCCCTGGTTCCTTACAAATACATCTTCAATTCCCATTCAGGAATTGAATGCCATGGCAGGACTGAAAGGAAGGATCCTTGGATTTCATTTCTACAATCCACCGGTAATTCAGAAACTGGTGGAAGTAATTGTTGGTGAGGAAACCATTCCTGAACTGGCAGCCTTTGCAGATCAGCTGGTTCATCGGTTGGAGAAAGCAAAAGTTCCTGCAAACGATAAAGCAGGATTTATCGGCAATGGACACTTCATGCGGGATGCACTCTTCGGCATTGAACTTGCCGAGAAGCTAACCATCGAATATTCCTTCGCACGGGCAGTATACCTGATCAATACGGTAACCCAGAAGTTCCTGATACGCCCAATGGGAATCTTTCAATTGATCGATTATGTTGGTGTTGACGTCGTTCAGTTGATCTTGAAAGTTATGAATCCCCATTTTCCTTCAGAAAAATTGCACAGTTCCATGATCGATGAATTGAATAATGCAGGTATAAAGGGAGGACAAAATCCGGACGGTTCACAAAAAAATGGATTCCTGCAATATGAAGAGTGGAAAATAACCGGATTTTATGAACCGGGAGAGAAGAAGTACCTGCCACTGGAAGAGATAAAACCGGAGCTTGACGCAATATTAGGGGACCTGCCGGAAGGTATGGAACCATGGAAAAATCTTGTTCGTGACCCTGAAAAAGAGAATAAACTTTCCGGGATTTTTAAAAATATGAGAACCCTGGATACACTCGGTGCAAGACTTGCAATGGATTATGGGTTGCGGTCGAAGCAAATTGGCCTGCAACTGGTAGAAGATAGTATTGCAGCCAGTGAACAAGATGTGAATACCGTTTTATTGACAGGGTTTTTTCATGCCTATGGACCCATTAATAACTACTTTTAAATAGATTAACTGCAACACAAATAGTATCACTAAAAACAGTACACCATGGATTTTGAATTTACTGAAGAACATCTGATGATTCGTCAGGCAGCGAGGGATTTCGCACAACGGGATCTCCTTCAGGATGTCATTGAACGAGATGAAAAAGCCGTTTTTCCAACCGAACACGTGAAAAAAATGGCAGAACTCGGTTTTCTTGGCATGACGGCAAGCGCGGAATATGACGGCGGTGGCATGGATACCATATCCTATGTGCTCGCAATGGAGGAAATATCAAAGGTCGATTCTGCAGCCGGAGTGATCATGTCCGTTAATAATTCACTGGTTTGTTGGGGTTTGGAAGAGTTTGGTACCGAGGAGCAGAAAGAAAAGTACCTCAAGCCACTCGCCCGGGGAGATGTAATCGGGGCATTCCTCCTTTCCGAACCGGAAGCCGGTTCGGATGCTACCATGCAGCGAACTATGGCAGTTGATAAAGGAGATCATTACCTGGTTAACGGTACAAAAAACTGGACCACATGTGCCAATTCAGCGTCTACCTATGTCCTGATCGCGCAGACAGACCCTGAAAAAAGACACCGTGGTATCAATGCATTTGTCATTGAAAAAGATACACCCGGCATTACACTTGCACCCCACGAGAATAAGATGGGAATGAGAAGTTCCGATACACACTCCGTAATGTTTACTGATGTGGTCATACCCAAGGAGAACAGAATTGCTGAAGATGGATTTGGCTTTAAATTTGCCATGAAAACCCTTGAAGTTGGAAGATTGGGAATTGCTGCTCAGGCTCTTGGAATTGCATCCGGTGCCTATGAACGGGCATTGCAATACTCTAAGGAGAGAAAAGCATTCGGTACGGAGATCTGTAATCATCAG
>CAYZVJ010000113.1:0-4887 GCA_964481765.1 uncultured Rikenellaceae bacterium | reverse complement strand
GTCTCAGCAGCCTCACTCTTCGATGGGCATGATGCCGCGATCAATATCATGAGGCGAATACTGCAATCTTCCGGTGCAGAGGTCATTCACCTTGGTCATAATCGTTCCGTATCGGAAATTGTAAACTGTGCCATTCAGGAAGATGCACAGGCAATAGCCGTTACTTCCTACCAGGGCGGCCACATCGAGTTCTTTTCCTATATGTATGATCTGCTGCAGGAACGGGGAGCCGGACACATCAGGATATTTGGCGGTGGCGGGGGAGTGATCCTTCCGGAAGAAATGAAACAGCTGCATCAATATGGCATTACGCGGCTTTTCTCTCCGGACGATGGTCGAAAAATGGGACTCCAGGGAATGATCAATGAGGTATTGAAATTGTCTGATTTCCCGATGGGAAAAGATGTAGACGTTCAGCCTGAGGATATCAGGAACAGGGACTTTATAGCAATTGCCAGAACCATTTCGGCAGCAGAAAATTATCCGGCCGGGTTGAAGGATCTGTTTGACGAGTTGAGGAAAGAATGTATGGATAAGAACACTCCGGTTGTCGGCATTACCGGAACCGGAGGATCCGGAAAATCCTCAATCATCGATGAAATTGTGCGCCGGTTTCTGGATGACTTCGACGATAAAACAATGGCGATTTTATCCGTTGATCCGTCACGCAGGAAAACCGGTGGCGCCCTGCTCGGTGATCGGATCCGTATGAATTCGATCGACTCTCCCCGAATCTTTATGAGGTCACTGGCTACCAGACAATCCAATCTGGCGCTCTCAAAATATGTCCGCGATGCACTTTGCATTGTTAAATACGCAGGTTTTGACCTGATCCTTCTCGAAACATCCGGTATCGGCCAGTCCGATACAGAAATTGTTGATCACAGCGACCTTTCAATGTACGTGATGACACCCGAATATGGTGCGGCAATACAGCTTGAGAAGATTGATATGCTCGATTTTGCTGACCTGATCGCCATCAATAAATTTGATAAAAGAGGAGCAGAGGATGCACTGAGAGACGTGAAGAAACAGTACCAGCGAAACCACCTTCTCTTTGAAAAAGGTCTTGAAGAGATGCCGGTATTTGGTACCATTGCTTCGCAGTTTAACGACCCGGGAATGAATCGACTATACACTGCTCTGATTGACCAGGTGAGGGAGAAATTTATCGAAGACTTTCATTCGAGGATCGTTTCCGAGAAAAAGATTTCAGAGAAAATCTATATTATTCCACCGAAAAGAACACGCTACCTCTCTGAAATCGCTGAGACAGTAAGACGCTACAACCGGAAAGTCGAACAGCAGGTGAACGTTGCCAGCCGCATGGATGGGATAAACCAGACACTTCAAACCCTGACTGAAAAAAGTAATCCGGAGACGGAGATCATCAGTCAAATGGAAAAAATGTACCGGGAAGAGGAGAAGAAACTGGATAAAGAAAACCGTGACATTCTTAAAAACTGGGAGAAGAAAAAAGAAAGGTATCAAAAAGAGTATTTTACTTTCAAAGTGCGGGATAAGGAGTTTAAAATCAAGACCCACCACGAATCGTTATCCCACCTGCAGATTCCCAAACTATCCTTGCCAAAATTTACATCCTGGGGTGAAATACTCAAATGGAACCTGAAAGAGAATGTTCCCGGAGAATTTCCATATGCAGCTGGTGTATTCCCGTTTAAAAGAGAGAATGAAGATCCAACAAGAATGTTTGCCGGAGAGGGTGGACCGGAAAGAACGAACAAACGGTTTCATTACCTCTCTCATGAATTACCGGCAAAACGACTGTCAACTGCATTTGACTCGGTTACGCTCTATGGATTTGATCCGGATGTAAGACCTGATATCTATGGGAAAGTGGGCAATTCAGGTGTCTCAATTGCCTGCCTGGATGATGCAAAAAAACTCTATTCAGGATTTAACCTGGTTGATCCGCAAACATCGGTATCAATGACCATAAACGGACCGGCTCCCATGCTGGTGGGATACTTTATGAATACAGCCATTGATCAGCAGTGTGAAATATACATCCGGAAGCATGGCTTGCAGGAAGAGGTGGAGAAGAAAATGGATGAACTATTCAACAAACAGGGAAGGGATAAACCACGATATCAGGGGAAACTGCCAAAGGGAAACAATGGATTGGGTTTAATGCTTCTTGGCGTTACAGGAGACCAGGTTCTGCCAAAGGAAGTATATGCAAAGATTAAAGCAGACACCATTTCCCGGGTGAGGGGTACGGTACAGGCTGATATATTGAAGGAGGATCAGGCACAGAATACCTGCATCTTCTCAACCGAATTTGCACTGAAAATGATGGGCGATATCCAGGAGTACTTCAATGAGCATAACGTGAGGAATTTCTATTCCGTATCGATCTCGGGCTACCATATTGCCGAAGCGGGAGCTAACCCGATCAGCCAGCTCGCTTTTACCCTGGCTAACGGCTTTACATTCGTTGAATACTATGTCTCGCGGGGAATGAATATCAATCAGTTTGCCCCGAACCTCTCCTTTTTCTTTTCAACCGGTATCGATGCGGAATACTCCGTGATAGGAAGGGTGGCACGATTGATCTGGGCGAAAGCTATGAAACAGATGTATGGAGGCAATGACCGTTCACAGAAGTTGAAATACCATATCCAGACATCCGGGAGATCACTCCATGCCCAGGAAATTGAATTTAACGATATCAGAACAACCCTCCAGGCATTGACGGCCATTTATGATAACTGTAACTCCCTTCATACCAATGCCTATGACGAGGCAATTACCACACCCACCGAAGAATCTGTGCGCAGAGCAATGGTGATCCAGATGATCATCAATCACGAACTTGGAATTACAAAGAATCAGAATCCCCTTCAGGGGTCATTTATAATCGAAGAACTGACAGACCTGGTTGAAGAGGCTGTCTTGAGTGAATTTGACAGGCTTTCTGAAAGGGGAGGAGTTCTGGGTTCTATGGAAACCATGTACCAGAGAAGTAAAATACAGGCGGAATCACTCTATTATGAAAACCTGAAACATACCGGAAAACTTCCCATTATGGGTGTGAATACATTTCTTTCTCCCAACGGATCTCCCACGACCATACCGGATCAGGTAATCCGGGCAACGGAAGAGGAAAAGAAATTCCAGGTTGAGATGGTTAAATCACTCTATACTGCTCATAAGGATAAATCGGCAAAGATGCTTCGGAAACTGAAGGATGTTGTGAACCGGAATGAGAATATTTTCGAGGCCCTCATGGAGGTGACAAAATATTGCACTCTCGGGCAAATTACTCAAACATTGTTCGAAGTGGGCGGACAGTACCGTAGAAATATGTAATTTATCCGGATTATTTTTAATTTTAAGTCAACAAATCCATTCAGACCATGGCAAAGAATCAGTATGACCTAACCACTGCCCTTATACTCTCATTATATCCCCGGGACGACAATACACAAATGGCTGTTTACCGTATTAACACTGCGGTTTTTCTGAAAAGGATCCGGCATACACCGGAGGAACTGGCTTCCTTTAATAACTTTCCGGATCAGACTGAATTCAGAAAAGACCGGATTATCCAGGTGCTGAAAGACAATGAGATCCAGTTGGAAAACATCCGGATTGTTATGGGAAGGGGAGGACTCCTTAAACCGGTTACGTCCGGCGTATATCTTGTGAATGAAAAAATGAAAAATGATCTGAAAAACAGTGAGTTGGGAGAAGATGTCGTTAACCTGGGAGGCCTTATTGCAGATGCTGTGGCAAAGGAATTACCGGATGCAAAAGCCTATATTGCCGATCCGGTGGTTGTGGATGAGTATGACGATATCTCAAGGATATCCGGCCATCCGCTCTTTGAACGAAAATCCATCTTTCATGCCCTGAATCAGAAAGCGGTAGCCCGGGAACATGCCAAATCGCTTGGGAGAAAATATGAGGATATGAACTTCATCGTTGTGAACCTGGGACGGGGTAATACGGTTGGAGCACACCACCTGGGACGGGTGATTGATGCCACACAGGGCTACGACGGTGATGGCCCGTTCTCCCCGATCGGAAGTGGTACCTTACCGATCGGTGACGTGATCCGGATGTGCTTCAGCGGGAAATATAGTGAACAGGAAATGTTGAAAATGGTACGGGGTGAGGGGGGATTGAAAGCCTATTTGGGAGTAGACAATGTGTATGAAGCAGAAAAGATGATCGAGGCAGGGGATAAAAAAGCAAAGTTGATCCTCGATGCTATGATATATCAGGTTGCTAAAAGCGTCGGTTTTCTCTCCATGGCATTCAAAGAACCGGTTGATGCAATACTGATTACCGGCGACTGTGCAAACAATAAATACCTGATAAACAACCTGGTTGAGAAGATAGTAAAAATTGCTCCGGTCCACATCTATCCGGGCGACGAGGAGCTGCAAGCCCTGGCTCAAAATGGACTGATGGTAATGCGGGGTGAAATCGAAGTGCTGAACTATAAATGATTCGGTGAGCGTTTTTCGCCTGCCTGCCGCAGGCAGGGTTACGAAACCGGTATCGTCTATCGGTAGTCGGTAACGATGCCATCCCGGCCATACCCGTTTCGTCAGTCGGTAACGAAGTTCGTCTCCAAGGATTTGCAATGAGTTTCGGTTGTCAAACATTAAAGTCGATCCCTAAGCTTGAATTCTCAAAATCTATGTCCCGTAGGGACTAACAAGAAATAGGCAGCCACTTCAGTGGCTGTATGTGATGTAAAGTATAACAAATCGTCCCGTAGGGACTGAAAGAATAATAGGGTAGACTTGGACATATCGAACGCCAATCCAATGGTTCCCAACCAATAAGCAGCATAGTCCGTCTAGCAGTTGTGCTCGGCCTGCCTCGGCAGGCAGGGGCGGCATGTTTTTAGAA
>CAYZVJ010000112.1:5144-7952 GCA_964481765.1 uncultured Rikenellaceae bacterium | reverse complement strand
AGGGCAGCATCGGTCAGTTCTTCGCCACTGAGCAGTTTGGCTATTTCAACGATCCGTTCCTCCCGGTTGAGCATTTTGATGTAGGTATAGGTTGAATCTTTCTTATCCTCTTTGTATACAAGGTAATGGTATTTGCCCCGGCTGGCAACCTGCGGAAGGTGTGTGATGTTTATGACCTGCATTTCATGTGCCATCTGGCTCATAAGAAGCCCCACTTTATCGGCGGTATCCCCGGACACTCCTGCATCAATCTCATCAAAAATGATGGTTGGCAGCGCAGCAGACCGTGAGATCAATGATTTCAGGCTGAGCATCAGGCGGGATATTTCCCCTCCGGATGCAACGGTACCAATATCCTGTAACCGGCTTTGCTTATTGGCTGAAAAGAGGTATTGAATCTCATCGATGCCCTTGGGGGTATAATCTTCCGTTCTCGATTGCTCGATCGCAAAACGTCCATTGGGAATTGCCAGTTCTTTCAACAGGTGAGTGACTTTCTTTTCAATTTCAGGGATGGTATTTTTTCGTTTATCAGACAGTTTTTTTGCTTCCGCCTCAAGCTGTTGTTTTGTTTCATCCAGTTCAGATGAAACGGTTTCAATCTGCTGGTCATAGCTGGTGATCTCATTCAGCCGTTTTTGAAGCTCATCCTTAATTGCAAGCATATCCGCTATCGAATCCACGCGGTGTTTCTGCTGCAGGCTGTAGATCAGGTCAAGACGATCACTGATTTCCCGGATCCGTTCCGGGTTATACTCCACACCGGTACTGAGGTTTTCTATTTCCGAGGCGATATCTTTCAATTCAATGTGTGCACTGTCGAGCCGCTTCTCAATCTCCCCGGCTGATGGCATGAAGGGAACGATTTTCTGTACCAGAGAATGAATCTCTTTCAGTTTTACCAGCAATGCATTTTCATCTTCAGAAAGGATAAAAGATGTACGTGACAGGTTGGTTTTTATCTCTTCTGCATGGTTCAGGGTTTCCAGTTCTTCCTCCAGCTCCTGCTGTTCATCCTTTTCCAGCCTTGCCTTTTCAAGCTGATCAAACTGGAATTGGTTGTAATCCAGGTCTGCTTTTGACTTATCAGCCAATTCAACCAGTTCCCGGTATCTCTGTTCAAGTTTTTTATAGCGGGTATAGGTAATTTCGTAAGTCTCCAGCAGGTTCCATTGACCGGCAAAATCATCCACCACTTTCAGTTGGAACAGCGTATTCCCGAGCAGCAGGTTTTGATGCTGGGAATGAATATCGATCAGGTTCATCCCCAGTTCCCTGAGAACAGGCAGGTTGACGGGTGTGTCGTTGATAAAGGCTCGGGATTTCCCACTGCTGTTAATCTCTCTACGGATCACGGTGACCTCATCAAAATCCAGGTCGTTCTCTTCAAAGAAGGGTTTAAGATCATCGTTTTCCAGTGTAAAGCGGATCTCCACGATGCACTTCTCTTTTTTGTCCATGAGGACACCGGTATCCGCCCTCTGGCCAACGATCAGGGATATGGCACCGAGCAGGATGGATTTCCCCGCTCCTGTCTCGCCGGAAATGATGGAAAAGCCTGGGTAAAAATCAATTTCCAGGTGTCTGATCAACACATAATTCTTTATAAATAAGGACTTAAGCATTTACACGGAAAGATTAACCAGTGAGGTTAAAACTAAGGAAAATGAGGTAAGTATTCAAGATTCTACTCCATTATTTTTTCATATTTTGCCGTGTTCGCCGGATCAATCTCCCGAAGGATCGTCACAACCCGCCGTTTCTCTTCAGGAAAAGAATCGGAAAAGATGTTGACAAACTCATTCGCTTTGGCATCAAAAACCAACTGGAGCAGGAAAAGGTAGGGATCGGGCTTCCGCCGGTACACTTCCTGAAGCAGCCGTATAGATTCGGCTATTTCGGCTCTGCCCTCATTCACTTTGCTGTCCATCAGGTCGAGGCCAAGCCTGTGGTACCTGTATAAAAACTGACGTATCGGCCGGTATTCATCGTCCAGTATATTCTTGATCATCCAGTACCGGTTTTTATTTCTGGCACCATCATAGGGTTTCCATCCCGGTTCAACCACATTCTGTGCGTTGTTAACAATGGCTTCGGCTTTCTGGAAATAGGGTGTTCCCCCTTCCAGGGAAAAAGAATCGTAATCCAGACCAATGATGATGTAGGCATAAAATGCCAGGACGGAAGTCAGGTTTGAGAGATGGGTCTGCTCGTTAAACTCGAGCGGTTCAAATTCGAGGTAGCGGAAACGAAAATCGTTATCCTGAAAATTGAACATCGTAGTGTTGTAGGTTGAATTATAGGCCGGCCGGCTTGACTGGATATGGATCGTACCCTTGAACTCATCTGCCCCCAGCTGTTCGGTGAGGTTTATTAATATCGTACATTCGATCCGCTCGTTGTATTCATACACATGATTGGTCCAGTTCCGGTTGTTCATGAACTCATACATGGCTGTCTGAAGGGTCTGGAATATCTGTTTATTTGTACCCTGGATCTGCTGCGTAACCAGCTGTATGTTACACCTCAACTCCTGGCTTCGGAGGAGGAAAGGGGTTAGGATCAACAAAACCAGTATGACGATTCTTCTTTTCATACAAGATATTCTTCCACTTTTTTCAGGATGTCTTTTGCTACATCCTTTTTTGATTTTAACTCGAAATGCAGGATATTATTGTCCCGCTCGAGGATACTGATCTTGTTTGTATCGTATCCGAAACCGGCACCGGGGTCTGCCAGGGAATTAAGGACAATAAAATCAAAGTTTTTCTTTTCCATCTTCTTCCTGGCGTTCTGTATCTCATCCCG
>CAYZVJ010000112.1:1332-5044 GCA_964481765.1 uncultured Rikenellaceae bacterium | reverse complement strand
CCCATTTTGCCCGTGGAATGATTCCCGATAAATCGCACAGGATCTATTGCTTCGTAGGTTGGACCCGCTGTTATGAGGAATTTCTTACCTTTCAGGATGGGTTTTCTTTTTTTTTTTGATCCGAAATAGTCGGATATTATCCCTGCGATCTTTTCCGGCTCCTCCATCCTTCCCTCCCCGATTAGTCCGCTTGCCAGCTCTCCGGAGCCCACAGCGATAAACCGGCTTCCGTTGGATGTAAGTATCTCAATGTTTTTCGCGGTGGCAGGATGGTTAAACATTTCCCGGTCCATGGCAGGGGCAATAAAGACCGGACAGCGGACGGAAAGGTAAGTGGTCAACAACAGGTTATCGGCAATGCCGTGCGCCATTTTTGCCAGTGTATTGGCCGTAGCAGGGGCAATAAGAAACAAATCAGCCCATGTACCCAAATCAATATGGCTATTCCAATCGCCACTCTCCGGATCAAAAAAATCAATCAGGATGGGTCTCTTCGACAGGGTAGCCATGGTGAGTGGTGTAATGAATTCCTTCGCAAGAGGGGTCATCACCACCTGGACTTCCGCTCCCTGTTTTACCAGCAACCTGGTAATGGTTGCTGCTTTATAAGCGGCAATACTCCCGGTGACACCCAGCAATATCTTCTTGCCTTTGAGCATGTTGTAACGATCTGTTTATTCCTTTTCAGGATTCCTGTAGTAGATCTGACCTTCTGCGTACTCTTCCAAAGCAATCAGGGACGGTTTTGGCAGCCTTTCGTAAAACTTGGAGATCTCGATCTGTTCCCGGTTTTCAAATACCTCTTCCAGGTTGTCAGTATAATAAGCAAACTCCTCCAGTTTACGGTTTAGTTCCTGCTTCAGCTCAACACTGATCTGATTCGCTCTTTTTGAGCAGATATTGATTGTTTCAAAGATATTTCCAGTGTCCTTGTCAAGGTTTTCCATATTCCGTGTAATGGTTGTCACCGGTGCTTTCGATTTCTTATAATCCATATTAATTTGCTTTAATACCCTGTTCTGTTATTTTTTCCTGTACTGATGAGTAAATTTTTTCAGCCTCTTTGATGTATTCGCTTTCCGGGAACTCATCAAGAAACGAATAATATTCATCGATCGCTGACTGATAGCGTTCCTGTTGCTTTTCAATCACACTGTTTTCGGCAAGCAGGTAGCTTGATTTCAGGCGCAGGAACATCAGCTCTTCTCTGAATTTAGTATCGGGATATTCGGTCAAACTGGTTCGCAAAGCAACCATGGCTGCTTTGTAATTGCCAAGGTCAAAATAGAGCTTTGCAGTCAGGTATGATTTTTCCACCAGTTTCTCCTCCAGCTCTGCAATCAGATTATCGCATTCCATAATCCGGTCGCTTTTTGGAAACTTGGATTTAAACAGCGTAAAAGAGTTAATGGCATTGTATGTATTCTCCTGATCCAGACTGGGTCGTGGAGACATCAGGTAGTAACAATAAGCTGCCAGAAAATCTGCCTCTTCTGCACGAGTGCTGTGAAAAAACGTCTTCACGAACGTCCTGAAATAGTGCCCTGCCATGATGTAATCACCCATCAGGTAATAGCTCATAGCATGATAAAAATTCAATTCTTCTATTTTATCGGACCCGCGCAACCGCGGTTGTAGTTGTTCAAGCAGCGTGGTGGCTTTAACATACTCACCCTTTTCGTAATATTCCATCGCTTTAATGTACTTGAAGTCCCAGTCACCACTTTTCAACACTTTCTCATATGCGCATGAAGCGGTCACTAATACAAAGCCTGTAATGATGAAAAGTATCCTGATTTTCATACGTCCGAAAAAGATTTTGCAAAATTACGCTTTTGGAATGAATTACAAGTATAAAACGGATAAAAAAAATGGATTTATTTTCCCTCTCTGTTTTTGTAAGAACGGCTGGAAACACGGTATGGAATCGTAATCCTGTTTTCGGTGATCCATACTGCAGATTTTTACTTTGCAGTGCTTGTTAGATTTTCAAAATTCAATACCTTTGTCCGTTACAATACTAACCTTAAATCAAACACCGTGGATATTTTCGATAAAATCAAAAAAGAAAGAGGAGCACTCGGAATCTACCAGAAGGCAGCTCATGGTTATTTTATGTTTCCTAAACTGGAAGGCGAAATTGCCCCAATAATGAAGTTCAGGGGTAAAGAAGTACTCACCTGGAGTCTTAATAATTACATCGGACTGGGAAACCATCCTGAAGTCAGGGAGGTGGATGCCCGGGCAGCGAAAGAGTATGGACTTGCTTATCCAATGGGAGCCAGGATGATGTCCGGACAAACCGCAAAACATGAGGAACTGGAGCAGAAACTGGCCGAATTTGAAGGCAAACAGAGTGCCTACCTCCTCAATTACGGCTACATGGGAATGGTCTCTATTATCGATGCACTGGTCGGAAGAAACGATGTGATCGTATACGATTCCGAATCCCACGCCTGTATACTTGATGGAGCCAGACTCCATATGGGGAAACGGTACGTCTACCCCCACAACGACATGGAAAACTTTGGGAAGCAACTGGAACATGCAACAAAACTCACCGAAAAAACCTGTGGAGGGATCCTGGTGATTACGGAAGGTGTGTTTGGCATGGCAGGAGACCTGGGGAAACTGAAGGATATAGTTGCGTATAAAAAGAAATACAATTTTCGACTGCTGGTTGACGATGCACACGGTTTTGGAACAATGGGACCCACCGGAGCAGGTACGGGTGAACACATGGGTGTCCAGGATCAGATCGATCTCTATTTCGGAACGTTCGCCAAAGCCATGGCAGGCATTGGAGGATTTGTTGCAGGCGAAGAAGATGTGATCAGCTATCTTGCCTACAACATGAGATCCCAGATCTTTGCCAAATCACTGCCAATGCCGATGGTCATCGGAGCTTTGAAACGACTGGAATTATTAAAGACACACCCTGAATTGAGGGAAAACCTGTGGAAAATTGTGCATGCCCTGCAGAGCGGTCTCAGAAAGGCGGGATGTAACCTGGGCAATACCGAATCCCCGGTTACCCCTGTTATCTTTACCGGTGGCGTGGCCGAAGCAACCAACATTGCTATGGACCTGAGGGAAAATTATAACATCTTCTGCTCCATGGTGATCTATCCCGTCGTACCCAAAGGAGTATTCCTCCTGCGGTTGATACCAACAGCCCTTCATACCGTGGAACAGGCTGATTATACTGTCAAAGCCTTCGCAAAAGTGCAGGCAAAACTGAAAGCCGGTAAATACTCCAAGGAAATCCTTGCACAGGTGAATTGAAAGGATTAAGATTGCCTGATCTCAATAAAGCCATCTAAAACGGGTGGCTTTTTTATTTCGGATTGCGGATTTTTATATCTTTAGCATAAACAAAAACCACCGCCATGAAAAACAGAAAACCCTTCCTAATTATTCAATTGTTCCTGTTCATACCGGTAGTATGTATTATCATGCAATCCTGCTCAGGACCTGCAGGGAATGAGGGAACATCGGTATCATTTATCGTCACCGCAGCAGATGAGTTGCATCAGGACAACCTGGATGGCAGACTCCTGTTATTCCTTGCCGATAACAACGAAAGAGAACCCCGGAATCAGGTCAGCTCCGGACCAAACACCCAGCTTGTCTTCGGAACTAACGTGGAATCCTGGGAGCCCGGGAATGACGTGATAATCCCTGACGATGTTTATGGTTATCCCATTGAAAA
>CAYZVJ010000112.1:0-1232 GCA_964481765.1 uncultured Rikenellaceae bacterium | reverse complement strand
CCATTGAAGAACCGGAAGACACAAAATATATCAAACACATTAAAATCCAGAGTAAACTGCTTTCGGATTTCTGGGGACAGCCCATGTACCTTGGTGCACACGTGCTGCTGCCGGAAGGATTCGACGAACATCCCGAAGCACACTATCCGATCTGTATCTTTCATGGACACTTTCCAAACGACTTCGGTGGATTCAGGGAAACACCCCCGGATCCGGACCTCGAAGCAGATTACAGTGCCCGTTTTGATGTAAACGGATACAACAGGATACAGCAGGAGGCAGCCTATCAGTTTTATAAAGAATGGACAGGTCCCGATTTTCCACGGATGCTGATCATCGAGGTACAACATGCCAATCCGTTTTACGACGATAGCTATGCTGTGAATTCCGCTAACCTGGGTCCATATGGAGATGCCATTACACATGAATTGATCCCGGAAGTAGAAAAACGTTTCCGGGGAATTGGTGAAGGCTGGGCACGGTTTCTTTATGGTGGCTCAACGGGTGGCTGGGAAGCCCTTGCTGTCCAGGTGTTCTATCCCGATGAATACAACGCCTGCTTCGCAGCCTGCCCCGACCCGATCGATTTCCGGGCATATACAGTGGTGAACATTTACGAACATAAAAATGCCTACTACCTCGATAGCAAGTATAAAAAAACACCCCGCCCGGGCAGAAGAAACTACCTTGGCGAGGTGAGCACTACCCTGAGGGATGACAATCTCCTGGAACTGGTGCTGGGAACCAACAGCCGTTCAGGGGGCCAGTGGGATATCTGGCAGGCTGTCTACTCCCCCGTCGGTGAGGATGGTTATCCTGAACCGATCTGGAACAAACTCACCGGAGAAATCGATTCAACTGTAGCTGATTACTGGAAAGAGCATTATGATCTGAGGTATATCCTCGAACGGGACTGGGAAACCCTGGGACCGAAACTGGAAGGAAAAATTCACGTCTATTGCGGTGATATGGATACCTACTACCTCAACAACGCCGTCTACCTGATGGAGGAATTCCTGGAAAATACCACGGATCCCTATTATGCCGGGGAAGTGGATTATGGAGACCGTGCCGAACACTGCTGGAACGGTGATCAGACAAGACCCAACCACCTTTCCAGGCTCCGGTACAACCAGATGTATGTACCGAAAATCCTGAAAAGAATTAAAGAATCAGCACCTGCCGGAGCAGATCTTACAAGCTGGAGGTATTGAAAGGATGATGGATGATGG
>CAYZVJ010000111.1:3320-8030 GCA_964481765.1 uncultured Rikenellaceae bacterium | reverse complement strand
GCGTTCCAGTTTCTTCAAGATTGAAAATACAAACGTTGCAGCCAGGAGACAGGCGATAACCAGGAAAGCCCAGAAGAACCAGAGCTGTACTTTATTCCACAGGATACCAACAAGGGCAACACCATAGTTACCTATTGCCGTGGCTGCCAGCCACCCACCCTGCATTAATCCTTTGTATTTTGGTGGTGATACTTTTGAGACAAACGAGATGCCCATGGGGCTTAGGAACAGTTCAGCAATGGTCAGTGAAAAATAGGTCATGATCAACCAGTAGGGTCCAACCACGGCATGTTCGGGTGCCCTGATTTCGTTGATGTCACCGGGGGCATATCCCATGAGTGAAAGGGAACCGATAACCATGATAATGAATGATGCTCCTGCAAGCACCATACCGATGCCGATCTTTTTTGGTGCTGAAGGTTCTTTCCCTTTTATTCTGAGGTAGTTGAATATACCCACCACGATTGGTGTAAGGGCTACAATAAAGAAGGGGTTGAAATGCTGAAATTTTTGCGGTGTGAACTCATTGGTCTCTTCATACCCTGATATTCTCAGGTATGCAAGGATACCGAAACCAATGAAGGCCGCAGCACCGAAGATCTTGTCGCGAGTCGATGATTTTTTCCTGAAGACAAATATGAGTCCAACAACAGAAAGGAAAATGGAGAGAAGCCCGAAGAAATCAAACCAGATGTTGGTATATTTCCCAACCTTATCGACCACATAATCGCGGGCGAAAGCCGTCATGGCAGCTCCATTCTGGTGGAATGCCATCCAGAAGAAAATTACCACAAAGAATACCAGGAAGAGAGCGACCATTCTGTCTCGTATCTGTTTTGGGGTCAATACGATCATCTTGTCTTTTAACTCTTCGCTTTTTGACTTCTGTATTTCTGTCAGGTCAGCACTTTTGTAGTGTTTTCTGAATCCCCAGAAGATAAGCATGGAAGCCACCAGGGAGATACAGGCAACACCAAAAGCCCAGTGGTATGATTCACTCAGATTATTGATATAATAGGTAGAGAATTCCGTAAGGTTTCCATTCATGCTGGCAAATACGGGTTGTTGTTGCGCGAAACCGGTCAGGCTCTCTGCAATTGATGTGTCACCTTCGAGAAATTTGTGAGCGAGTGCAGGGATATCGGCTTTGTAGAAAAGATCAAACCGTTTGAGCATCATGTTACTGACTGCTTCAGCAGCAGTGGGAGCGAACATGGCTCCAATATTTATTCCCATGTAGAACAGGTTAAAGGCAACATCCCGAAACTTGCTGTATTTCGGATCATCATAAAGATTTCCCACCAGAGCCTGCAGGTTCCCTTTGAAGAGCCCTGTACCCATCGAAATAACAGCTAAGCCACTGATAATCAGAACTAAACCACCGTCTTTAGTGGTTGGGATAGCGATCATGAAATAGCCCAGGAACATGACAATCATGCCGATACTGATGGTTTTACCGTAACCGAGCCAACGGTCAGCAATGATCCCTCCAAACAGGGGAAGGAAGTAAACCAGCGCAAGGAAAATGCCAAAGTATTGGGAGGCAATGGAGTATTCGTATCCATATTTTGCCTGCAGGAAAAGCACAAAAATAGCCAGCATGGTATAGTAACCAAACCGTTCGCCCATGTTGGCGAAAAGAGCTACAAAAAGACCTCTGGGATGATTTTTGAACATAATATCTGTTTTTTAGTGAGTTCGCTTAAGCAGAATTAGACAAATATACTTATCTTTTTCATTTGTAAAATGAAAAATTTGGGTGTGTCAGTTTTTAGAATCTTTCTAAAGTGTTTTAAATTCAGAATGAAGCTGTTAAATTTGTATCTGGGGTTTGTGGTACCCGGTGAATTACCGGTGCAGTTTTAACAACCCGACAACATATAATGTAATTGTTAAAAATTCGATGAATGATGAAAATATTCCGGGCAGACCAGGTAAGAGAAATTGATGCTTATACCATTGAGCATGAGCCAATACGACCCATTGACCTGATGGAGAGAGCTGCCCGTCAACTGCATCATTGGATCACAAAACGATATTTTCAGGACAGAAAAGTCAAGGTTATTACGGGGCCGGGCAATAACGGTGGGGATTCCCTGGCCCTGGCGCGAATGCTGGCAGATGATTTTTATGACACAGAAATCTATTATGTTGAATTTACAGATAAGGTTTCGGACAGCTGGAAGATTAATCATAAACGGATTATTGAACAGGGAAGAGTTGCCTTTCATACCCTGGCTCAAGGAGACGAGCTTCCTCACTTTGATCCATGTGATCTGTTGATTGACGGGTTGTTTGGATCGGGACTCTCCAGACCCCTTAACGGATTCCCGGCTGAGATTGTCAGGTGGATGAACCATATGGGAAACGAGATCATCGCTATCGATGTTCCTTCCGGTCTGATGGGAGAGGATAATTCCGGGAACAATCGGGAAACCATCGTGCATGCCGCCATTACACTTACTTTTCAATTTCCCAGCCTCTCTTACTTTTTTGCAGAAAATGAATCCTGTTTAGGCAACTGGCATATCCTGTCAATCGGCCTCCATCAGGAGATCATTCATAAAATGGAAACAGACTACTTCTTTTTAACAAAGGAGTTTGTAGCATCCCTCCTTAACCGCAGAGAGAAATTTTCTCATAAAGGTACATTCGGACATGTTTTGCTGATATCGGGTTGCTACGGTAAAATGGGAGCAGCTGTCCTGGCTTCCCGTGCCTGCCTGAGGACAGGTGCAGGATTGATGACTGCACATATCCCAAAATTCGGATACGAGATCATTCAAACCGCACTGCCGGAAGCGATGATCAGTATTGACCAGTCGGATACCATCTTTACCCAGATTCCCGATCTCGATCCATACCAGGCAATCGGTATTGGACCTGCTATCGGTTGCCGGAATAATTCACAGAAAGGGTTGCATGAGTTACTTGAAAAAGCGAAAGTACCCCTGGTCATTGATGCTGATGCCATAAATATTCTTGGAGAAAACAGGGAATGGCTTGAACAGGTTCCCGAAAACACAATCTTCACTCCCCATCCGAAAGAGTTTGAACGGCTGGCAGGGAAAACCAGCAATCATTATGAGCGGAACAGGAAACAGATCGGGTTTTCAAAACAGTATCATGCCATTGTGGTTTTGAAAGGTGCCCATACATCCATTTCATGTCCGGACGGAACATGTTATTTTAATACTACAGGAAACCCGGGGATGGCAACTGCAGGAAGCGGAGATGTACTGACCGGTATAATCCTTTCACTTCTCGGACAGGGGTATCAGCCGAAATTGGCTGCACTCATCGGAGTTTACCTGCACGGTCTTGCCGGTGACCTGGCTGAAAAACAGTTCGGTGAAGAGGCACTCATTGCTACCGATATAATAGAAAACCTGGGAAATGCGTTCAACGAAATTAGAAACCATGAATAATTCCAATAAGAACAAAGTGAGAATCCTTCTGCTTTTCCTCCTTCTCGTGTTTATAGCAGGATGCAGTACAATAGAATATTACCAGCGTGGACGGGCTCTTGCCGAATCGGACCAGATCCCTTCAAATAGCCTGATCTATGCCTTACCTAAAACAACCCTTACAGTTGACGTCACGGTAAAAAAAACCATGTTTACACACGGTCCCTATTACAAATATGCTGAAAAATACCTTGGCATTACGGGTGTTTCTGATGAAGATTGGGTTGAATGGATCATATCGGATATCAAAATCAGGGGAGAAGAAGAGATCGATCCTGAACAATATTATATACTGGAATCCAATGGTCCCCTGGAAATGAATGCTCTTGCCCTGTCGAAAGCGGGACTGATCCTGACACCAACCCCCGGAATATATGCAGATAAACCCGTGATTCAATCCAATGTTTCGGAAAATCCCGAACCGATATTTCACACCGATCTATCCGTTAAACGGAATATTGCCATGGTGTACGATACCAATTACCGGTTTATTGAAACGGATACCGGCTTTGTACAGGTTCCTTACCTGTACGAACGGGAAGTCCATTTGACCCTTGAAGAACAGGCAGAAGAAGCAGCAAATTTCATCATCAAGATACGCAAGAGAAGATTCAAGCTGATGTCAGGACAATATGATGTTTTTCCCGAAGGGATAGCCCTGCAGTATGCTGTCGAAAACCTTACCGTACTCGAGAAGGAATATGTTGCCCTTTTTATCGGTAAATACATGGATGAGTACTACCGCCTGTCATACCGGTATATTCCGGGTGAAAATACGTTGGACCACCCTCATCTCCTGTTCAGGTTTTCGCCACAATACGGTGTGGTGCCGGTAACCGACCTCACCGGAAAACCGGTCATGCTGGAAATTACACAACAGGGCACTTCAAAGATCATTGATAACCTGACGTATACCCATGCTGAAGAAGGCGAAGAGGATAATAAAGCACTGTTCTACCGGATCCCGGAGGTCGCAACCATTAGGGTGATCGGTGAGCAACATGTTCTTGCTGAAAAAGATCTCCTGATCTACCAGTTTGGTCCGACCGTGAGGTTGCCGGTGAATATTATGCTTAAATAGAAAATCGTCAGTCGTTAGTCGGTTACGAGGCCCGGGTCGTCAGTCGGTAATCGGTAACGTGGTAAAGGCCGAAAGACGCATAACGAATACCGAAACGGGCTTTGTCACCGAACACCGTTAGACGTTTTTCAGTAACGTGGTAGTATCAGAAAAATTTACGCA
>CAYZVJ010000111.1:0-3220 GCA_964481765.1 uncultured Rikenellaceae bacterium | reverse complement strand
AAATATTTCAAAATGGTTTTTACTTTGTCAATAATCGCTTTGTAGCCGGTTTATTTTTCTTATTTTTAGTGTTTCAAACGCTACCAATCATTTACGCTATAACCTATGGAAACAATTAGCAAAACGTTACGTGATTCTGCCCCAATGCGGTGGTTTATGTTAGTATTGGTCAGTATGTTGATGCTTTCAACCTACTGGTTCCAGGATTTCTTCTCGGGACTTAAAGGACTGATGGAATCAGAGCTTGGATTCTCAAGTGAGGAATTTGGCAGGATCATCGGATTAACCACACTGGCAAACCTGTTTGGAATGATCATCGTAGGGGGTATCATTCTGGATAAATGGGGTATCCGGTTAGCCGGAATTGTTTTTGGGGGTCTGGCTACCCTTGGAGGTACTATAACTGCTCTTGCATCTTACGGATTTTTCGGAGAGAGCCACACCACCATGCTGGTAATGATGATTATCGGACGGATCCTTTTCGGGTCCGGCCTTGAAATAGTCTGTGTGGTATGTACCCGGACTATTGTAAAATGGTTCAAGGGATATGAACTGGCGCTGGCTATGGCGATCAATATGGGATTTGGCCGGTTAGGTTCTGCCATGGGTATTGCTCTGTCGATTGATATTGGAGGGAACAGCGTACCGCCCGCAGTGGCCTTTGCCGCAACCCTTATCGGGATATCGCTCATCATTTTCCTGATTTATACAGTATTTGATATAAAGATTGACCGCCAGGTTACCGAGAAAGTGGAGGGAGAGGAAGAAGAATTCAAATTTGCAGATTTGGTGAAGCTTGCCACCAATCGTTCTTTTATTTTTATCGCACTGTTGTGTGTTACTTTCTATTCAGCTGTGTTCCCGTTTATCCAGTATGCTCCTGATCTGTTGGTCAATAAATTTGGATTTACCTATGATCTGCCGGCAAGTAGCAGTTATTTTCAGATTTTTGGCAGCATATCTCTGGGGAATGCCACCATATTTCTCGGATTATTTATTTTTGGCGTTGCCTTTTCCATGGTCCCGGCAAAGATGAAAACCCTCGGGATGAAGATCCTCTCTCTTGTGATCATTTTGCTTTTGTTCTATCTTTTTGTCCGGACGTTATGGGGGACCCTGTCCGTCTGGTTTACGAACGGACCCAAGACCGCAAGCCTGATCCCGATGGGAACCATTCTGTTCACACCCATTTTCGGGAGTTACGTCGACCGGAAGGGGAAAGCAGCTTCATTAATGATCCTGGGATCCCTGCTGCTGATTTTCGCCCATTTATCCCTGTCCATATTTAATCATGTGATTCTGGGGTATCTTGGTTTGCTCAGTCTTGGGATTGCTTTTTCACTGGTACCGGCTGCCATGTGGCCTTCGGTAGCAAAAATTGTTGCAGAAAACAGGCTCGGGACAGCATACGCATCAATGTTCACCGTGCAGAATTGGGGATTGGCTCTCTTTTTCTGGGGAATTGGAGCAGTACTTGACCTGGTGAATCCAACCGTTGTTCAGACCCTGGATAGCTACAGGGAGCAATTTGAAATGCAGGGGCTTTCATCGATAGAGATCAGCGAGCAAATAAATCATCTGAAAGAGATTGGGGAGATCCCGTTATACAATTACACCATCCCGATCGGGATGCTGGTTGTTCTGGGGATCGTGGCCATCTTTTTTGCCTTCCAGTTGAAGAAAGCCGATGCAAAGCAAAGATACGGTCTGGAGTTGCCGTCCGGAGAAAAGCCGGAATAACACAAACAGAATCAGTCATATATGGTTAAATAAAATACTATACTATGAGCAAAGAGATATTAGATCTTGAACCAAAGGAATTATGGAAGCACTTTTACAGTTTAACTCAAATTCCGCGGCCTTCGAAAAAGGAAGGTGCAGCAGTTCAGTTTGTCAAGGAATTTGGCGAACATCTTGATTTGGAGACCCTGGTTGATGATGTTCAGAATGTAATCATCAGGAAACCTGCAACACCGGGAATGGAAAACCGCAAAGCCGTCATTCTTCAGGGACACCTTGATATGGTTCCCCAGAAAAACAGCAATAAGGAACACGATTTTGAAAAGGATCCGATTGAAGCCTATGTGGATGGGGAATGGGTCACAGCTGACGGAACTACTCTCGGATCGGATAATGGTATGGGTGTTGCAGCTGCCATGGCTGTACTGGAGTCGACGGATCTGAAACATGGACCCATTGAAGCCCTGTTTACCGTTGATGAGGAGACCGGAATGACCGGAGCATTCGGACTGAAGCCGGGATTATTGAAGGGAGATGTCCTGATAAACATGGATTCGGAAGACGAGGGAGAGCTTTACGTGGGATGTGCCGGTGGAACCAATGCCAACATGAAGTTCAATTATACCGAAGAATCAGTTCCCGGTGATCATATTGCATTCAAACTTTCCGTTACCGGGCTGAAGGGTGGCCATTCGGGAATTGATATTCCACTGGATAAGGGGAATGCCAACAAGATATTGAACCGTTACCTCTGGCATGCATCGAGGGAGCATGGGATGAGGGTGTCAGGCATCTCCGGGGGAGACTTACGGAATGCCATTCCCAGGGAAGCGTTTGCAATTGTAACCCTGCCGGAAAAGCAAAAAGTAAAATTCCTGGAATGCGTGGAAAAAATGGAAAAGATTTTCAAAAGCGAGTTTGCTACCATTGATCCTGATCTTTATTTTAAAGCCGATGATGCTGAAAAACCGGCTTCGGTAATGGACAGGGACACACAGGATCGTTTCCTCAATGCAGTCTATGCCTGTCCGAACGGTGTGATACGAATGAGCAATGATATGGAAGGATTGGTTGAAACCTCTACCAACCTGGCTGTGGTTAAATCGGACAACGGACAGGTTGACGTGCTCTGTTTGTTAAGAAGTTCGGTGGATTCGGCCAGGGAGGATCTTAAGAACATGTTTCGCGCTGTTTTCGAACCTGCCGGAGCAGAAACAACATTTGATGGAGAGTACCCCGGATGGAAGCCAAACATGGAATCACCTATCCTGAAAACGATGCAGGGTGTGTACCAGAAGAAGTTTGGGAATATCCCTGAAATCAAAGCCATTCATGCCGGACTGGAATGCGGATTACTTGGTGGTGTTTATCCGAACCTGGATATGATCTCATTCGGACCCACCATTCGGTTTCCACACTCACCGGATGAAAAGGTGAATATCGAAACGGTAAAAAAATTCTGGGAATTCCTGGTCGCTAC
>CAYZVJ010000110.1:2621-8138 GCA_964481765.1 uncultured Rikenellaceae bacterium | reverse complement strand
AAACAGTTTTTCCAGGCTTTTCCGGAATCAGTTGCCGGGATACCCTGTGAGCTGGAACCACTTCAACATAACCCGGATGAGCACTACGATCTCATTATCCTGGCATATCAAATCTGGTACCTCTCTCCCTCCATACCCATTAATTCGTTTCTTCAGTCAGATGAGGCCAAAAGAATTTTCCAGGACAAACCGGTGGTGACCATTATTGGCAGCCGCAATATGTGGGTAATGGCGCATGAAGTTGTCAAGGAGAAAATTAGCAATAGTGGTGGTAATCTCGTTGGGAATATTGTATTACTCGATAAAGCCCCTAATTTAATCAGTGTCATTACCATCATCCGCTGGCTGGTGAAAGGGGAGAGAGAAGGTAAAGGAATATGGGGCAGACTATTTCCACGGGCGGGTGTCTCTGAAGCGGATGTTCGGGAATCTTCAAAATATGGAACAGTTCTGGCCGATTCATGCAGGAGAAACGATTATCAGGAATTACAGGAGAAATGGGTTGCCCTTGGCGCTGTATCACCAGATCCTGTGCTGATCAGTATTGAGAAGCGGGGTCATATGATGTTCAAAATTTGGGCAAGGATTATCCTGAAAAAAGGATCCTATGGAGATCCCGGAAGAGACCCCTGGCTAAAATTGTTTAAGTACTACCTGTTTACAGTTCTTTTTCTGGTTTCTCCCGTCGCATCTGTGATTTTTTACCTGGTGCATGCGATGAACAGAAAAAAGACAAGGAAATTGATCCGCTATTATTCCGGGATCGCCTGATCAATCCATCCTGCTTATCTTCATTTGGGATGCATTCTTTCTGAACAATTCTTATCTTTGCTGGTTGATATATTGTTGTAGTTATCAATTTAGTGTATAGATATGCCAGGTGAAGTCTACATTACACGACTGTCAAAGTTTCTCCCAAATGATCCTGTGACCAATGAGGAGATGGAAGAGATACTTGGGAAAGTTGGCGGTAAGTCATCCAGGGCTAAGTTTCTTGTATTACGAAATAATCAGATTACCACCCGTTTTTATGCATTGGATAAAAACGGGAATTCAACTCACTCGAATGCAGAACTGACCGCTGAGGCAATAAGAAAACTTACCGGTAACGGGTTTGATTTGAATGATATGGATTTGCTGGCTTGTGGGACAACTTCGCCCGATCAACTCTTACCATCCCATACTGCTATGGTGCATGGAGAACTAAAAACAAAACCCGTTGAAATTGTCTCCATGTCAGGAGCCTGCCTTACCGGTATGCAAGCGTTGAAATTTGGCTATCTCGCCGTGTTGGCCGGAGAATCAAAACATGCAGTTTGTGCCGGCTCAGAAAAATTCTCCTCATGGGAATCAGCCAAGAATTTCCACATGGAAGCAGAATCATGGAAAGAGTTAGAGAATAAACCAATCCTTGCTTTTGAAAAAGATTTTCTCAGATGGATGCTGTCTGATGGAGCCGGGGCTGCTTTACTGCAGGATAAACCCGGAAAAAACCGCTCTTTGAGAATTGAATGGATTGAAAGTATCTCCTATGCAAATGGAATCGGAACTTGTATGTATGCTGGTGGTGAACTCAATGAAAAGGGAGGGATGAATGGCTGGAAGGAGTTTGAACCGGAAGAACTGTTCAGCCGGTCGGCTTTCTCCCTTCGACAAGATGTGAAACTTCTCGATGAAAATATCGTGAAAAAAGGCACCGATTTTTATGTTGATGTGATAAAAAGGAGAAACGTGAACCTTGATGAGATTGATTATTTCCTGCCCCACCTCTCATCGGAATATTTTCGTAAAAAAATTGCAGATGAAATCAGATCCAGGGGTGCTGAGATCCCCCAGGAAAAATGGTATACCAATCTTACACGGCTTGGAAATGTCGGAGCAGCCTCAATCTATTTTATGATGGAAGAGCTTTTCCATTCCGGAAAACTTAAACAGGGAAACAAGATTTTATTGATGATCCCTGAAAGTGCACGCTTTTCATATGTCTATGCCCTGTTGACCGTTGTATAAAAAAGAGGGATGAATGCCATTGTTACTATTCTGTATCAGTGAGAATAAATATAAGCAGAACCAGGAGATAGTCCCTTCGCAATCGTAAAAAAAAGAATGGTTTTATTGATCTGCAACATTTAACCAGATAATCATGAGAAAAAAAGAAGTCCCGCAAGACGATGCAGGCCTGATGGAAGGCAAAATGAGGGACCTCTGTTATGCCGTGGACGAAAATGGCAAGTACGTTCAGGTGTTTAGTACCGGATGGGAACCCAAAAATGAAGCCATGAAACAAGCCTGGAATGAAATTCAGGAAAAAGTAGAGCAAACCAGACATAAGGTGTTGGCAGGGAAAGTAAGCCCGGTAGCCTATTATATGGAAAAAAACATCATGAATATTTCGCTACTTGCACAATACCTTGAATTGCCCAAACGTAAGGTAAGGAAGCACTTGAAACCGAAAGTTTTTCGAAAACTGGATGAAAAAATGCTCGAAAAATATGCCGAAACATTTACGATCACGGTTGATGAATTATGTACGTTTAATGAACCCGGAAAAGAATAATGGTGAAGCAACACGAAAGTAACATACCCTTTGTTCACAGACCTGCTGCTCATTGCGAAAATGGCGTTACTTCGAATCTGCTGAATTTCTATGGCATTGATTTGAGTGAACCGATGATTTTTGGCATTGGTTCGGGACTGTTTTTCTCCTATATGCCTTTTATTAAATTGAACTATTTGCCTGTCATTTCATTTCGTCCATTGCCCGGATGGATATTTAAACGCGTAACGAAAAGCCTGAAAATTGAAATAAGCCGGAAAAAATTCGCAAACCCCAGGAATGCCATGGATGCCCTTGATGAAAATTTGAAAAAGGGAATTCCAACCGGCTGCCTGGTTGGGGTTTTTCACCTGACATACTTTCCCAAGCCCTATCGGTTCCATTTTAACGCGCATAATATCATCGTGTTTGGCCATGAAAATGGAGATTACAACATCAGTGATCCCATCATGGAGAATCCGGAAAAACTTTCATACCATGATTTGAAAAGGGTAAGGTATGCAAAGGGAACCTATCCACCCATTGGCCGGATGTATTATGTAAAGAAGACTTCACTAACATATGACCTGGACAGGGCAATTGTTAAAGGAATAAAAAAAACCTGCCAGGATATGTTGAACATTCCCCTGCCCATGTTTGGGGTGAAAGGAATCCGGTATCTGGCGAAAAGAATGAGAAGATGGCCAGCAAGACTGGGCCCGAAAAAGGCATCACTCTACCTGGGGCAAGTAATCCGTATGCTTGAGGAAATAGGAACCGGAGGTGCAGGATTTCGCTTCATCTATGCTGCATTCTTACAGGAAGCAGCGGAAGTACTTGGAAAAGAATGGTTAAACGAAGTATCAAAAGAGATGACGGAAACAGGTGATCGCTGGCGACAGTTTGCAATTATGTCTGGAAGAATATTTAAAAACCGGGCGAACAGTAAGGAAACCTATGAAGATGCTGCTGATATTCTGGTTGATATAGCCAATCGTGAAGAGAGGATCTATAAACGGTTAAGAACCATTTCACTGGAAGAATGAACCCTAAAGCGGTCATCCAGCTTGAGAACATTACCAAATTGTACAGGGGTACAACGGATCCCGCAGTAAAGAATATCTCACTGCAGATTCCGGAAAATGCAATTTTCGGCTTACTTGGCCCAAATGGAGCCGGGAAAACCACAACCATTAATATGCTTTGTGGTTTACTCAAACCCACCCGGGGTGAAATCAGGGTGAACGGATTGCTATTACCTGATCATGTAAAAAAAATCAGACAGGAGATCGGAGTGGTACCCCAGGATATTGCCCTTTATCCAACACTTACCGCCAATGAAAATCTCCGGTTTTTTGGGAATATGTACGGATTAAAAGGAACCACTCTGAAAAAGAGAATCGCACAATGTCTTCACCTGCTTGGACTTGAAGAAAAAGCTCAGAGGAAAGTGAAAACATATTCGGGGGGAATGAAACGGAGATTGAACCTGATTGCAGGAATCCTTCATCAACCCCAAATCCTTTTTCTCGATGAACCCACGGTAGGAATCGATGTGCAATCAAGAAGTGTGATCCTGACTTACCTGAAGGAGTTGAATGGAGAAGGAACGACCATAATTTATACTTCTCACTACCTGGAAGAAGCCGAAAATTTATGCACTCACATTGCCATTATCGATTATGGTGAGATTATCATTGAAGGCAGACCGGAACAACTGATTCAAAGTAAACCGGAATATACTGACCTGGAAACCATCTTTTTACACCTGACAGGGAGACGATTAAGAGATAACTGATGTTGAAATTAAGATCATCCATAATCAAAGAAATACTGGTCCTCATCCGGGATATGGCCGGCTTGGCTATTTTGTTTGTTATGCCGATGGTGTTAATTTTTGTCATGACATTAATTCAGGATTCTACGTTTCGTAAACTGGATGAAACAAACCTGGAGGTGTTGGTTGTTAATAATGACCTGGATTCATTGGGGATGGCAATTGAACAGGGTTTGGCATCAACGGGGTTCTTTTCGGTGAAAACTTCACTGGATGATCAAAACATTTCCGAACAGGTGTTACACCAGAACATATCAGAAGGAAACTATCAAATTGGTATCCTGATCAAAGAAGGATCTACAAAGGCATTAAGAGAAAAGGCAAAGATATTGATTGAAAAAGCCCTTGCAGAAGGAAATGCTGATTCGCTTCATTACGAACCGGATTCCTCCCGCGCTGCAACTGTGGTGGTCTATTTTGACCCTGTAATAAAAAATTCGTTCAAGCAGTCGGTAATGAATGCGCTCGACAACTTCACATCAAAAATTGAATCAAAAATAGTTTTTCAGGCATTCACCGAAGAGGTGAAACATTTGTTACCTGAAGGGAGTGAATTATCGTTTTTGGGAGAGAGCGGGATAACCATTGAACAAACCTATGCTTCCAACAAGTATAATGAGGTGCTTCCCAACTCCGTACAACACAATGTTCCTGCCTGGACTGTATTCGCCATGTTCTTTATCATTATTCCCCTGACTGGAAATATTATTAAAGAGCGGGAAGATGGTAGTGCTTTGCGACTGAAGTTAATGCCCGGCTCGTACATTATCGTTCTTCTATCCAAGATCATAGTCTATCTTGTGGTTTGTCTGATCCAGTTCTTTTTGATGCTGATGGTTGGTATCGTTTTTCTTCCCTTACTGGGAATGCCGACACTTGAACTTGGCTCGCATCCTGGAGCGCTTATCATTTTATCCCTCTCTGTGGCTCTGGCAGCAACGGGTTATGGAGTATTACTGGGAACGATAGCCACCAGTCACGAACAGGCAGCTTCTTTCGGATCCGTGTCCGTAATTATTCTTGCTGCGATCGGAGGAATATGGGTTCCCGTCTACATGATGCCAACCATAATGCAAAAAATCAGTATCATTTCACCGCTAAACTGGGGAGTGGATGGATTTTATGATGTATTTTTGCGGGGAGC
>CAYZVJ010000110.1:0-2521 GCA_964481765.1 uncultured Rikenellaceae bacterium | reverse complement strand
GGAATGGATAAATCGGAAATCCATTATTACGATTACCTGGCATCCGATCGGTTTCGCATCTATGTTGACACACACGATTGTAGTGACAGCACTGAAAAAATTGCCGACCTGCTTCATGCCAGGGATTACCTTTCAACCATTAGTACCGCTTGTTCCTCATCAGCAAATGCTATCATTTTCGGGGCTCAGCTTGTCAGAAATAACATGCTTGACCGCGTCATTGCCGGGGGTACAGATGCTCTGTCAAAATTCACGCTGAATGGATTTAATTCGTTGATGATTTTGGATAGCAGACCCTGCCGTCCGTTTGATCAAAACCGCAACGGATTGAACCTGGGAGAAGGAGCAGGCTATGTTGTTCTTGAATCGGAGCAGGCAGTTGGCAACAGGAGAACATATTGCGAATTGAAAGGATATGCCAATGCCAATGATGCATACCATCAGACCGCTTCATCTCCCGATGGGATTGGCGCATTTCTTTCCATGAAAGAAGCCCTTCTGAAAAGCGGGTTGCAACAAGAAGCAATACAGTATATCAATGCCCATGGTACCGGGACAGAGAACAATGACCTTTCAGAAGGGATTGCCATTGAAAATATTTTCGGCAGGTCAGTACCGTTTATCTCTTCAACCAAGCCTTACACCGGACATACACTCGGTGCGGCAGGAGGCATTGAAGCAGTGTTTTCTATCTTATCGATTATCCATCAGGTATGTTTTCCTAATCTGAACTTTGAAAAGCAGATGTCAGAACTGAGTTTTCAACCGGTCAAAAAGCTGGTGACAGATAAAAAAATCGAGCATGTCCTGAGTAACTCATTTGGCTTTGGAGGGAATAACTCCAGTCTTATCTTTTCGGCTTGTTGATATGGAATTGTTTATTAATGGTATAGGAAATATCTCACCGCAGAGGACATTTGACAACTCCCTGTTTCTTGAGGAGATTGTCAAACATGAAGGGCCATTCCTGAAATGTATTGAACCAGATTATCACGAGATCATACCGAAAGGAGTACTTCCACGAAGACTCAGCCGAAGTTTGAAAATCGGCGTTGCCGCTGCTGCCCTCTCCCTAAACGACGCATCGGTAGTTGAGCCCGATGCCATTATCACCGGAACCGGAATGGGCATGCTGGCTGATACGGAAAAGTTTCTTACAACCATGATTGATAATCAGGAAAAATTCCTGAATCCGACCTCGTTTATCCAATCTACTCATAATACCATTGCAGCCTATATTGCTGTCATGCTGAAATGCAATAAATACAATATTACCTATGTGCATGGAAGTCTCTCTTTTGAAAATGCACTTCTGAATGCCATGCTGCTGCTACAGGAAAAACCGGTTAACAATATATTGGTCGGGGGAGTTGATGAAATCACTGCGCAACACCAGGAAATAAAATCGGTAAATCACCGGTTTAAAAAAGAGTTAATTGATCATCTGCGACTGGCAGAATGTGAGTCAGTGGGAGCAGTTCCCGGAGAGGGCTCAACCTTCTTCACGCTCAATGCGAAAAAAAGCAATAACCCCTACGCCACGATACGTGGGTTGGAAACATATTATAAACCCGGGAATCTGGTGGAATCTGAAAAGCGAATATCCGCATTCCTAACACGCAAACAGTTATCTGTCGATGGTATTGACCTTGTTATTTTTGGTCTGAATGGTGATCTGGATGCAGGCAAGATCTACAAACACCTGCAAAACGGGTTGTTTAAAAATACCAACCAGGCCTATTTTAAACATCTCTGTGGAGAATACCCAACATCATCAGCATTTGGTGTCTGGCTCGCGGCGAATATCATCAGACGAAAAACCATTCCGGACATCATACGGGTGAACGGACCCTTTGCCCCAAGACAATTTCGCAATATCCTGATTTATAACCATGATAGAAATGTAAATCATTCACTTATTCTTGTTTCAGAAACGGTATAATATTACAACTCGTTTGGATATAATCATCAGTTAAGGTATATTTAATTATAGAATTATTCTGTAACGAATGCTTTGCCAGTGTGTGAAGAAACAGGACAATACATCCTGGCGTTAACCCGACCATGAATGCTATAGAGATCATACAGGACGGAGAGCTTATCCTTAAATCCAAAATTAATGGTGACTTTAAGGGTTTTGATCATGAAATGCTTTTTCCCCTCATTAACCGTCAATACTGGATCCAGACAATCAGAAAATATTGGTATTATCGGGCATACCAACCATCCATTAGCATTTATAAATACGGCGAGACCTATTATTTTCTGGTTGACGGACAATCGGAATTTGTATCCGTGGAACAGGTCACCGATGTGTTGGAGGATATTATTGTCAGTGAATTCACCGGCTGGACCGGCGATACCTGTTTCGAACTTAGTAATGGAAAGATCTGGCAACAGGATGAGTACTCCTACAGGTATCATCATGCATTCAGGCCTACCGCTGTAATATACAGTGTCGGTCTGGGATATAAAATGATTGTGGAAGGAGAGGCACTCCGTGTAAAGAAAATCAACTAGT
>CAYZVJ010000109.1:2183-8317 GCA_964481765.1 uncultured Rikenellaceae bacterium | reverse complement strand
AACCGCAATTCAATGGCTGCATCATCCTGTCCGTCGTATGCAATGCTTTCATAGGGAAGGTTGCCATGGTCCTGTTTGAATTTATGGGATACGGAAGCAATAACCGTTCCGGGCATACAGGTAAAGGGCAGAATATTAACGATCCCGGATATATTCGTATTGGCAAGAAGGACAGAACTTCCGAGGTTAAGAGCCGGATCACCGTCATAATGCCTGTGAATATACGGTCCGCAACTGTCGAGCATCTCTCGTATCGTGACATCCCTCTCTTCTTCAAACAGTCCGTGAACGGCTTTATGCAGGTTTTTCGCTGAAATGTTCTGGGAGACATTCTGTATTTTTGATTTGATCAGGCCTTTAACATCTCCTTTCCACAGGCTATCCCGGGTGTAGCGATAGGTTGAGTAACTCAGCCATTCGGAAAAGGGTGCGATGAAGGTTTCGGCACCGAATTTTTCCAGTCGCTGAACCAGGTATCCGCTGCAATAGGGATTATCCCTCATGAATATCTCACCTACAACAGCTACAACCGGTTTCCGTTCACCATTGATGAGCTGTATTTCTTTAAACTTCTGAGCTTCACGATGCAATACTTCAGAAAGGTCTTTTGCACCGTTTTCAATGGACCGGACGACAGCATTCAAGGCTTTCTGATAAACCCGGTTTGTTTCTCCGGGAATGGCTTCATAGGAAATTCGTTCCTGTTTTAATTTTCTGAGCAGGTCAACGGCGACAAACCCTTTCCATGCCGTATACCGGAATTTAGTCCCATGTCCTCCCGATATATCTTCATACGATGTCTCATTACTGGGAGAGATGATTTTGGTATCCTTATATCCCAGGCGGTCAAAGATCAGCCGTTGAAATTTATTATATTGTCCGAAGCGGCAGGGGCCGTTGTGATCCGGCATGAAAAAGCTGATCGTTGAAGGATCCACTCCGGGTTCCATCAGTTTTTTAAGAAAGCTTCCGGTAGTGCAGATCATGGGGAAGCACTCCCGGGCTGATGTATACTTTCTGCCGATCTCGAGTGCCTCCTTATCCTGCATGGGTAAAACTTCCGATTTCAGTCCACAGCTTCTCACTGCTGCTGCAATGGTATACGCTGCATCGCACATATAAGGAAAGTAGAGGATCCGGTCTTCCAGCGGAGATGATTCCATGACGCCCGGACGGTACACTTTTTCCATTCTGCCTTTTGACAACCTCGATCCCCTCAGGCTGTCGAGAAAGGCTTCATAGCGTGTAATCATGCCGGCATCTGCACTGTGTTCATCGATCTCAATCTCAAGATAGGGTTTGCCGGCCATCTCCTCATGCACGAAATGGGAGAGGAATGAATCGGGACCACACATAAAATTTCCCATGTAAATGGCATGCAGTTTTTTATCCCTGGCAACGATCCGGGTTGCAGCCAGTACCTTCTGCCCGTTGGGCCAGTACATCTGGGGATAGTCATCAGTAATGTGCTCACTGCCCAGTGGCAGATAATCAATGGGTATGGGCAGTACATCCTGGTTAATCAGCTTTTCAACCATCCTCAGGTTCAGTGCAGGGTCTCCGGTATTGTAGGAACGACCAAGGATAACGAGTGCCTCCTTGTCATCCGGCAGATTCTCCAGTACCTCCTGACCACGTATTATCAGTTGATTTTCGAATGCGACCTGCAGTTCGTCTGCTTTCCGGATCGCGCGGATCACCTTCTTTGACGAAATCCCGAATTTCTCCTTCATGAAGTCCGAAAGCTCCCTGTCCAGTACTTTGCCGAAATACCTGAAATTCAACGTTGGAACAAGCATTTTCTTCTTCAGATCTTCGCTGGTAATTGCAGCTTTCACCATGAAAGGGAAGGTTTGAACCCATGGGCAGTTGTAGTTGCTGGTTGGGTTACCCTCCTCGGTTTTGGCATTGATGATAAATGGTGTAAAGACATGGTCCACCTCTTCGTTTTCAAGCAGATCCATGATGTGTCCATGCATCAACTCAATGGGAAAACATGTTTCCGCAACGATGATCTGGAGCGACTTCTTGATCAACTGGTTATCCGACTCGGGGGAGATGACCACATGAAATCCGAGTTCCTGGAAAAATGTTCTCCAGAAAGGAAATTGTTGATAGAACAGGACCAGGGCTCTGGGTATACCAATGGTGGTCCTGCCGTTCTTTGGCTCCTCCTGGAAATCCCCCATCAGATAAGATAGCCGTTCATCAAACAGATTCGGTATTCCTTTTCCCTTGCCTTTTCGTTCATCCAGTTCATACCGTTCACACCTTCCCCCGTAAAACAGGGGCTTCTTTTCTCCTTCAATCCGTACTCTCCGGATCTCACATTGGTTCGAGCATGACTTACAGGTGAATCGATCCACTTTATACGGTACCTTACTGACATCAAATCCCTTAAACCGTGTTTGTTGACCTTCAGCCATCGATTCCCTGGCAAGCATGGCTGCTCCGATGGCACCGGTAACATCAAAGTGGGGGGGGACAATGATTTTCTTGCCGGTAACTTTTTCAAAAGCGGCTACTACCGCTTTGTTATTGGTAACTCCACCCTGGAAAAAGATATGATCACCAATGCGTTTTTTCCGGACCACTTTTTGAATGTAATTCTCAACAATGGAGTATGCCAGGCCTCCAACGAGGTTCTCCTTCTCCACTCCTTTTTGCTGATGTGAATTGAGGTCAGATTCCATAAACACGGTACACCGGCTTCCAAGTCCTGCCGGCTTTGGAGCTTCAAGTGCCAATGCACCAAACTCTTCAACAATATTGATATCCAACTTTTCAGCCTGTTCTTCAAGAAAAGAACCCGTTCCTGCAGCACATACCTTATTCATCTCGAAATCAACAACCACACCGTTATCGATACTGATGTATTTTGAGTCCTGGCCGCCAATTTCAAAAATCGTATCGACCCGGGGATCGAAATCAATGGCTGCTGTTGCCTGGGCAGTGATCTCATTCTGTATCGTATCGGCACCGATAAAATCTCCGGTAAGGTAACGGCCTGATCCGGTGGTCCCGGCACCTTTAACAATCACTCTGTCACCAACCTCTTCATAAATTTCTGACATCCCTTTTCTGATCGCCTCGAGTGGTTTACTGGCTGTGGGTAAATACCTTCGGGCAATGACGCGGTTCTGATCATCGATCAGCACCACATTTGTACTTAACGATCCCACATCCAATCCAAGGTATACCTCTGTTTTTTTTGACCCGGCAGGAATGGAATGAACCGTTTTGTCGTACGTTGCATCCGATTCCTGAAGCGGTTCATGTATATCACCTCGGGCATGAGCCGTGGTAAGGTAGTGCTCCAGTGCCTCCAGCCCCTTAAACCGGTTCTCTTCAATATCTTCCTGGTGGAGAATGTGGTAAAGAGCGCCGATTGCCCCCATAGAAGCATAATATTCGGGTATGATAAAATCAGTTTCACTGGTTTTGAGCAGCTCCCGGAATGCCCTGACTACACCTGCATTAGCAGCAACACCTCCCTGAAAAATGACAGGAAACTCAAATTGTTTTCCTTTCCCCAGGGCACTGATAAAATTCCTGGCTACTGCAAAACAGAGGCCTGCAACAATATCGTGTACCGGTGTGGCAATTTGTTGAAGGTGTATCATATCACTCTTGGCAAAGACACTGCATCTGCCGGCAATTCTTGGCGGATTTTCGGATTTTAATGCCATCTCTCCAAATTCCTTTTCAATGGCAACGCCAATTCGTTTTGCCTGCTGGTCCAGGAACGATCCAGTTCCGGCGGCACACAGATTATTGAGTGTAAAATCGGACAAGCGGCTGACGTTCTCCTTCTCATCTGCATGCATAAAGATCAGTTTTGAATCCTCACCCCCCATCTCAATAACCGTTTTAACGTGCGGGTATAAACGGGCTACTGAAGCCGATTGGGCAATGATTTCGTTAACAAAATGCCCGCCAACCAGTTCAACCGCAAGTTCTCCTCCCGTACCGGTGAAAGCCAGGGTCTTTATGGATTCGGAAGGATGTTTTTTGAATATATCGCCAAGCAGTTCTTTGAGTAAATGAAAAGGTTTTCCGTGACAGAAATGATAATGGTTTTCAAGGATGTTCATCTTTTCATCCATCAATACCGTATTGATCGATATTGAACCGATATCCATTCCCAGATGTAGCTTTCTATCCATGAACGAGATATTTCAAACAGGTGTATGTATAGATATAGATCGCTAAATATATATAAAAAATGTAAATTAAGAAGACAAAGTTACGAATTTGACGGGTTTGACCAAAGAAACTTAATCGAGCTTCAGGACGGCCAGGAAGGCTTGCTGGGGTACTTCAACATTGCCCACCTGACGCATGCGTTTTTTGCCTTTTTTCTGTTTTTCAAGCAATTTACGCTTCCGGGTAATATCCCCTCCGTAACATTTGGCCGTTACATCCTTCCGCAGGGCTTTAACGGTTTCCCTGGCAATGATTTTGGACCCGATAGCAGCCTGTATGGCGATGTCAAATTGTTGCCTTGGTATCAATTCTTTCAGCCGCACACACATTCTCCGGCCAAAATCATAAGCATTGTCTTTATGGATAAGGGTGGATAGTGCATCCACCATTTCACCGTTCAGCAACACATCGAGACGCACCAGGCTTGCCTTTTGGAAGCTGGATTGGTGGTAATCGAATGAAGCGTATCCTTTGGATATACTTTTCAGTTTATCGTAGAAATCAAAGACGATTTCGGAAAGGGGCATTTCAAACGAGACCTCTACCCGATCGGAAGTAAGATAAACCTGGTTTTTAAGTGTTCCCCTCTTGTCGATGCAGAGTTTCATGACCGAGCCGACAAATTCTGATTTGGAAATGATTTGCGCTGTTATATAGGGTTCCTCTATATAATCGATGACAGTGGGTTCAGGCAGACCGGAAGGGTTGTGAACTTCGATGACCTCACCTTTCCTGGTGTGGACCCTGTAGGACACATTCGGAACAGTGGTTATGACATTCATATCAAATTCCCTGTCCAGTCTTTCCTGCACAATTTCCATGTGCAGAAGTCCCAGGAAGCCACATCGAAAACCAAAACCCAGGGCAGCAGATGATTCAGGGGCGTAGGTCAGGGATGCATCATTGAGGTGCAGTTTATCTATTGATGCACGTAGCTCTTCGTAATCATCTGCATCCACCGGATAGATCCCTGCAAAAACCATGGGTTTAACATCTTCAAATCCTGCAATTGCTTTATCACAGGGGTTCTCAACGTGTGTAATGGTGTCTCCAACTTTTACTTCGCTGGAGGTTTTAATCCCGGATATGATATAACCCACGTCACCGGTTTTCATTACATTGCGCGGTTCCATCTTAAGTTTCAGTACTCCCACCTCATCGGCATGGTATTTTTTCCGGGTTGCCACAAACATCACATGATCGCCGGTTTTTATCTCACCGTTCATCACCTTGAAATAGGCGTGAATACCCCGGAAGGAGTTAAATACGGAATCAAAGATTAATGCCTGTAACGGAGCATTCGGATCCCCTTTTGGCGGGGGAATTCGTAAAACGATCTCTTCCAGGATGCGGTCAACCCCATACCCGGTCTTTCCACTCGCTTCGATGATATCGTCCCGTTGACAGCCAACCAGATCAACAATCTGATCTTTCACTTCCTCCGGCATGGCAGCCTCGAGATCCATCTTGTTCAGCACCGGAATAATTTCCAGGTCATGTTCAATGGCAAGGTAAAGGTTCGAAATGGTCTGAGCCTGGACCCCCTGGGTGGCATCGATGACCAGCAATGCCCCTTCACAAGCGGCAATCGATCGGGATACTTCATATGAGAAATCAACGTGTCCCGGGGTATCGATCAGGTTCAGATAGTAGGTTGAATCCCCGTGCAGATACTGCATCTGAATGGCATGACTCTTAATGGTGATGCCTCTCTCCCTCTCCAGTTCCATGCTGTCAAGCACCTGGTCTTTGAAGTCCCGCTGTGAAAGAGTATTTGTTTTCAATAACATCCGGTCAGCCAGGGTACTTTTACCATGATCAATATGGGCAATGATACAAAAGTTTCGTATGTGATCCATCCCGGTAAAACGTCAGTTCAAAACGAACTACAAAGATATTTATTTCAACCAATTATTAAACTGGGGTTG
>CAYZVJ010000109.1:0-2083 GCA_964481765.1 uncultured Rikenellaceae bacterium | reverse complement strand
ATGATTCCCAGCTCAGTGAGGGTAACGGGTTTGTAATTCGTGGGGGGAAGGAACACCGATTCACCGAGGGATTCCTGACGCATATCAACTACCTCATTCACGGTTTGATAGCCAATTTTGTATTCTTTCGTCCGCAGAACGTATTTGTTCTGTATCAAGCGGTTGTATTCAGTCGAGGTCTGGTACACCAGTTCGTTTTCAAAGCCCGTACTCAACTGGCTAAGCAGGCGCAGGTATTTTCTCTGGTCCAGATCACTGGACACATCCAGCTTCTCGGGGATCCAAAGATCTTCCATGATTACTCCATTTAAAAAAACCTGGGATTTAGCGGTTTCATACCCCAGGATCGTATCTTTTTCAGCCGTTTCGCGGATAAAAATATCCAATGTGGAAGTGGTATCCGGATTTTCCATGATCCGCATCATGGTTTCAAACGTTTTCCTTGCTTCATCCTGTTTTTCTTCCGGTAGCTTCTTGACCTCGAGATCGATCATCAATTCCAGTGTCTCCCTCACCTCTTTCCGGTAATCTTCCAGGGTTCCTTTCCAGTACATGTGAATCTGGGGTTTCAGGAACGTAATCATATTCCGGTTCAGGTCAAAAATCGTTGTAAGATCCGGGTCCACTATTTTGATCCTGTTCTCCTGAAAATAGACGAGGTGACTCCTTATTTCCTGGTTATCTGTATCATAATTTTCAATCGTGAGTATCCATCCGGGGTAAGCTTTTGTTATCAGGATGAAGAAAACAAGCACAATTCCCTGAATTCTTTTCATGATTGGTTTTTGTTGGTTTGGTCTATCAAAATTACCAATAATTTCTGAATTTCATTTTTTTTTAACCCGAAAGATGGTAATTTTATGAAGAGACTGAAGTGCAATATCTACCTGAACTATACCGATCATAAAATAAATTTCATCATGAAAACGAACAGACGTCAGTTTTTAACCAGATCATTCGCAGCAGCAGGAGCGGTAGCTGTGGGATCCTTTATGAACACTGCTTCTGGAAAAAATTATTCCAGCCCCATGGGTGATGCGTTATTGACACCACCGACAGATATCGAATCAGACGAAGATTTCTGGTTTTGGGTTCAGCAATCGTTTACGGCCTCTCCCAATATCATGAATCTGAATAACGGCGGTGTATGTCCACAACCCAGGGTTGTCCAGGATGCATTCGAACACTACAACAGGATAAGTAATGAGGGACCAGCCTATTACATGTGGCAGGTTGTGGGGGAGGGAAGAGAGGCAGTAAGGAAGGATCTGGCACGTCTTGGAGGCTGCTCCCCGGAAGAGGTAGCCATACAGCGGAATACCACAGAAGCACTGGAAACGGTAATCTTCGGAATGAACCTGAAGAAAGGTGATGAAGTGGTATTGACCAAACAGGATTACCCGAACATGATCAATGCCTGGAAACAGAGAGAAAAACGAGACGGAGTTGTCCTGAAATGGATCTATCTTCCTCAACCCGTGGAAGATGACGACCTGATCGTGAAAACTTATGTGGATGCCTTTACCTCAAAAACCAAAGTGATAGAGATCATGCATATGATCAACTGGTCAGGACAGATCCTTCCGGTGAAAAAAATCGCAAAAGCCGCCCATGACCATGGGATTGATGTTCTGGTTGATGGAGCTCATACCTTCGCTCACCTGCCCTTTCAAATACCTGACCTGGATTGTGAGTACTTTGGCACTTCACTCCACAAATGGCTCTATGCTCCCTTCGGCACAGGCATGCTCTGGATCAAAAAAGAGAAGATCAAAGAGATCTGGCCCTTTACTGCTCCCGGAGATCCGGGAAGTGATGATATCCGGAAATTTGAAGCCATGGGTACCCGCTCGTTCCCGGCAGAACTGGCCATTGGAAAAGCCATCGATTTTCACTATATGATCGGCCAGGAGAGAAAAAAGGAGCGACTGAACTTCCTGCGCAATTACTGGATGGAGCGGATACGGGATATCCCGGAAGTTAAATTTTTTACCTCCTTTGATCCGAAATATGCCTGCGGACTGGGGAATTTTGGGATCGAGGGAATGACACCGGGAGAATTGCAAAAAGCCCTCTTTGACCG